>NZ_JBGEWD010000001.1:0-549822 GCF_041205085.1 Clostridium moutaii
GTCGCTCTTACTCCCATATGTGTCCCATTACCATCTACACCAGTAGCAGTTAAATTATTATTTGAAAGACTTGTAGCAGAACCTTTATCATTAGGATTCCATGTAACTGTATCCATTTATTTTATCATCTCCAAATTAACGAAAATTTCTTAATAATTAATTTTTACGTCTCCACTAAACTTTAAAAATATTTGTAAGTTAGTATTACTAGCATAAACAACATCATATTCGCTGTCTTTCACTTCTAACCAGCGCCCTTTGCCATCATATTGTAAATCAAGATTATCTATATTTTCTACATCTGAAATATCATCCATGGAAAGTAAATATGCAAACCTTATTTTCTTGTTTGTATTAAGCAAATTCCAATAGGTAGAATTTATAGCATTAAATGTGGCCACACTCATGCCCTTCTGCTTTACGTCTTCCACAGTTAAACTTATATTTTCCCAGTGATCAGTATCAAAAGTTTTCCATGTTTGTCCACCATCTACACTACATACTACTTTTACATTAGTTCCAGTGGCAGTAATTTTAAAATAATCTACATTATCTACGTAACTAAGGTCTTTATCTCCACTGGCAACTAAAAACCTATCTTTCGGTATTACTGTTAAATCTAAATATTTATCTAATCCATCCTCATCTTCTTGCATATCTTCAATGTTCTTAAAAATACTCTTATCTATTTCACAAGAATATTCTCCATTATCTGTTCCTATGTCCCCAACATATTGCATCTGATAATTATGTTCTGTTTTAAGATGTGCTGTATTGTCAAAAACAATCATATCATCAGACTGAAAATCACTTGATTCAGAATTACTAAATAAATTTAGAGTTTTTATAACATCCTGTTCAGCACTAGGTTCCCATTTTAAGACATTCACTCTTGGAACTTTGAAATCTACAGTATTTATAGGAATATCCACTTCATATGGAGAGTCTGCACTCCCTACTACACCCATTTTGCTTATTTGTTTTAAGCTTAGCCCTGCTACGTCCCCTATGTTTCCAATATCGATAGTAGTAAATTTTTGTTGATCTTCAGAATAAACTACAATTTGTTTATCTTTTTTATTTGCAACATTTACATCACTTAATTCTTCAAATTTAGTTATTCTATGCTGAATTATTTCATCCAGTATCTTCTGGCTGCTCCATCCTGTAGCTTGTGATGTCTGGCTATCATCCAAAACAACATCCTTATTTAAAGTCACGCTGAAAAATTCACTCATGTATCTCACCTACTCACTTATAACAAGTTGAAAATCTCTTACTGAGAAATTATGATTATCTACATTTTTAGTTATTTTTACAAATATGTCTTTGCTCTGACCTTGTGGCAAGTCCAAAGTTATAGTATCCGAATAAATTTCACCATCCAGACTCAGCTGAATTAAGTCGTTACTTGCAGTTTCTATTCCAATATTCAATCCTGTATAATCCACAGTATCTAAATTTTTAATAGTTATACTTTCATTCAAATCTTTCAATATGCCAGGACTTGTATTTGTAACAACTAAGCCATTATAGATTATTTCAAGTTCGTATTTGCTAAATATATATACATCACCATATTTTAAATCCAATAAGCCAGATCTATACAGTTCATTATTGTTAGTATCTTTAAAAACAAAATATCCTTGAATATTAGAATCTAAAAATATCTTACATTCTAAATTACCATCAAAAGTTCTAGTTTTAAGTAAATTATTATTTGTATCATACAGTTCACAAACAGTATTTTCAGGAAAGTTTTGCAGTATTACATAAGGGTTAGCATATACTCTATAGTTATTCAGAATAAAATCTTCATTGCTGTATTTCTCAAAACCTTGATGAAGTATTTCATCAGCAAAATTCATTCCACCTATATTGGTATAATTGATTCCATCATCTGATGTATAGGCTTGTATATAATTGTCCTGCTTTAGTATTTTCCAGAACCTATGCTGCTCATCTTGTTTTTTATCTTTAATACCAAAGGCATATTTTTCATTATCAAAATATATTGTAGAGTAATCATCTTCTCCCATGGGATTAAAGTTTCCTTTTTCTACTTCCAATACAAATTCGGGAAAATTGAAATCTCTTTCAATCTTATTATTTGAAATAAGTTTAACTTTTTCTGAAGCAATATCTCTAGTTACATTAGCACTTCCAGCAAAATCACTGAAAGAGGAGGTTAAGAAAAAATTCTCAACCTCCAGTAATCCATCTTTAACTTTTATAAGTTTCATGTAACCAGCTCCTATACATTAGGCTGCATCATGTAATCATATGGTACAAATTCAACTACCTGTACATTAGTAGTTCCCGTACCTTGGGCTATTAATAACTTCGCCTGATCAAGTGCATCTTGATAACAGTTAGTTGAATAGGTTTTTATAGGAACCCCTTTATCATCTGTTATTCCTCCATAATTTAGTTGCGCTAAATTCTTACTTTGTAATACTCCCCATTCCTTTTGACGTGGAGTTTTAAAATCTACTGTACTAGGAATTGCTGCCATTACCACCATCTCCTAAAATATTTTTCTTTTCTATATTTTGAGTTTCTAGATAATAATATCTTTTACCCTTTGCCTTGTTTAAAGCTTTCATTAAATCACTATTCTGAGCCATTCTATTAAAGTTTCTTTCTATATCCATAGCCTTTGAATTTCTCCAAAGTGGAACTAAATTGAAATGGTGTCGTTTTAAGTAATCTATCAAATTTGCTATAAGTAGGCCTACGGCTTGTAATCCATTATCCAAATTTAAAAAATATACTTTCTCTGCTTCCCATCTAATCCACCTGTAAGCCCTGTAATAATCTGCATTAGGCTTTAAAATATCTAAAGTATACCAATCATATAAAAGTTCCATTATAAACTGCATTGACTCCTTCCCGCTACAACACAACCACCCTTGTACATTGTCATGCCATGTCATAATCAAGATATTTACTAAATCCAGCATTATTTCAATGCTTACAGCATAAGCAGGAATATTCCAATCTATACCCCAGGTATTTCCCCATCCTATGGGATGATTTGTAAATCTAAGGTACTCATAATAAGAATTATTTAAAAGTTCCTCATTGTAGCTAAAATCCATATTAGGAATAATTAAATTGTCTCGTGGATCCGTTGAGTTTAGCCACCACCATCTTTTTGTAATCTCTATAAATTTGTTATTATTGACCTCTTTATACAAATCTCTATTAAAACTACCTAAGCTACGGCTTTCATTCTCAAATATATTAAGTACAGTAGCACCAGATAATGATTTTCCTGTTTGTCTGTAAATATTTATAAGGCCTATGCCCTTTAAATACTTATCCTGCATTTTATTTATCTTAGTAATTATTTCTCTGTTCAATAAAGTACTATAATCAAAATAAATATTCTTTTCTGTATATCTTATAAAAAGTTTACTGATATCCTTAAATATGTGATTAACCACTAATCTATCCAAGCCATAATTATCTACAATAACTGAAAGGTTTCTTCTATTATCTTTCCGTAATAATTTAGTTTTTAAATTTCTAAAAATCTTTTTTATGGTGACTCTATCCAGATTTATTAATCTGTAGGACATAAATATATTTCTCAATACTTCTCTTTTTAAACTAAATACAGCATCTCTATAGTCCATATGTTTTAATGCAATTCTATCCACAAATCTTTGATTATACTTACTTATATTTTTTATATCATACCTTTCATAAGATTTATTCTCATATAAAAAGGTCTGGATAAAATAGACTCTGTCAAAATATTTTTCTGATGATTTACCTATAAATCTAATTTTATAAGACAAAGTAAATATTATAGATTTATTCTTATCCATTGGCTTTTCACTTAATTTATGCATATAAGTATCATTTATAATTAAATTGAATAGTAAATTTTCCCTGTTGAAATGTACAAGAGAATCATTTCTGCTTATTTGTTTATCTTTAGATTCCTGCAAATTTTTATTTCTTTCCAATTCAAATTCGGTGAAGCCAGCATCTTCAAGACTTTTACTACATTCCACATTTATGATAATGTCATTTGTATTCCCCAATTCAATACTTCTGTCGATATTTAAAATTATATTTCTGAATTCTTCTAAAGATATTCCTGGGTTTATGTTTATGCCTCTATTTTCTGCTTTTAAACATTTAAAAATAGATTTACTGACATCATAATTGTTTCTACGTAAAAGCTTACTGCTATTTTTAACTATACTTTTATTCCAAACACTACGTAAAAGTTTATTTTCTTTACTCTTCTCAATCTCTTTTATGGTACTTTCACGAAGTAATTTTAGTCTTTCAGCTTTAAATATTTTTCCTGTGGTATCATATTCAAATGTAGCTCCAGAATAAACATCCCCTGCATATCTAAAATTACACAAGGGAACTATATGCAAGGGCATTTGACCACTTCCTATTCGGCAGCCTTATAACATCTAATGGCAACGCAATAATTTACATTTGAGCTATTATTCAAAAAATTAAATGGGGCTGTTATTTTAAATTTTTTATAGTTTTCCTCATCATCAGTATCCTTTGCATATACCAGTTTGTCCATATCATATATGCTGGATGCATCTCCAGCCAGAACATTTATCATTTTCCCTCTTTCCATATCAACTGGATGAACAAGAGTGATATCCGAAAATTGATGTTTTTTATGATTCCATCTTGAACCTTCAACATTACATTTATCCATAAATACATTTGTAGAATAAAAAGCCGGATAATGTGGCTGATATGGCATTCCTATCTTGTTTGCGATCATGCATACATCTGTTACTCCCGTGGCAGTTCTTTCACCATATGGGTTACTGTAATTTGGATCAATATCACTGGATGTAGTTATTCCAAAGTTATACACATCATCCGTGTAAGCCGAATCCTCTACAGGCTTTAATGCTCCAATATAAGCATAACTTGTCAGATAATTATTATAAGGTGCAACATCTGCGCTTGGATCTCCTCTAAGCACAAGATTTATACTGTCCTTGGTAACATTTAACCAATATTGTACTGGTAAAAAATCTTTTATTTCAGGTTGTAGACTTCTATACCAGGCCAGCCTATAATTATAGTTTTGTTGCACATCATCCGCTATATTTATGTCGTCACCTGCTTGATTGAGTTCTGTTGCTATCTGTAACCTTATATTATTCAATGCCTGTGCACCTATTACAGCACTTACATAGTCGCCGTAACCGCTACCTGATATGTCTGGATTTTCACCTGCCATTATTTCAAGAACTTGTGCATCTGCTCTATGCCCTGTACCTCCTCCTGCAATAAGATACATGTGTAAGCTTTTAAAATTTACTATAGCTTGTTTTTCTTCCACAGATAAATCTTTTGACACTCTATCAATCTTTACATAAAAAGTCTTTCCATAACTTGTGGTTGCTTTTATTATGCATGTATCACTTTGTTTATTTATTGTATATTCTGTCTGAACCTTATCTGTAGTACTTCCATCTGTTATTAAGTTTACAGTTTCAGGTTCTAAACTAGCACCAATATTATCTATACTGGATGGTACTACCAAATCCCATTTATAAATACCTGCATTCTGGGTTATCTCTGTAACAAGAGCTTTAACTAAGTTCTTTACACTGGTATTGCCCTCTACATAATAAAAATCCTCTGTTACTGCCATATAATTACCTCCTTATTCTCTAAATAAATCCTTTCTAACAAACATGTCTGTTATTTTTTTGGTTTTTAAATCTATACTACATACTCCATAGCCAAGAGAACTGCTATTCTCAACTGCAATATTATATTCTTTGAGGAGAACCACATTATAAGACCTCTTTTCATATATTTTCAGATTTATAGGGTTCTTTATGGGGCCACCATTGAAATCATGAATATATACTTCCAAAGTTTTATCATAGTGACCCTTAACCGATATTATTTCAGGATTACTATTAGTCATATGCTCTACATAGTCCCAATTGAGGTAAAATCCATTATAGGATTTGTTGTCAAAGAACACGTGCATATTTCCCATAAACCCATGGAGATCCATGTCTGTATCATTATTGTCTTCCCACTGCATACGGACTGCTATATCCCAATCATTTGGTATATCTCCAATGTCAGGATTTTCAGGTGCTGCAGGATCTATTGTAATTTCCTTTCCTTCTAAGTATTCTAAATCAATTACAGCCTGCCTGCTGTTTCCACTTAAATTGTGTAAAATAAAAGAAATAGGTATATTTGCATTTACTTTACAATAAGTATTAAAGTATTTATGTTCTCCTATTTCCTTTGTAGTCGCATTGTCTATTATTCTATTTTTATCTATTTCAATACTGTACCTATCTTCCTTTTTCCAACCTGTCTGGTTTAAATGTAGGCCAGTTAAAAAAACATCCTTATCAAAGACAAAATCTTTCTTATAATCACTTATAATTGCAGGTATATCCAGCAAAGCTGCCTGAACCTTTTGAGTACCATCATATTTATACATTATGAATTGTTCTATTCTATTTTTAAGCCCTTTGTACTTTTCATCTGGTAGCAAGTCCTCTATTTCACTTAATAGAGATTCTATATCTCCAGTATTCAATTGGGGGTATTTATCTTTCATTGCATTATCTACAATTTGCAGCAGATTCTTTTTCAATTCATCTTCTAATTCATCAAAATTTATAATATACTTTGGTAAACTCACTACTATGAATCCTCCAATATATTAAAATCCACCCACAATATTTTAGAAGAACCACTGACATTATTAAATACAAAGTATATTTTTTGGCCTGCAGTTACCGGATAAAAAACATTAAAGAACTTATTTTCTCCATATTCCTTAGTTCGGACACCAGTAAATAACACTGTATCTTCAACCCTTAAATCCCATGTATCTTGGAAATTCCACGCTGATTGAGAGGCTGTTATTCCAGTAATTCTTCCTGCTTTAGGTACTGTAAATTCTATGGTATAGGGACCTTCGGGTGCTGATATCTGAAGCATTTGTCCATATATTTTCTGTATACCACTTATACCTAGATTACCAGAAAGACCATCCAATTTAACTCCGAGAGCATTTAATGCTTCTATTAAATCTGTATAATTCACACCTTGTATTTTATCTCTTATCTGAGTAAGCAAGTCTTCCATATTATCTGTAGGTACTGTTATACTTCCAATATCAACATTTACTCCATTTTGCAGATAATCTTTTATAGCATCTGCCAGCTCATCAAAATTTATTACGTATGAAGGTAAACTCAATTAAACCACTTCCTAAATATAATCTATATTATCAACTAGATTATCCGAGTCTTTATTAATTTGTACTGTTTTAATACTACCATCAGGATAAGTTGTTTTTATTCTATAAACTTTCCCACTGCTATCCCTAATAAGTTCCTCACTCCACTGGTCTGTATCAGTTCCATACACACATTTAATAACTTTCTTTGTAGAAGGATCTCTCATTAGCTTAACCGGATATTCTACAAGTTCTCCCTTATACGGCTGCTCACCTGTATCTATAGATACCTTATTTCTAAGATTCCTTTTTCTTAGCTCCTGATTCAGTACATAAAGTACAGGCTCTCTAAAGTTCTTAAATCCATTATTAGACATAATTAACTTGCCTCCTTCATAACACCAGAAGCAATCAATTTTGGTATCTCGTAAATTGTAGTTTTATCTCTCATGCCTTCTAATTGTAAAGTATCTGTGTAGCCATCTCCTGTTACTTCTGTATCTATACCAACTACTAAATAATATCCCGGATTTGTATTATCTCTTAACAATTTTACTACCTGGCCTAAATCAATATTTTTATTACCTAAGGTTGGCAATACTGTAAGCGGGGTGCTCTTTCTCCAATACTCTAAATACTTCCATCCTGCCACAGCTTTTCTCTTTTCTTGGGTATTTGCCAAAGAATTGTCTATTATTTCATACCATCTTTCACCATTTAAATAAGAAGTCATACTTGGATCTTCAAATTTATCAAAGGCAATATAATCTTCATTTTTAATTTTTACGCTACAAGTTATTTTAAGAATGTTTTTCATTAGTGTTGCATCTCTGCCAGCATTGTCAGAGGAGTTATTCGTAGAATCTTTGTATACCCAGTCAAAGTGGTTAGCATCTCCACCGCTTTCTATATACGGAGGATATTGATCTTCCAAAACAATTGTACCTGCTTTATTGCATCTAATAATTGCATGCATTGTTTCTAAAAAACTTTGTATAACATCTCCATACACAGTACCTTCTGTTATTTTTAAGCTAGAAATACTATAATTAGTTCCACCCTCTTGATAAAAATTTAATCCCGCCCTATTCACTAAGTCTGCAATTACGTTCACCGCGGTAGTAACACCATAATTTATATCTTCATCCGTAGCATTTAAAAGTCTATAAAACATATCATGGCAATTTAGCGTTATTGTTTTATTTTCTTCGTTATACTCATATTTTTTTATGACTCCTGAAAGCTGAATTACATTATCAAAATAGATTTCAATATGAGCATAATTATCTATAATTCCAGAGTTACCTCCTTGAAATGCAGCTAATGGCAATTTTTCATATTCCATAATTACAGTTGCTTCCGTAACTTGTGTATCCCTTGCTCTATTTATCTTTACATCTATTAGACTATTTATAATCGTAATCTTATCTGCATCTTCAGTTCCATAGCTTACATAACCCATCTTTTTATATATAGTTATGCTATAACCCATTATCATCACTCACCCAACCTGAAATATCATGATTGCATAAAAGTTGTATAGCTATATAATATATATCTCCTTCAATTGGAGTATCTGGGTCAAACTTTTCCTGGATATATCCTTTGTAAGTCACCCCGAACTCGTTTATTAGTGTAAATCTTTCAGTACACCTACTTAGAAAGGTTAAATATTTTTGTGCATTAGCCTGAGTCTCTGCATCCGTATCTCCCTTAATTTGAAAAGATAAAGTACATTCAACTATACAATCGCTCTTAATATTCTCCTGAAACTGAGTATATCCAGATATCGTTCTGATTCCCTTTCTGAAATAAGCTGGCCGTGGTGGTTTATAATTTGTTATTACCGATCCTGTATCTATACCATCTGAATATAAAAATTGTACATTGAATCCATTAAGCCTTGATATATCCAATCATAAGCCACCTCCTAGTCCCTTATAACATCATTCATGAAGAAATCCACTAAACCATTTTTCAGCGAACTCTTAGCCATAGATCTTACTTCATCTGTAAGTTTTGCAGTACCTTTTTCTCCTGTATCGGCCACGGTTACATAAAGATTTATTTTTGGATCGAAATTAAGAAATTTACCTGCGCCAAGGTTGCTTAATTTTCCGTCCTGGCTACCTCCGTAAGTACTATTTGCTACAGCGTTATCAAGCCCTGAAAGGTTTAGCTTTGTATTGCCTAAATTTTTAATACCATTTGCCAACCTGGAGAATCTATTTCTAATAGCATCTTGCATTTTATCTAATCCATTTATATATCCTTGCCCTGTATTAACACCAAATCCATCAAAAATAGCTGACGGTGAATGTATCTCAAGTGCCTCTTTAAAAGTATTTTTTATAGAACTTGCTATGGATGACACTTTATCTTTTATCTTACCAGCCATGCTACTAATACCATCAAATAAGCCTCCAAAGATAAATTTACCTATAGCCTTCATATCCGCCCCCAGATCGTGAAAAATCATTACCCATCCTTTAGCTGATTTAGAAAGAAAGTCTTTAAATTCATCAAAATACATTTCCCAGCCTTTAATAGCCTTAGAGAAAAAATCACCAACGGATTTAAATATACTTTTTATAGCTTCTCCAAAAGCAGATGCATATTTTTTAAAAGCATCCCAATGTTTGATTACTGCATATACTATTAATCCAAGTCCAGCTATTACTCCAACTGTAATTAAAACAGGTGGATTTATAAGGGCTGGCAAGGCTGTAAAAATGCTTGTAGCACTCCTTAAACCGCTGAATACTTTTGATACTGCTGAAACTGCAGACCCAATTTTACTCATAGCTCCAACTACTGTAGCAGTTGATGTGATTATTTTACTAAAAATAATCATTGTAGGTCCAAATGCCGCAGCCATAATTCCTAAATAGACAATGGCCGTTTGGATAGGTCTGGGTAAATTAGAAAAACCATTGGCCAAAGCAGATATAAAATTTGCAGCTTTTTTTATTCCAGGTGCCAGAACATCTCCAATTCTTATTCCCATGGTTTCTATAGAACCTTTCATACTTTCAATAGCACCTTTGAGGTTATTCTGCATTGTGTCGGCCATTTCTTTTCCTGCACCGTCACAATTCTTAAGTCCCTTTTCAAGATTCCTAAATTTATCCGGTCCCTGATCCACCAAAGCAAGCATTCCTGACATAGCTTCCTGCCCAAATAAAGTTTCCATTACACTTGCTTTTTGTTGTTGAGTCAATCCAGATGTTTTATCTTTTAATTGCTGTATTACATCTCCTAAGGGAAGCATTTTACCATGTGCATCAAAAAAATTCATTCCTAATTCCTTCATTGTTGATGCTGCCGCTTTAGTTGGACTTGCTAAATTTGTTAGTGCTGATCTTAAAGTTGTTCCTGCCTGTGAGCCTTTAATTCCTGCATTACTTAATAGTCCTATGGCTGCAGTTGTATCTTCAAAACTAATTCCCAATGAATGAGCAACTGGAGCAATGTATTTCATTGCCTCCCCAGTATCAGTTATTCCTGCATTTGTATCTGCTGCTGTTTTTGCCAACACATCCGCAACGTGAGTAGCTTGACCAGCTTCCATCCCAAAACCTCTAAGTGAACTTCCTGCTATATCAGATGCAGTAGCTATGTCCACATCCCCTGCTGCCGCTAAACTTAACATTCCAGGCATGGCTTCCAATATTTCATTTGTTTTAAATCCTGCACTTGCTAAATTCTCCTGACCCTCAGCTGCTTCAGTAGCACTAAATGCTGTATCAGCTCCAAGTTTAATAGACTGTTCTCTTAATTTGTTCAGGTCATCACCTGTAGCCCCGCTTATGGCTTGCACCTTTGACATTTGAGCTCCGAAATCCATAGATGTTTTAACCGCCGCAGTTCCAACTCCAACTAAAGGAAGCGTTACAGCTGCTGTTGCTGTTTTACCAACGGTGTTCATTGCTCCACCCAAACTCTGTATTCTAGTCTCTGCAGAATTATTAGAATTCATGAACTGCTTCATCTGCTCTCCTGCACTACTTAAACCATTAGTAAATCTTGAAGTGTCTAATTCCATAAACGCAACTACAGAGCCTGCATTTATCGCCAATATACCACCCCCCTGTTTAGGGTATAAAAATAACACCCTAGATTAGAGTGTTTTATTATGTTTCATCATCCATTTAATCGTATCCTTGTTACTTTCATTACTACTTAAGTCAATATTTTCTTTATAATCCCACTTAGGAGTTCTAGGCTTTTCTTTAGAAAGTTCACTTAGTATATAATCACATGCTTCATCAAAACAAAATGCTGTGTAGTTATCTTCTATGCTTAAAATTTGGCTTGGTCTTGTCTTGTATGTCTTTGCCATCATTATCACTGAAAGAATCCTTTTTGATTTTACGAAAAGATTTTAATCCTTCCACCCCCAATTGACTATATGCCCAAAGTTCAAGCTTTTGCTCATCCGTAAGTTTCAAACCTGCTTCTTTTAATTGTTCTATGCTTGGCTCTATTAAAGTATTTTTGCATATTATATCAATAATATTCCCATACTCTTTTAAATCAACTTTTTGTATGTCTTCCTGATAGAACAGTTTTCTTGCCACCCCTAATAGTTGATTAGGTATTTCTCCTTCTTGGCATAATCCTAAAATAGAAAGTCTTTTTACCCTTACATGAATAGACTTCTCTCCAGCAAAAGGTCTTAATTCTATTACTTCTGTATATTGTTTTTTCAGCTCTTCCAAGCTTGTTACTCTTAATTCTTCCATTTAAAATCCTCCTATGCTGTAGTAAATTCAACCGTTACAGCAGTTGTATTCCCACTACTATCTGCTTTTCTAATTGATGCTGCAGTAGCTTCATAAGTAATTCCTGCAACTATACCAGTTGGTATAAAAGTAATAATTTTCTTAGTTGTATCCATGGTTACATTACCAGAAACAATTGAACCATCTGATTTTTTAGTAACTTTGAAATTAATAGCCGTAACATCTGCATCATTTACAGCATCAGCAAAAGTCCATGTTACCTTACAATCTGTCCCTATTGTAACTCCAGGAGTTCCTGTGGATTCATCCGGATTTGTAGGCACTGGTGGGCTAGGTACAGTAGGTATTGAGCCGTCACTTGTATCTCCATTAGGTAAAGTATCCACATATTCAATATATACTGGTTTTTCACCTTTTTTGGGTCTGCTGGTAGATTCAAATTCAGGAACATAAAACTTTCCATCTTCAAATTTGAATTCCACTGGTGTTCCCTTATTATGTCTAAAGCTAAATTTGGCATACTTAATAGTTGAAGAATCATAGTCTTTTTCCTCAGTGTATAAATTTAAAGTATATGGTACTTTATTTACTGCTTTTCCTACCTCGGCTCCTTCATATCCGCTGGATGTAGCAGTTCCTCCATCTACTAATGCCATAACTTCAGGTGAAAATGTATTATCTGTAAGTTTAATATTGTATCCTATGCATATATCATCTGTTCTATTTATAGCAATTATCCTGTTTTTAACTCTCAAAATATCTTCTTTACCTTTACTAAGATCCGGTTTGATATCAGCTTTTTCTGCTGTATCAAAAATAAAGGATTCGCCTGTAATTTCGTTTATAATTTCTCCCAATGCGATATTTGCAATGGGCATACTTTCTGTAGAAGTTGTAACATCTGACATTCTGTTTTACCTCCTTAATCTTTGAAATGTTTGATACTCAATTGTTTGCGTATATCCGCTCACTGTATCATCAATTACCACTGGTGTAATATTTCCTGTAGATCTTATATATTCTTTTAATTGACTCAAGAAGTTCTGGATCTGGCATGTATAAGGCTCCATGTCCGAATAATTTGTCAAAGGATAATAAATTATAATATCTAATGTCTGAGAGCCTATTTGATTACTGCCCTGAAAACCTGAAGTTCCTGTATTTTTTACTACAACATAAGGAGATGTGCATTTTCCCTCATGCTGTCCTGGGGAATACACATCTATTCCTCTGCTTTTTAATAATAAAAAAACACGTTCCCATACAGTACGTGGTATATATGTTCCATTTATATAATTTTGCAATAAATCTCCTAGAGATGCATATCTAAAACTAACTCCCATATAATCACCTTACTTTAAAAGATTAGCCATACCGCTCACAAATTCAGGAGTGAGTTTTCTAACTGTAGGTCTTAATATTGCATACTTTCCCTCATTAGCTAGTTCTAGTTGAGCAAATGAAGGCGATACTTCCATACCAACTTCATTATCTACACTTTTACCTTTAGCATGTGCCAATTCAAGGTATGGAGAATATTCCATATTGCCAGCCACAAAAGCACTACATTTGCTATTATCTTCCCATTTAAATCCACCTTTAATTGTCTGCCTTGCATTTCCCGTTCTGTTTTCCCATTTGGCATTACTCTTAGCATAGCTTTCCATCTTTTTACCAGAACTATCGCAATAAACTCCAACAGCTGCTTTCATTTTATTATTTACTTCTCCCATCATAGCAATCTTTTTTAATAAATCAGTTGCATCAAACTTAAATCCATTCATGTTCTCACTCCTTTCTCCTCAAATAAGTATCCCAGACAATGTCCTCAATGTTTCCCTTATCAATTATTTCATACATAACATCATCAAGAATAAAATAATCATGTTCTTTTATTTTTATAACCTCATCATCTACTATCAGTAAAAGTCTGTCCTGGTAATTTCTATTTAGATTCGCAGCTTCCGTACTATTGTTAACTATATTAATAGAAGTACTTCCTATATGGTAATACCCCCTAACAGCTGAAACATACTGATCTTCTTGCTTTTCTCCAAACACATTCTTACCCATTCTTAAAACTATTATATCTTTCATAAATGGAGTTACTTTCTTAATTAATTGATTTCTTATTCTCTGCTTTCTTGTTTCATCCCATCTCATTGGCCGTCAGCCCTTTGCATATTTGTAATATAATTCGGTGCTGGTTTAAATTGTTTTGCAAGTGTAAGCCAGTATTCTCTATTACTAGAAAGTTTTATATCGGATAAGGTAAGTGAATCATCTGCTACGGCCTTTTTCATACATCCTTCGTAACTTGCTTTTTGAATATCTCCATTATTTTTATCAAGAAGCAACTGCAAATCCTCATCATCAAAGTATGGATATCCTTTTTCCTGAAGATTAAATTTTAATATATCTAAATTACTAGCCACAACTCTCACCTACTTACCAGGTGGAGTTTGTGGTGGAACGGGATCTTGTGCAGCCGTTTGTGGAATATATTCTATATACCCTTTATCTTTAAACTCTTTCAAGTCAGATTCTCTTATCTGTAGTTTTTCTCCTGCCTTTTTAATTTGGTTGTCATATTTAATATTTACTTTTACAGTTACTTCAATCATAGTCTCCTTAGTTGATGCCATTTATATCAATCCTTTCCTTAAATAAATTAGGCATAGAGATTTTAATTTCTCTATGCTACTGTTGCTATAAATACCTCATCTGAATGTTCAAATGAAGGCATACAAATTTGAGATACTTTTGTCTGTATCTGCACTGGGTCTGTTTTCTTCACGGTTGTTACAGCTATTCCATTTCTAACTATTGAAACATTGGCAGATGCACCACTCATTAAATCAGCTTCTTCAGGAGTTGTACCATAATGTGTACTTCCAAGAGTTCCTTTAGGAATTAATGTTATCTTGTTATCTGGATAATATGGAAGTTGAGTAGTTCCATCTTCAGCAAAATACTTACCATTCTCAATGGCTACGCTTACCCCTAACTTATTTTGTAGATACGCAGTTATAATGGCATCTGTCATTATGGTTGTACCATCTTTGTTTATGTCAAGCTTTATAGCTTTATTCTGCTTTATTAAATTAAATGTAGCTTTAGTCATAACAAGTATGGATGGGGTTACTCCTTGATCTGTTTCTATGGTATTTACCCATCTTTCTATATCCCCTACAATATCAGCATTATCAAAATCATTCCATTTAGCAGTTCCAAGAAGTACTTGCTGGTGTCCTGTTGGTATTTCAAAATCCAAGGATATATCAGCATCATCTGTAGAAATATATATTTTACCATCTGATAGTAACTGCATCCTCATTCTCTCTGCTTGAATATCTGCACCATCAACTAAAGTAGATATATCTCCATAGATATTATTAAGAATAAGGTCTCTCATCTGTTGGTTGTTGGCCTGCATAGCTAAAAGTAAATTTTGTCTGTCTCTTTCCTTTATTACAACAGATTCCTTGAAAAACGGCATCTCTTTAGTCTTTTCATCAACACTAGCCCTTAATGCTCTAACTCTTACAGCTACATCAAAAGCACTTGGTTTTAAAGCTACAGCTTTATTCTTAGCACCCTTTATAAGAGTTATATCTATTCCCATTTGTTTTGATGCTGGAAATAAAGCCGCTCCTAATAAGTTCTGTGGTGGTAAATTTGTTATATATGTTGTTACATTTTCAGGATTTAAAACATCCATAAAATTAATAGGCATTGATTATCATCTTCCTTTCTATACTATTGATATAAGTTTCATTGCTGCAAGTGCTTCAGCTGTAGGCTGTGTAGGTATTTGTGTGCTGTCTATGATTCCATGTACAACCACAGGCACTGCTTCTGTTCCAGTGGAATTAGTAAAATTTACATCCTCATATACAAAACCATATGCAGTACCATCATTAACTATCTTACCTGTGTTATCTACAATACTTCCAGCAGGTAATATCTTTTTACCATTTGAATCAGATGTAATTAATGTGGCGCTAGCTTTAACAGGTAAACTAATAAAATGCTGCGCATCTCTAAGTATGTTTTTATTTTCTCCAAATATTGTTTTTGATGATTGAATACTCAATTTTTATCCCTCCTATTTTAATAAAAAATCGTCTATACCTTTGGCTGCTTTCTGCTGTTCTGTTCTTTGCTTTGCAAGTCTTTCGCCTATATTCATAACCTTATCTGTCGCTGAAGAACCGGGATTACCTATATTGCCAGTCCCACCTTTACTCTGATTTCCACTTTGATTTTCATTCCCAGCATCCCCATCAAACAAATAGCCATCAGATTCCTTCAAGCCTTCAAGTTGCTCCTTAAGCCCTATAATATCCTCACCATCAAGCTTTAAATTTTCTATATTCAAAAGAGCTTTTACAGTTTTAGGGTTTTTAACCTTGGCAGCTGCAAGAGCCTTATCAAGCTTGGTATCAAAGTTGATTTTTTCAATCTTCGCTTCATAATCCTTGGTTACGTTCTTGTTTTCCTCTTTCAATTTTTCAATTTCAGCCGTGAGTTCCTCATTTCCTTTAGCTTTTTCTTTTAAATCCTCTAACTGCTTATCCCTGTCCTTCAGCTGCTTTTTGTAATCTTTAATAGAATTATTGGCAGCATCCAGTTCAGATTTTTCAATATAACTCGTGCTATCCACCAAATCAACATCAGCATATTTCTTTTTAACATCCTCTGGTATCTGGGCAAAAGCAGCCTCTCCTAAAATTTCATTTAACTTCGGCATTACGCTGTTCCTCCTTATTTTTATTTATTAAGCCATTAATTTTAATTGTGGTTTCATCCTTCACTACATCAGGAACTCTTTCATCTTCCATGACTTCTTTTAAAATATTTATAAAACCATTGAAAGCATCAGTTCCCGTAATATCTACTTTTACAGATAGATCTTTTGGCATTGGTATACCTCCCTCCTAATTTAGAGCAAAATAAAAAGCCTTATTTCTAAGACTTATTAAGACCCGAATTCATACTAATGGGATTTAGCATAAAAGATTTCATTATATTTTCATGTATCTGTTCTAAGCTTGTGTGTATATCACCATACTCACCCATTTTAATAGTTATGGGAGTATAAGGTTTTGCTGCTGGTTCCATTAAAGAATTTGTTAAGGGAGAAGTGCAATTATTTAATAACTTCTTTGGAAGTTTCATAAATGCACAAGCTTCCCTTCTTTTATCGTTACAGTTTTTTACATTAGGACATTTCCTACATTTTTCTGACAATCTACTTATAGAACACATTGTATGTCTCCTTCCATACTTAGTTAAAACCCTGCTTTCCTATCCTCATAACATTTATTAACTGCAATAGCTTCAACTCTGTCCATATCAAAAATTACAGCACCATCTTCATCAGTAAATGAAATTATTTCCTTGCCATTTTCATGATTTTTAAACCTATCTTGAAGCATTTTTAGTATATTTTCTTTGGTGGTACCATTTATGCATTCACCACTTTTAAGCCATATTAGATAATCTTTCATCACCGGCTCCCTTCATACTTTTCGCTAAGTTCCTGCATTATCTCTTTATTTTGTTGGACTATTTCATCATACCTCTTTTGAAGCTGCTCTATTTCCTTGATGTTTTTTCTTACTCTCTTATCTGTATAAAATGAAGTATATTTCAGCTTACAGTATGGACAAATAAAATAGGTTCTCTGGACATTTTCATCTATCCATTTGGTCTTAAGCTTTTTTATCACAAAATTTTTATTACATTTATCACAGCGTATTTCTATATTTTTCATACTTTCACCTCTTAAGAGCTAAAATAATCACCATATTTCTCATACCAATCATCTAGATCTTTATCACTGCCACCTTTTACCCAAGTATTAAGCCTTGAACCTATATTCTCCAAGCTATCATCTAACAAGGGCTCCTGATAGCATAAACCATTCGGATGGTCCATTGGGCAATTTTTGAGTAAATACTCTTGTCCATCTCTTTTTTTACAAAGAGGGCATGTCCTGCTAGGTGCAAATACACTATGCCATTTTACTTTATTAACAAAAGGATTCCTTTCACAGCTTTTAAGCATTGATAGTGTATATGCATGGCTTATGGAGGTTCTTGCCAGTCTCTGTGCATTATAATCTATTGTTTTAGCTACATTAGGATAAACTTTTTTCCAGTCCCAATCTTTTTTAGCATCCGGATTTACATATGTCTGGAGGTCTTGAGCCAATTCATAAGCACTTTTCTTTTCTGCTATGCCTTTTTGAATTATCCTGTCAATGTCCCCATTTACCTTATTTTCATTAAACCATAACCTTTGAGAAAGCCCTTTACCATCCTTATAAAAGTTTCCTGAGACCATCTCTTTCAATACATCATTTGGAACATCAGAAAACATATCTTTAAAAGCCTTGCTCATTCCCAATCCATATTTCATATTAATCTGGTCAAAAAAGTCTAATTGTATTTCTGCAGCATTTTCAGCACTCTTTCTCATGTTTTCAGATACAACTGATTTAAGGACTATACTCATCTGCTCAATTTGTGCCTTTACAGCCTTTTTATAGTCTTTAGCCCATCTTTCTGTAAGGCTGCCTTTTTTAGCTTTATTAGCTTTTACCTGTAGACTTTTGGCAACATCTCTATATAAATCTCTTATCTGTTTATATTGCTCAATGTTTAATTTAGATTGTTTTTTCCTAGAATCATCAATTAACTTTTCGTATTCATTCATGGTATCACCCTATTTTACGTATAAAAAAATAGCACTTTGATGTGCTATACAATTAATTACTATTTAATTGCCCTGTATCCTGCTGCTTCTGCTTCTGTTGGTGTTTTAAAGTACTCATTATTACTTAGTTTTTGCATCTCTGTATTATAATAAGGATCTCCTGGCAGATGATATATCTTACTATCGGTATCCCCTATAATTGTTCCTTTCCCGTTTGCATCTACATATTGATTATTATTATCTGCGCTAACGGTGTTAGTTGCTGTAACATTCTCTATCGGAACAGCTGCAACTTCTTGAACAGGTACTTTTTTGACTTCCTGAATTGGGATGTCTTGAAATACAGACTGATTAATACTTCTAGGCTCAAGTGCTGTTATAGGACCATTTACAGATACTTGAGATGTTTTTACATTAGTATTTGTATTCTTTACCGGTATGTTATACTCTCCCAAAAACATTAGAAAAAATAATCCCAAATATAAAGCAGCATATAACCCATATCCTAATCCCGCCCGCCATTTTTCTTTAAAAAATATTGGTTTAACCATAGATATTATGAATAGTGCTAAAAATATAATTCCTGCAGCATAAAATACCCACTTAATCATAAGAATCTCTCCCTATTAAGATTATACTATTTATGCATATTGTACCATATTTTAAAGAATATTGTCAGTGTTTGGAACTATTTGTTCATTCTCAGCTGCTGTAATATTAGCTATATCTTTAATTATTTCATCCATTTCTCCATCTACATCCTCAGTATTTGAGAAGTCCTTGATGTAAGATTTATGACTTCTTACATTGGCTTGAACCTCATTCATAGCCAGCGTCTTTTTATCGTCAATATCCTCTGGGATGGGGAAATTATGATTAAACACAATATTAAATTCTAAATCATCCCATTCATGATTCCAATTCTTATAACAATTAAACTTACTGCAACACTTAATAATTAACCTAATCAAATCTTTAATTATCGGCTCCCAAGTATTCCATTTTTCGTTACACCTGGCTATTAAATCATTGTACAAATATTTCAATGCCTTAGCAGACGGAACATTTTTTAACTCTTCCTGCCTCGGCATATCTAGAGCTTCGTACATATCTTTTTCAGCTCTATCAAGAAACTTTTCAGCAGGATCGGCAGAAGTAAAAGAACTTTCAAGCCTTTTTGCATCTGCTGTATGTTCATCTATACTTTTCAAGGGTATTATTGCTCCTGGAGCCACCTTACAATCATTCACACTGTTTTCATCCGCATCTATAATTACTCTTTCACCAAACATATTAAACCTTAGAGCATCAGCATAATCAGAGACCTTCCTGTTATAACTATTCTGTGCATCTCTAAGAACCGTTACATCACTCTGCCCATGTATATCACCAAGCATTGCATCATTCAATACTACCCAGGCAGGAAGCTTATCAAGTTTTGTGTCTACTACTTGCGTAGATACTGGATTATCAAAATTACCATTGGCAAATGTCTCTATTTGGTGAATACAGGTATTGTTTTTTAAATTATAAGTGTGCCTGTACCATACTTGTTTATCCTTCTCCAAGTCTGCTGTGTCCGGTTCTTGAACAACCAGAATAATTTCTTGCAGCTTTTTATAATTATTTGATGTAGTTTTATAGGTAAAATCATTAATTGAATTATAAAAAATATTTATTGGTTGCTCAGGATTAGCTTCAATTCTTAAAAGTACTCTTTTCCTTATAGTACAATCTAAAAAAGCCTTTAGAGTATCACTCCAGAAGCTGTTATCTGTAAGTATTTTATCTATAAATTGCCTTAATTCTTCACATTTATCTTTATCTTTTATGTCATACGATTTGAATAAAATATCTGGAGGCGCACTAAACATAAACCTTGCTTGTTTGCGCAAAAGTGGGCCAACCTTATTTCGTATATCCTGTGCCGGTACATAATCAAGATCGTCACTAACTGTCCAAGATTGTCCAATGGTATCTGGATTGCTTATTGCCAGCTGTTCATCCTGGCATTTTCCCTTGTAATAGAAATAATCATTCTTGCATTGTCTTCTTTCCTTTAGTTGAATGGATGTTAATCCTAATAACTGTTGTTTAGTATTCATTAGAATACGGTACCTCCTTTCCTTGTATGATAGACGTTATTTTTAAGACCTCTGCCTTTGTTATAGACAGAATCAGCATATTTTTTCTCCTTGATATCAGCAACCTCATAACCATCAAGCCCATACCAGATAGCACTAAAAGTATGTGGATCTATGTTAAATTCATCCTCTATTATCTCTCCATTTTTATCTACTGCATATGTTAAATCTTTTAATTCAGCTATGGTATTAGTGCAATTGTCTGAACATATTACTTTCTTGAACCTCTTTATTTTCTTAGTATTCTGTAACCTGGATCCTTGAAACTTCTTAGCTCCTCTAATATTAAATCCTTGCTGCTTGTAATATTTAATTGTCTTAGGCTCCGCTGAATCTGCATTAATTAATTCATGGGTATTTTTGAATTCAGCTATTTCAATTGCAGTTTTATCATCTGTCATTTGATTTTTATAATATTCCCAGTAGATATAAAGTATTTTCTTATCATCATCAATGCACATTCTTACAATAGCGTTATATGATGTCTCAAATCCAAAGTCAAAACCAACTCTCTTGATTGGATTTTTTATATTCCCTATAGCTTGAAGTACTGCATAATGCGGAGCAACTTCAAACTGAGGGAGTACTCTTCTACCATTTATACCAAATCTGCCTTTTCTGGCTATTCTATATAAATCAGGGTCATAAGTTTTCAGTTCTTCAAGCTGCTCTATATAGCTTTTAGGCAAAAATAAATTATCATCTGCAAGTGAGTGATGATAATATGTGTTGTTTCTTATGACTATTCTCTTTTTATAAAGTTCTTGATCATCAAGTATGAATATTTTTTTCTTGTCATTTCTGAAAAAGTGCTTGTATGTCCAGTTATCCTTGCTTACAGGATTGGTTGACAGTATCATGTGCAATGATAGGCTTGGATGCCTTAAACGACCTAGAAGCTCCTTAAATCCTGCGTATTTTACCTCTGAACATTCTTCTATCCATACTATAGAAACATTGTTTATAGACTTAAGCTTTGAAGGCTTATCCATGCCTTTGAATATTATCTTAGATCCATTAGGAAATCTAACCTGCATTGGTGAAGCTGTGAACTTAATTCTATCATCAAGTCCCATATCTGTTACTATTTCCTCTAGAAGTGAATAGCAGCTATCTCTTATAGTGTCAAATACCTCTCTTACTACTAAGGCAGTTCTTTTTTCCTGTAATAATTTAAGGATTAACTTTAAAGCTACATGATAACTCTTTGATGATCCATAACCACCAACTAAAAAATAGAATTTATAATCCCAATTAAAAATGAAATCTTCAAAGCTAGGATTTACTTCTTTTTCTATAATCATTACTCATCACTTTTTCTCTTTATCATTATTTCTATAGGTTTATTACCATCATTATTTTTAACCTTGGCCACCTCGGCTCTCAGCTTCTCAATCCTCAATTTCTGTTCTTCCGTAGCCTTATTCCAGTTATTATGGAGCATTTCATCATATTGCTTTATAAGACTCCTTAACTCAGACATGGCCCTTGATTGTGCCTGTAGAAATGTGGCCTGCCTGTCCCATGCGAATTGGAACTCATACTCATATTCCTCCTCTGATTCATTAGTGGAAGTTTTCTCTGTACTTCTATCTTTTGTTTTAACTTTGGATTTTTTAAGTTCCTTAATCATTTCTGATTTTTCAGTAACATCCATAATCCTCTGGGACCTCGCTATGGCCGTGTACTGAATTATTATATTTTCCCACAGCATATCCAGCGGATCTTTAACCATAATATCCTCCACTATTTCTATTGTTTCAGGCGGAAAAATCTTAGAAAAAAAGCCATGTGTTTCAGCGTTTTTATTACCTTTCGGTACGCTGCTCACATGACCTTTTGAATTCTTATTCTTAGGTTGGGCACCTTTTTTTCGTTTGGAACGTTCCGTATTCTTTTGGAGCGTTCCATTCAATTTACTATCCCATTTATCTTTATTCTTCCACCCTCTTATAGTTCCAGGTGAAAGATTCAATATCTCTGCAATCTTTACTAAATCAATATTTCCGTCATTCTCTTTGTAAATCTCAAACGCTTTGTCCCGGTTCGGGCTTCTCTGCCTCGGCATGTCTACATTGTCACCACCTGCCTATTCGTTTTGTTTTGGAGATTACGAAGGGTTCTCAAGTGGATTTTTAAATACAGCCACTATTTGAATTCTATAATTCTCATCTAGTTTTCCATTAATAATAATTGAAGTCTTATTAATTTCATAATCAGTTATTTTATTATTATCAACCATAGTATAATCAAGACTGCCTATATTATTTAAGCCATCATTATGTTTTATAAATAATAATTCAGATGTCAGACTCATTATAAAATATTCATAATGAGTTTGAACAATAGGTTTATTATTATCATCAATTACATTAATTTCACCTCTACAAGCGTAATTTTTAAGTTTCTTTAATGCTGCATCTAGTTTTTTAAGTTTTCCAATACTATATTTACTTAGCATATTTATTTCTTCTTTTGAATAATTATTTTTTTTATCCATGATATCATCTCCTTTTTCATAACGCTTCTATAAAAAGAGTCAATATCCTTCAATTTTCGTTCGTCATTATTTGACTTAACTTTTAAATCCATACTTACAAATAGTATTTTTACACCTGCAGGTATGTACCTTCCTTAGCTTTCTATTGGGGCATTTCTCACAATGTTTTATAAACTCTTTCTTGCAATCCTTTCTATCTTCTGGTATCTTCCCACAACTCAAACAATCTTATGGGCATTCATGTATTGATGAATTACACTGCATACTTCTCACCTCGCCCTCTTAATAGCACCCTTGACTCTCCTGTAGCAGTCATGAGCCATCAATTTTTCTATATCATAAAAGGAGAGGTGTTCGCCCCTCCTGGATTCATTCTTATTTAATTTTTTCTTCTTAGGCTTTTCTTTTTCCATAACTCTCATCTCTTTTCTCCACGCAAAATAAGCACCCTGCCATTTAGGATGCCTACTCTGCAATATAATTTCAAGGGGATAACAATTTAATTAAGAATCTATTGGCGGTTGCACTTAAGTTTATCGTGCCCTGCAACCACAGGCACTAATGTAATTAATACTATTATTATTTAAGAAGTGTCAGTAATTATTATTTTATATTTTAATCCTTAAAGTTTTCTTAAAAATTTTTATAAATTTAACCCATGCCAAAAGACACCCAACATTATGTCAGGTGCCTTCACAGGAAATAGGCATGTCTGCAAATTCAACAATGCTTAAATCTATACTATATCATCTTAGCCTTAATCGACTATATACAGTATATAATACTTTTATATGATATTTGTCCCAAATATGTTCCAACTTTGTCCTATTTTTGTCCCAAATATGTCTCATTTTTGTCTCACTAAAAATTCTATGTTTCTTGATTTTTGGCAAGTATATTTCAATAATTTTAAATTCCTCTTAATTACTAACATATAGACATTTTAATTTTTAATATACACCTATTCATACTTTGTCAGACTAGACTATAGGAGTAAAAAGAGGAACTTTTTTTATTTTAAAATTAAATTATAGTAATTTAATTCACGATAAATGAAACTAAGCTATCAACGTAATTGATATTTTTTATTATCGTACTGTAACACGTACTGGTTGTACTGGTGTAAACCGTCCTGCTGTTTCTCTAACAATTTCTGTATATAAATTTCCAGCTTGAATCAAATCTTCCACAGTAATAACCAAAGAATATGGTATTTCATCATCATCTGCTACTCCCCAGCGTGTAAAAAGTTCCAACCATATTTCCCAGCTACCTGCACTAAAACTTGAAAATGTATTAGAGAAATGATAGCATGAATCCCATTTATTTCGGTTGTCTGCTACACGTGGATTATCTGTAACATTTTTGCCATTTGAATTTAATCTATGAATTGAAGTTCGAATATATGCCCCTGAATACTCACTACCTTTAGTTCTATCTATAGGTGGCTGAACAATACAAGTTACAGTTACTCTTGCTTTGGCCTCACCTCTTTTAATCTTTGCATCAGCTAAAACCGTTGGTATATGAAATTTAACCCTATTTTTTGTTAACCGATTCAGTGTTCCAATATGCAAAAATGATACTCTGTTTTCAGACGAATACATACTATTTCTCGGTGTAGACAATCCTCTCCCATATATGTTTCCAGCATAATTTACTTCTTCTTGTGAAATTCCATTCTTTTCAAACAGCGAAGTAACTCCATTATATAAAAGAGCTTGAGCTAGGCCTATATCTTCGTTTGGAACTGTCATCAAAATTTGGGCTAAATCACCAGCAACTGTTGGCGCTGTAAAACTTGTTCCTGACAATGTGCAATATCCAATATGTGACAAACATAAAGCATACGGATCGCTCGGTGTCATACCATTTTTTAATTGAGTAGCTCCATATGCTACCAAATCCGGCTTATAAAATCCACAAAATCCTGGCCCTCGTCTAGAATATGGAGCAATATCATTTTTCCCACTTACACTTCCATCATGAGCATAACCAACTGCAGCACCTACGGCTATTGCTAACATTGCATCAGCAGGTTCTGCAATTCTACTGTCATCATCATCCAAAATATCCTGTAAATCATTTTCAGTAAATACTAGTTTATGATTTCCTGCTGATACAACAAATCTAACCTCATATTTCTTAGTAAGTAAGTCTAATTCACATCCTAAGAAACTTATTTCATCTCCATCAATTGGTCGCTTTGCATTATATGAAAAATTAAAAATTTTAGCCACTGGAGCAAAGGTTTCTACAGCTTCCCGTATTCTTTGAATTACAATATTTGAAGCAGTTTCCCCTTCATCAATAATGTTAGCATCAATAATTTTTGCTCTAGGCGTAAGATATGAATCAGATATATGAAATCCAAGGTTTTCAAATGCCGCCCTACTCGCCACTGGAGTACCATGGCTTCCAAAAAATGAAGGTCGTTGACATCCAGCCGCTCTCCAATGCACTGGTACTATTGATGATAATCCATTTGGTAAGTCAACGCCGTCATCTAATATAACAACATTTGGTAAATCCTCAATTTTTATATTTGGATCTATTTCTAATTTTTTTTCAAACGGAAGAGATTTACTTGAAGCATATTGACTAAAAAACACAGTCTGTTCTATTCTGTATATAGCTTGGTCATCTGCTATTTCATTAAAACTATTCATTGGAACCATTGCCCTAATTATTGTAGTTCCATCAGTAAGTTCAAATGGATCACCTTGCAAGCTTCCATTTTTACTTATAATTCTCTCTGACAATTTCTTTTTAGCCCTATTTTTTACTTCTTCATCTAAATGTGGTAAAAGCATCATCTGAACATCAACTGAAATTTGATTTTTATTTTCATGAAAATAACGTACTAAAGAAGCCGACTGTTTATCAACTGATCTAAATGGTTCAAATTCATTAATATATTGAAAATCTTTTACAGTTCCATAATCTCTATACCTTATAATGCGTGTTTGCAACCTATTAAAGATATCTCTTTTAGTTGATACAATTGCATGATGACTATCCTTAACAGCATTTATTTTAAGACCTTCATCTTCTATTAATTTTCTCCTATTAGAAAAATCTTCCCCATCTTGCAATTCAACTTTAAAAGCTATAATATCCTCATCACAAAGAGAATCATTAGATTTTAATCTTTGAAATGTTTCGAGTATTTTTCTCAGCCCTTGAGATAATTTATTTCCATGTACCGCTGGCTCTAAACCATAGTCTTTATTTCTAGATGTCGGTGTTTTTGGTACCTTATTTACTTCTTCTTGAGGTATCCATAAATGTAATTTTGGTTCATCACTCATTATCTAATTCACCCCTATATTTCTTTACTTGATAATCCAAAGTATTATGTGATATTCCCATAGCTTTTGCAGCAGCACGCAATGATACTCCTCTATCCAGCATATCACAAATAACTTTCATGGATTCATTACTGCTATCCGAAAATTTAGTTAATTGTTGAATTAACATAGACATTACGTCTTCTGTTTTCAGTTTCTTGTCAATCAAGTATTTCTTGGCTGCTGCTGTTGCTAGCTCTTCTAATTGTGATCCATTAATGCCTTCTGAAACCTTTGCTATTGCTTTATAATCTATCTTTGACTCAATATTATATTTGCTAATTCCCCTTTCTATCAAAATCCGACGTTGTTCTTCATTGGGCAACTCTAATGTAATTACTACATTAAATCGCCTCCAAATTGCTGAATCTAAAAGATGCTCATGATTTGTTGCCGCTATTAAAAATACATTTGTAGGCATATTATCAAAGTTTTGTAGTAATGTAGTTACTACTCGCTTTAACTCACCTAGTTCATTACTATCATCTCTCTTTTTAGCAATAGCATCAAATTCATCTAAGAATAATACAATTCTTTGATTTTTTACTGAATCAAATACTTTACGTAAATTTGTACTGGTTTGCCCTAAATATGATGATACCAGCCCATCTAATCGAACATACGCAATAGGTAAATTTAATTCATGACCCAATGCATAAGCTGTCATAGTCTTTCCACATCCCGGTGGACCACATAACAAAACTCTATTAATGGGTGACATGTTATGCTTTAATAATTTTTCTGAATTTTTTTGTTCTAAAATAATCTGCTCTAAAATTTTCTTCTGATTATCTGGTAATATCACATCTCCAAATGATGTTTCCGATTGAACAATTTCATACAGTTCTAATAAATTGTCTTTATCTCTTGGTATATTCATTTGGGATGAAAAGGTAGTCATACTTGGGCTAAACTTCATTACGGTGCTTTCAGATTTTTTCTTATTTTCATAAGCTCTCTTCAATCTTAATGCCGTAGGCATATTGCCCTTTTTTTCTTCATCATTTACTAACTTGTTTAATGCTTCAATGAATTTACTTTCATCTCCGCTACAATGAGCTGCAATCAAATTTTCTATTAGCCCTGATTTCATAGTTACACACTCCTGCTTTTAATATTCGTACATATTCGGACATTTACATGTATATTATAGTTTTAAGGTTTGTTTTTGTCAATATAATTCGGACATTTTCGGACAACTTATTTTGATTATAATCATGTTTAATGCACCCAGCTCTAATATGTAATCTATAATTTTTATATATCCACTAATTTTTACAAAAATAAAAAGAACTCGCATATTACGAATCCTTTCTCAATTATCATTATATAAACTCTCCCACTTCACAATGTCCTCCAGTATCTCCCCACGCCTTCTATAAGCTGTACTTCTAACACCACCGTACATTTCATTGGCTATCCAGTTTATGCTCTTATTTATTTTATATTTGTAAATAACAAAATCCATCATTTCTTTCGATAGTGGAGGGACTGTCAGCACTTTTTTTAATGGAGCTATATTCCTTTTCAGCTGTCTTATCCTGGCCCTGTTCCTACGGAGTTTTCCACTTACATATTCCAGTTCATCCTCAAGCTTCTCAATTTCTCTCACAATGCCCTTTTCTGCCACGCTTTCGCCTGTAGGACTTGTCTGTACTCTCTCACTAAAGCTGGGGCTCATATGGCTATCTGGACTAACATAAACATTGCAATGTTTTATATCCCACTGGATACTTTCCTCTTGGTCCTGAAGCTCCCTGCAGTCAATCTCCAACAGTTCCATTTCTTTAAGATCCCTGAAATAGCCATATAGTTTTCCCTCTGTCTTTTTAAATGTCTCCTTGTCCACTGGCATTCCCTCCTACTTATTTATTACTTATGCCTAATCACC
Organism: Clostridium moutaii; assembly: GCF_041205085.1. Classification (NCBI taxonomy): domain Bacteria; kingdom Bacillati; phylum Bacillota; class Clostridia; order Eubacteriales; family Clostridiaceae; genus Clostridium; species Clostridium moutaii. Next base: position 28,579 of record NZ_JBGEWD010000001.1, read on the forward strand.
ATCACTACCGTTGCCATTACTCCAACAAATATGCCCATGCATAGAAGATACATAATCACAAAATGCATTAATGCTTCCATGGCATCACTCCTTGTATTCCCACAAACTCAGCTGTCCTTTGGCCGGCACTGGCTTTCTTAAAGATTCAATATTATCTAAGATCCATGCATATCTGCCTGGTGAATAATCCCCAAAAATCAACTCTTTACCTTCTACTATAACTCTAGGAACATCAGTATATATAACGTCACTCTTTGATGATTTAACTTTAGTGCAATCTACTAAATTACATTTAGCAATAATCATCCCTATTGGCATTTCATTTATATTTATACTTTTAAGTGATTCTCTAATTATTGGATTTTTCAAAGCCTGTTTATCTATATTCTTACCTGCATGTATTAACAATGGTCCCCGATAATTTGTCCTCCATGATCTAGTTTCTATATGTTTCTCTCCCAGGGCTATAAGTGAAGCCCATGGCTGCCTGATAGTCAATACTTTCATACTGATACATCTCTCTTTCTCTCCATGTATAGAATTCCGGTCAACCCATCTCTTCCGAAATCCTCAATATGGTAATATTTCTCATGTTTCTTTACGATTCTTATCTTCTCCTTAAAGCTCCAATATGGCAGTGCCATTATCTTCGCTCCCCTAAATCCACCCATTACCACCATCCCCTTGTATAATAATTTCAATTTGGCATATATTATAGGTACTCTGTAATCATCACTGTTTTTCACTCTAGCCAGGGATTTTCACCCCTGGATTTTTTCTTTGTAAACTATTTAAATTTTAGTATAACAGTTTGAAATCTGCACATACTATAAATACCTACGTTCAGTTTCTATATTATTTTTCCAGAGAGAAGTCTCCCTGGTCTTTTTTTAATATAAAAGCACCGTAAAATTCATTTGAATAATACGGTACTTAATTAAAATCTATTAATCACAATATTTTTCATAGAAGCTTTAAACTCTATCTCTCAATAAATTTCATCAATTCTTCATTGAATTTATCTTTCTCATCATAAAATAAACCATGTCCACTAAATTTAAAAGGTATGAGTTTTGAATTTGCAATACTTTGTTTTTGTATTTCACCTAATTCAAATGGGACGATTTTATCATGAATTCCATGAAGGATTAAAGTCGGAACATTTATTTTTTCTAAATCTGAAAAAAACACTTCATTTATCCACGCATTTGCAACCGCAGCAGTAGCCCATCCTGACGCCTGTAGTCCTAGTTGAAAGAACCATTCTGAAAATGCCTGAGTTGTATGCTGGTAAAAAAACATATCTCCAAAACCCCGAAGCATTTCAGGGCGATCATTATATGTTCCTTGAATAAGTTGTAAAACAGTTTCTTTGTCTAAACCATAAGGAAAATTAGGACGTTTGATAAGACTAGGTGCCACTGCAGCAAAAAGAGCAAGTTTTGAAACTCCATAGCCTTTATGACGGGCCATGTATCTAACTGCCATTGCCCCTCCATTTGAATGTCCTGCCAGTGTAATATCATGTAATTTTAGTGCCTCAATTACACATCTCACATCATCTGATAATCTATCAAAGTTGTATCCATTCCAAGGCTTATCTGATTCGCCAAACCCTCTTGTATCTATCCCAATACATCTAAACCCCATCTTTGGAAGTTCATTAAATTGATATTCAAAAAGCTTATGGTTTCCTGGCCAACCATGTATAAATAATATGGTTTTATCCCCTTTGGGATTAAGATCCTCCACATAAATTTTTACCCATGGTTCCACCATGACATAATAACCCACTAAGACTCCTCCGATTTATAATATTTACCCCTACATACTATTCCCCAAATATAATCTTGTGAATATCTAAATTAATTTAAATTAAAGTACCGTACTATTCAATTTTCAAAGAACAATTAATTTTATTTAGTTATTTATAAATTAACTTTATCTCGCCTGGCCCTTTCCTCCATATCAGACTTTTCTTTCATTAACGCGACCACCTTCTTAAAGTCTCTCTCCAGCTCCGCAGCCCTGATTTTCTTTTCTATCTTTGCAATTCTCTGCCTGTAGAACTCGGTTATTATCATATTTTCACCTTCTTAAATTTCATCTGAGGGCACGGCTAATGTAACCATGTCCCCAAAATTTAATTATGAGATTATCTTTATTCCTTCCATATCCTTTAATTGTTCCTCTAAGTATTTCTTTATCCTACCCATGGCCTCATTTCTCCAAGCCCCTCCATCTGCTTCAAATAAGGCTGCTGCTGGTCCACTTTGCATTCTGAATATAAACTTACTTTCTGGCTGTTCAATCTCAGGAAATGTTCTGTATGGTGCAAGAATTACCGGGTTAGGTACAACCACATTATTTACACTTGCGACACCAGTTTTTATGGTAGCTGCCTGGCTTACTCCATCATCACCAACCTGTTTTACAGCTGAATCCTTTATGTTTCCAACTACTTTTAACAAAAGTGCTCTGTCTTTGTTATCTATAAAACTGCTCTGCAGCATGATATTAAACTCTTCTGGATCTATGAATCTATTAAAATAAATATTGTCTGGTAGTAACGATTTAACTGACATATAATTTTCTCGGTCCTTATCTTCTCTCAATTCAGAATAAAATTCCACTCTTTCAGGACTAACAACATGTATCAAATTTTGTCCACTATATTTGCTATCTATTCCCGATTTAATGTAATCCACCAAAGCTGTAAGTGTGGTAACTGTTATTGCTGCAGGTGTCGGCTCCTTTACTTTATATACCTGGTTAGTTGTAAATTTCTTGCCATCAATATCAAGAACCTTAATTTCACCTAAACCCACTAAATATTGCAATGCTTCTTTTTCTGTATAATTACCCATTTTTACATTCCTCCATATATTTTTATTTTATTATTTAACTATCTTTAGGCCGTCTGTATCTGTATTTTCTTCTTTCTTGCTCTTGGTATTAATAACTTCTCCAGTTTCCTGATCTACTTTAATGGCTTGCTGCCCCGGTATTTGTTTTTTGTATTCTGCTGCAACTATTTCACCATCAAGCTGTTTGTCTATTATTATGTTTGTGCGAACTCCTTCCTTTGGAGCCAATGTCGGCTTAGATACTATATCCACACTAGTTATATCCCTATCTTTGCTTGCCTCAAATATCATAGTTACAGTGACTTTCCTTTTAGTTTTCCATGGTGTATTAGGGTCTGCTATATTTTCCATCACCTCTTGAATAGCTTGGTTAACCCTTTCTGTAAAGGCTCCCCCTGCTAACTTTTCTAAGTTTAAATTTTTAGCCATAAATCATTCCTCCTTGTTTATTTGATTCAGCTTCACAACCACCTGAGGCTGTTCACTGTAAAATTTATTAACTGTTAGACTCACAATCTGCTTGTCATCCAAGTAAGCTATGGTATTAAGCGCATCACATATGATCTTTGCCACGTTGTCCAAGTCTGGTTTTTTATCCGGAAGCAGCTCATTGTTCAGCATCTGCTGTCTTTTTTTATTACTGGTGCTTTTCGGTATTTTATAAAACGCTATAATATGAACACGTATATATCCTTCAAGCATTGGAAGCCTGTTATTTACATAAAGCTCTTTTACATATGTCTCATAGTTCAAGGTCTTTTCAGGAGTATGTGCTGACTTAGTCCATCTGTTGAACTTCGGTCTTTGTTTACCCATTGGTTCTCCTGGAACTATTAATTCTACTGGATTATTCATGCTTTCTCCTTCTCTTTTATCTCTTTGAGTATTTCATCTAGCCTTTTAAAACTACCTGCTTTTAATTCAAAATATTGGTGTATATCCTTTGGCAGTCTCATGTAAAAACCATCAAAATCAATATCATTTCTGTTGGTACTATCTTCTCCAGATATATCTCCAGGAGCTTCGGCACTAATCCATACCTGTCCACCTTTTGTTTTAGTCACGTACATGTACTTAGCTCCACCATATGTCCTTGCAATATCCCTTAGATATTTAGTCAATGGAATTTGAAGTACTATTTTACTCAATTTATTCACCTACTTTACTAAAATACTAATACTCTAAATCTCTCATACATGGCTTTTAAACTCCTTTTAATTTTTAGGCAAGTAAATATACTACTTGTACCCTTAAAATTAAAATTTGCCTTGTTCTCGGTTGAATTCCACTACTTTCTGCCTATCCATCCTCCCATCCTAAAAGTTTCTTCTCCAAATCTTGCACTTGACTGCTGCTGTATTGCCGCCCCTTAAAATCAAATTTGCTGTCCTTCCTGGCATAAGTATTTTTCTTAACTTCACTTTTCCCGTTCTTGGCCCAGTTTTGAAGTATCTTAGCCATATACCCCTTTATAAAAGCATTTTTGTTTATAACAGTAAGCTGCAGTGCTTCTTTACACCAGTCATACCCATAGTCATTTATAAATATCTTTAAAGCAGACATATGAGCTGTTATACTTTCACCTGGTTTTAGGGTCTTGTAATATTTACAAAGTTCTAGCGCTTTTTCATCATGAGAGTTTCCGGTACCGGAAACTTTTTTTTCTCTACTCTCTCTTTTACTTTTCTTTACTTTACTTTCCTTTACTTTACTTTGGGGATTAATGTCTGCATTAACTACCTCATTATTAGAGTTAATGTCAACAATAACTAAGTTTTTGTATACATTAATGGTTTCATTGTCCAAAAGTAAGTATTCTTTGTATATTTTTACCTTTTGTCTTCTGCCCACTGCTTCTAAATAACGCTTCTGAATACCCTTTGAAGTAAGTACTTTACATGTTTCAAAAACCTTTTTATCGAACAAATCCCACTTAATACAATCATTAATGATTACATTAAGTGAGTTAATGTCTACATTAACCCTTTTTGAAAATAGTAATTGCTGTTTTTCAGTCCACTCATAGAAGTAACCGTGCTTATAAATCTTCATTAATAATTTAATTACTACACCAAAACCAACTAATCCATGCTGTGCTTCTATAAGTGCAACTTTATCATCTTGATCCATATCTACATCTAAAGGAAAATATTCTAATCCTTCTTTTTGAGGTCTAGCCAATGTATACACCTTCTCCCATAGCTCAATGCTCCTTACAACTCTGAATAATGTATTGCTCTGTCCAATTTCTTTATAGCCCTGCAGTATGCACAATGGCCGCACCTTTGGGGAGCCACTTTCCCATTCTTAACATCTAATACGTGCTGTATATTTTCTTTCACTTTCTGAAAGCCTCTCTCATAATCCTCAGGAGTAAAATATAATATTGCCTTATCAGGTGGAGACTGTTTTGTAACTGCAGCTATAAATCCATCAATATCCTTGATATTTGTCACAATTTCAATTCCTTTTTTATATATTGCTATTTGAACTAAATAGCCCCATGCTTCGGCAAAACTTACCTTTCTGTGTAATTCTTCATCCCATACCTTTTGAAAGTCTCTAGTGGTCTTTAAATCCACAAAATACCCGTCTTTTAAATTTAAGCAATCAACTTTAATTTTCCATGGAACCCCGAATAAATCAAAGGTAAATATCTTTTCTTTATCTCCTGTGTAAACTTGCTTAAAGGATTCATCCGTTTCTAAGCAATTTATCATTTCATTGGCCTGCTGGTATTGAGATTTTAAAGCTCCTGCCTTTGTAAATATCTCTGGATGTTCCTGCTTGAATCTGTCCAGTGTCCCTTCAAAATGGCTGTGTACATAAGAACCGACTAACAGAGGTGTAGAATCCTCCTGCTGGTATGTTCCATTGAGTATTGCCATCTGCCTAGCCTCACAGCCCCCGTATTGGGGAAGGAAGCCCTTAAATTGGCTTACCTCCATGTACTGTCTGTTTGCCTCCGGAGAGAAGTAATTTTCATCTGTTAGCTTCAAAAGTGTAGCTTCCATTACTCCTCACCATCTTTCATTTCAAATGGCGTTCCTTCAAACATATCTTTTTGATTTATCTCAGACGCATCTTCATTTTTAGATTCTTCTTTCTTGGAATCAGTCTTGCCTTTGAGCTTATCATCAAGCTTGGTTCTATGTTTTTCAGTCTCCTGTTTAGGAGATTTAATTTCAAAATAATCTTCTCTTTTGGACATACCGTCCTTTAAGGATTTATATACCTTCCTAAGCCTTATAAAATCATTCTCACTAAAAGCATCACTTGAACAACGAATATAACCTTCAAGCATTTCTTTTGTAACACTGAATTCTTTTTCAAAAGCTCCAACCATTTTTCTTACCCTGTCAATCAAAGGTTCTGTATTACCACTCTTGAGGGTCAATTCGCACTGTTCTATAGCCTTGTCTATTACATCCCCGGGTATTACCCCTAAGATGCAGGCTCTAAGCCTTCTTGCTCCATTGTTTGCAACCATTTCATAGATATCCCTGGGGTCAGTCAGCTTTTCATTTCCCTTTCTTCTGGAGTATCTAGTGTGTGGAACTTGAAATATTTTTGTCTGCCTTGTATTAGTCTCTAAATCCCATGCATAAGCCATAACCGAACTTTCATTATCCTTCTGGTCAAGCTCCATAATTCCAAAATCAATATTTCCCCAGTTTTGAGCCAGTGCCTCGGCAAGTCTTATTGAAGGCCCTGTGATCTTTTGCCCTCCCCTCGGATATTCATACATGGATTGTTCTGCCAGGCTTTTTCTCTGGCAAGCTCTCATAATACGGTTGTAAGATTCCACTTCATCACGTGGGAACTTCTTGGCCACATACATGGCCATTTGAACCTCCTGTGCTTCCCTACCTACCATCATTTCTGTTGTGGTTGATTTTACTGCAGGTGTTTGTTCTCCATAAATATTTGCTACTGCATTATTCATTTACTACCCCTCCCAATTTCTCAATTTCCATTTCTTCGCTATCTGTATGCTCTGTTATAAAATATTGATAACTATCATTCATAGCAGCTTCAAGGATTGTTTTCTGGTCTGATTTAAGGCTCTCAAATCTATCAAGGCATATAACCTTCAAATCCCCTGCCTGGGCTTTTGCTATTTTAAAAGCAAGTTCCAATTTTTCTCCGTCTGAAAGTCCATCTATCAAAGTTCCATTTATACGAATTAGTCCTTTTTCATCAACGGATATGCCATTGATAGGCATCTTTGCAGTCTTAAGCAAGTCCTGTGGAAGTGTTCTCGATTTTTCAATTCTTGTAGTTAAAATAGCTGCATATCTTTCTTTATCAGAAAGCTTATTATCTCTAATATCAAGGAGCATATCCCACTGTCTCAAGTAGGATTGCATTTCTGCTACTTCATCAGCCTTTTGCTGTAATGGTTCAATATCTACTGGTTCATGGTTCTCAATATATTCTCCAGCTTTACCAACCCTTATTTTCTCTTTATCAATTTCAGTACTTACCTTTTCATCAACTGCTTTTAACTCTTGTTTTTCCAAACTGTCAAGTGAATTAAGTTCCTCATTTTTCTGTGTAATCTTGTTGTTTTGAATATTAATTAGTTCTTTCTTTTCTTCCTTAAGCGTCTCAGCCTTCTTTTTCTCATTTAGCTTTAATTCTTCTGCCCTTTGTTTTATTTTCTGAACAGCCTCTTTTAGTTCAATCTCTGTATTTTTGTCAATATCTGAACAGTTCTTTTTAACTTCATCATCTAAATTTTTAAGCCTGCACTCTGCTTGAAATCTTTTATTTTCTGCAAGGTCTATAATGTCCTTGATATCCTGTCTCTGGTCTTTATATTTCATCTGAACTCTTGATTTATCACTTTCAGCATTGGCCTTTATAGCTGCAACCTTATTTTGAAAACCTTCTTGAAGTGCCTTTGCCTGTTCTATATATTGATTGATTTTCTGTGCCTCTGAAACTTTGTTGTAATACTCCTGGACCTTTTTATTTCTCCATTCTTCGCCATCATAATCAGCTGGAAGCTCCTTTTTAATTACCTGAATTTGAGTTTTTAACTCCTTGATAACCCTGTTGACTTCCTCCCTGTCCTTGAAATATTTAGTCTCTATAGCCTTTAAAACCATAAGTATATGCTGATTGTATTCAATGTTTGAAGGTATCTCTCCAAACCATTTTTGAATATCTTCCTGCGACCAATCAATTTGAAGCATGTTCAAAATGCTTTTTGTCTGCTCTTTAGGAGAAAGATTCACCCAGTCTATAGGTCTGAATATGTCTCCATTTATCAGCTTCCTTAAAAATCTTTCTGTGGAAGGAACCCCTTCATCACCTTTACGTACTTTTAAATAGTCTGCTTTTCCGTTCCTAATCTTACGGTTTATCTCAAGCCCATTATCCAATTCAACATAGAGAGTAGCTTCATCATCACCATGTCTTATAACTTCCGTACGTCTCTTTGAATTTGTAAATGCTGTTTCCAGCGCTTCAATAACACTGCTCTTTCCCGAACCTTTAGGACCTCTAAAAATATTTACCTTTCCTGCATCAAGCCCGAATTCTTTAAGCCCAACATAACTATTTATTTCAATCTTTTTAATTCTACTCATAATGTTCCTCCTATCTCATCAACTTCACACGGACTGAATATGGTTCTATCAAAGAAGCTAAATTCATCAGAACTCAACTGTAAAAGCCCATACCTTCCTACTTGCATTACCTTTGCTACTATGCCGTTACTTTTTATCTTTACTTTGCTTCCTGGTTTCATGGCTTACCTCCCTATTTGATTTTTCTCTCATTCATGATAAAATGAGAGTAACGAATTTTTACTTTTGGACCCTTTGCAGAGGGTTCTTTTTTGTTTGTAATAAAATTCTTACCTGTTCATCTGTAGCAAGTTCAATGTCACAAATAACTTCCCCGGTATTCGGATTATAAAGCTGACCCTCGTTGTCCATCTTGCAGTTTCTAACCAGTTCTATGGCTTCCTTAGTATCCAACTTCCCATCCTGAACAAGCTGTACCACTGTATCTGCTTTCTTTCTAATGGATTCCATTTACTCACCCCTTCTTAAATTTTTAAGATACTCTATAAACCCAGACATATCACCCTTAAATCCAGTTACTATATACTTCTTTGGAATATCATCAATAGTTGGTTCTTGAGACTCTTCAAAACCTTCAGCATATCTTTGAAATTTTAGTAAATCATTCAAGATGTCTCTGTATATACTTCTCTCAGCTCCTCCTATAGCTTTTCTTGTTTTACTTTCATACTGGTCTATCAAGCATTGTAAATATCCATTCATTTGTCCTTACCCTCCCTCATTTTCTCTACTATCAGCTTGTCAACTTCCCGACTAACTTCTAAAGTTCTTTTGTCCAGTGGACCATATAAAGCAACATATCTGTTCAGCTTTTCTTTTAATTGCTCCATATTAAGCTCCTACCCTTTTCTTTGCCTTATAAATCCTGCTGTACACGGTGTGTATGTTTGTATTGAATTTTTCTGCCAGCTCTCTTGACTTCCATCCTTGCTCCTTTAATTTCAACATTTCCTGTATCTCACTCTTTGGAGCACGTTTCTTATGCTTTATTCCCATTGATCTGGCTATTCCTCTATAAAATATATGGACTATAGTATCTGCTTTCACTCCATAATAACTACCTATCTCCTCATCACTGATGCCTTCCTGCCTTAGCCTCATAACATCTTCTATATCCTGCGGTGTCCATCTAAATTTAGGAACTTGCTTAAAATCAGGACCATCTTCCAGATATCTATCCAAGTATTTAAAAGCTACTTCTTGTGGGCATTCTTTCTCTGCAGCTATTAAAAGTGCAACCATGTTTTCAAATATCAACTTTCTCCCTCCCCTTTAATACCAGTCCCCATTTTTCATAATGTGTAACCAGTCACCGTCATTTAAAGTTACTTTTAGGTACTTTTCATCCATCCTCGATATTTTTATAGGTGCGTGATCCTCCGGGTACTCCCATGCCTTGTAAAATCTTGTACAGAACCTTTTGAAAAGTTCTTTGTCTGCGGCATCCAGCTTATTGAATCCTTTTACACTCTCTGGAATAAACATTAATTTTCCTCCTCTATGAACCACTTGCCATATAGAATTTCTTGAACTGAAATTGGTTCATCTGCTTGAGTTCTTAACTCCACAAATTGACTAACTAGATCTGGTTTGTAATCATACCTGCTCCCCCTAAGCAGACAATAAATTGACTTGCCTTCCGAAAAGGCCTTAAAAGCTGTCATTTTGTCTACTGGTTCATTTACCAACCTAAATTTGCTGTTCAGTGAAAAATCTGATAGTGCAGATTCATTTGCTTCATTTACAATTCTACCAACACTATTGGCGTGAATAATATCACCGCGATTTGTTCTGAAAGGCCCCTCTCCAACAAACTGAAATTTTAAATTTTTGTTTCTCCCCAGCTTGTCAATCATCTGTGCTAATGTGTATTCAGTCATTATTTCTTCCTCCTAATCTTTAATTGATTTTAGGCCATTCTTTTTAGCCCATAAGTCCAGATTTTTCTGTGCTACCTTTTGGGATTCAACCATAGGCATTGCTGGAGATTTTACCCTGTGCAGCCCGTTATTTTTGCTTTTTCTAAAAGTTCCATATTCACTACCCAATCCAGTACTTACAAATATTTCATTGCCTTTTTTATCTAGGTAATTCATTCTTCCTCCTCTCCATATCCTTTGCCATCTTCGCCTCTGTAAATAAGCTCCATACGATATTGTTCTACATCTAATCCACCAATCGGAACCATACCATTGTTATAAATCCAAATAGCATTCTTTAAATCATTATTAGAAAGCTTGCTTAAGTCCACTTATACAACCTCCCTACTAAAAGTCATTTGATCGTTAGATTCATGAACTTCTCTAAATAAAGCTCCTTGAAGTGCAATAGTATCAATGTATTTTAATGCTGTGCTATAATCTTTCCTTAAAATATTGTGATAAACTGTAACATTCAAATAATCCTTTAAGGTTCTCCAAATGTAGCTGTACACTCTTTTTCTTATTGATGAATCCATATATGCATTACTTTCATTTCCACAGCATAGAGTTTTTACTCTTTTATTAACTAATTTTTGGATTGTCTTAGCCTGGCCGTCACTTATGTTCATGGTTAAAGCTAGATTCTCAACTTTATTATCAAGCTGATTTAATTTTTCCTCATGCTGTTCTATAACTTGATACTGGAGCCTTAACTGATCCATTGGTGAAAGCTGTTTTTGCTCTTTAACTCTAAAATAAACATTTACCAATTCTCTTTGGACTTTCCATGCTAGATCATCAGTAAAAGATTTTACTAACATCAAGTATCCGGATTCAGTTATAAGTGTTATCTTGCTTGCATTTAAACCAATTCCGAAATTCGGAAGTTGTTTAATATCTCTTAACTCCTCACCAGCAAGTTCAAAATAATCTGTATTTTTTTGAAAATGTCCCTGGTTATCTAAGAATCTTTTGTTTGCAGTTCCTTCTAGCCTTTGGTGCAATGTATCAATGTCCTTAAAAGTTATAACTCTTTGCCCCTTAAATTCTTTAACCATTAAATCTTTGTTCTGAATTTTTATTAAGTTACTCAACTTCATCCCTCCTTAAAATCGGCTCATTCCATTTATGCTTTTCCAACCCGTCTATAATAAGGTCAACTTGATGCGGAGTCTTTGTTTCCCAAATTATTCTCGCAAGTGCTATAGTAAATCGTCTCTGGATTTCTTTCATACCCTCCATGGTCTGTGGCCAATTAGTTACTCCGCCTTTTACACCTGTCAATTTTCCCACTCCCTCCCTCATTCAGATTTTTGCTTTGAAAATTTAAAAGTCATAATTGCTTTAAGCACATCATCAAGTTCTTTACATATTTTTTTAAAGTCACAAGCTTCGTCGTCACTTATTCTCCCATCAGAGGCAATTCTCACAAGTAGCTTTTCACAATTGACATAGTCCCCTACTTGCGTCTGCAAATTCAAAATAGCAGTTGATAAATCTTTAATCTCAATATCAGGTAAATACTTTTGTCCTACTTCAGCACTTGTCTTTAGATGCTGATATGCAAGATACTGTGTGTTGTAAATCTCTATCATCTTAATAACTATGCGATCCGGCGGTATCCTTCTTCCTCCTTCATAAGCCCTTAAGCTTTCAACGCATATGTCCATGAGTTCGGATGCTTTTTCTTGGGTCAAGCCTGCACTCTCGCGTGCTATTTGATAAATATTTCTGCACTCTTTGTCCATTCAAATCACTTCCTTTTGCTGGTAGAATTAATTTATGAGATTACACTACCTGTTTTTGATTAAAATAGATTTCATTTTTATTCCCCTTATTGGGGACTTTAGGATTAAAAAAAATTTCTTCTATAGGCAAATTAAAAAAAGTTGATATTTTCTTAGCTTCATCTAATGTGAACTTTCTTTCGCCTTTTTCTTTCCTTGAGTATGCATTTGGGGAATTATACCCTAATAGCTTAGACATCTGCAATAATGTAACTTTTTTATTAGTCCTAAGCCTTTTTAAATTATCATACATAAATTTCTGCACCTCCTTATTCCCCATTTTGTCTACCTGTTAAATATATTATATATCCCCAATTTGGGAATGTCAATATAAAATTATCCATTTAGGGGAGTTTTATATTAAATTATTGATTTCCCGTACTGGGCATATATAATATAATTAAAGAAAGGAGCATTGAATATGTTTTCCTCAAGATTAAAAGAACTTAGATTAGAAAAAGGGTTAACTCAAAAAGAATTAGCCCAAAAACTTAATATGCAAAATACTGCCATCTCAAAATATGAGCTAAACGAAAGGAAACCAGATATTGATACATTAAACCAGTTAGCTAAATTTTTTAATGTTTCTGTAGATTATTTATTGGGTAATACTAATATTAAAAATGCAACCGATTCTGCTGATAAAATATCAGAATCACTAAATGATGATCCCGAATTAGCTCAATTTTGGGATTCATTAAAAGATAGAGAAGATTTAAAACTACTATTCAAACAAACTAGGAATATGGATCCTAATGACATAAAAAAAATAATCAGGATTATAAAAGCAATTGAGGATGAAGAAGATAGAAATGACGGATAATTATATGTTTTATTTATAAAAGAACTATCCAATAAAATTTTAAAACATTAAATTGTATTATTATGGGGGATGATGCTATGGACATATTGGATAAGCCTTTGTTAAAGGCGCTTTTAAATGAGGATATTCCTTTCTACGAAGTTATGAATGCCTTCGATATTAAAACCACTATACTTTTTAACATTCCAGCATGTATTCTGGGTTTTGTTTATTTAAGCAGACGTGGGAATTATCATCTTCTACTTAACGGTTCTGTAAATTATGAAACTCAATGCAAAGTTTTCATACACGAAATAAAACATATAGCTGATGATATGCCAAAACTTGCCTACATTATAGGATTAGACATGCAGTATACATACATAGAACGTTCTGCTGATGAAGTGGCAAATATGTTCTACAATACTAGATAATTTACTCAAATTTTTATTTGAGTTTTATTTTTACCTGCTGGAGAAAATTTTGTAATTATATGCTTATATTAGATGATTGCCTAATCATTTCATATTATATTTTATTAAAAGGTAGGGATTATATATGCAATATACACTTAATTACATACTTGAAAATTATCTCAAAGCAAAAAATGAGAATATTAAAGGAAATATAATAGCTAATTACATAAATAAAGATGCACTAGACAATATTCGTATTAAATCAAATATTGATACTTCTAAATATAAGCTTAAAGGCTCAGCTGGGCAAGGAAGATGGGCTGATATACCTTGGATCGCAGTATTTGATAAAGATATTACAACAACAGCAACTAAGGGTTATGATATAGTATATTTGTTTTGCGCAGATATGAGTGGTGTTTACATATCTTTAAATCAGGGGTGGACTTATTTTAAAAATAAGTATGGAGTAAAAGATGGAAGAAAAAAAATCAAATTAATATCAAATGCTTGGAAAAATATATTATCATCTACATTATCAGATTTTTCTTTTGAACCAATTAATTTAAAAGGAATTAGTAAAAATTCTGATCTAGCAGAAGGATATGAACTAGGACATATTTGTGGCAAGTTCTACGAATCAAGGAAAATTCCTAACGACTCAGAACTTATAAATGATTTAAGGAATCTTCTGGGAGTCTATAGAGAATTAAAAGGTCACCTTAAAGATAATTCTATAGAAAAAACAAATAATTCTCTTATTGTTAACTACGATTTAGGATTACTTAATAATAAAAATTCCGAAGAAGATTTAAATGATATTGACGATACAATTGAAAATTTTGAAAGATCATTTGTATTGATTGAAGATCATCCTCCACTAGACTTTTCTTCTAAAGATGATAATAATCTTGAATTTAGAACTAGAAAAATAGATTTTCTATCAAAAGCTAAAAATCAAAAAAAACTTGGCTTTGCTGGAGAATTAATGGTTATAAAATATGAAAAAGAAAAATTAATTGTTAATGGAAGAGAAGATTTATCAGAACAAATAAAACATGTTGCAAAAGAAAATGGTGACGGAGCCGGTTATGACATTTTATCCTTCGAAATTGATGGCACCAAAAAATTTATTGAAGTAAAAACTACTACCAAAGATAAGTCAACGCCTTTTATAATATCATCAAATGAAGTTAGGTTTTCGGAATTAAATAGTTCTAGTTATTACCTGTATAGAATATTTGATTTTAATAAACAAAATTCTACTGGGAAACTATTCATATTACACGGAGACATATCAAAGATGTTAAAATTAAAATCTATACAATATATTGTAAATGGAATATTAATCAATAGTGCTAATACTACTGAATGACTAAAATAACAATATCATATTGACTTTTTCTTAAACATTTACAACCTGCAGAATGGTACTTTTTACCTGTATTAGTTATGTAAACGGTAGCAGTCTGGTTATTGCTTTGTGATGTTTGTTGTGTCTGGCTTTGTTGAGCTGTGGCACCATAAAATTCTTTTAAATAATACGATGCGCTCTAATAAATGTTTAGTTTTTATAATTGAGTCCCAGAATAAAAATATTCAAAACTAACTCTGCCTCAGATTTGGCACAGACTAACATCTCAACATTTATAAAGTTTACAACACTTTTTAAATTTGCCTTTCATTTATCCATAAAATAACCCTGCTGAGTCTTTTATCTGTAAAGTTACAAATCTTTCTACCAAAGCTACTACTACAATAACTACGAATGACCCTTCATGAAAAAATAGCACCGGCATTCTGTTTCCTTAATCATCTAAGTGTTTTTCAGTTTTGGATAAAAATTTCCCCAATGCTTCATTGATATCAATATTCATGCGTTCAGCCAAAATAATCACCCACCAAATGCATTCACCAAGCTTATGTTCCAGTTCAGATTTAGTTTCCCCATTTATTGGCCAACGCCCCTGATAAGACATTGTCAGACGACCAACCAATCCAGCATCCGTTAGAAAAGCTAACACATCCTCCTCTACTGTCCATTCTTTTTTATAACACTGTCGTTCCAAATTATGGTATAATCTTCTTATTTGAATGGAACGTTCAATTGCTTCACTAAAATTCATATTTTTCATATTATCCCACCTCTTTCTAGTAAAATTCATTCATTTTTAAATTTATTGCCATTATAACTTGTTTAACCTGACAACTGTCTGCCATATTTATAAAAAATCCTGTTGTTAATTTATCTTTAAAGTTGAAAATGCAGATGAAATGGTCGGTTAAATTTGACTACTCTCTGGAAACTTAACTAATGAATAATAATTTACTATTGTGTATTAAATTACATTAATTACATAATACATTTGATTGTTTTTTGACACACAAACATGTATTTGCTAAAATCAACTTATTAAATCCTAATATGGGAGGTGTTTATTAATGAAAGCAGCTATATATTCAAGAAAAAGCAAATTCACTGGCAAAGGTGAAAGCATAGAAAACCAGATCGAAATGTGTAAGGAATATTGCAATAGAAATTACGATAAAAAAGTTGAGTTTATAATCTACGAGGACGAGGGTTTCTCAGGTGGAAATATAGACAGGCCACAGTTTCAAAAACTTATCTTGGATGCTAAAAATAATAAATTTGATGCTTTGGTATGCTATCGTCTGGATCGTATAAGCAGGAATGTTGCTGACTTCTCTGCTACATTAGAATTACTAGAGCAGCATAATATAGCCTTTGTAAGTATAAAAGAGCAGTTTGATACCTCTACACCTATGGGTAAGGCCATGGTATACATAGCAAGTGTATTTGCACAACTTGAGCGTGAGACTATTGCAGAACGTGTTAGAGATAATATGCTTGAACTTGCAAAGACGGGAAGATGGCTTGGGGGTCCACCTCCTATGGGATTTACTTCTGAGAAAATACTTTATTATGATTCTGAGATGAAGGAAAAGTCTATGCATAAACTATCCCCTATTCCTGAAGAATTGGAATTTGTAAAATCTCTTTATAAAAAATATTTAGAAGTAGGCTCTATACATAAAGTTAGAAAATATTTATTGCAAAATAACATAAAAACTAGAAATGAAAAAGATTTTAGTTCCAGGGTTATTGTATATATTTTAAGGAACCCTGCTTATGTTATGGCCAATAATAAAGCTATAGAATACTTACAAAATAAAAGCATGATAACTGCAGGAGCCGCAGACGGTAAACATGGCCTATTAGTTTACAACAAAAAGAATAAGAACAATATTCAAAATGATAAATCCGAATGGATTGCTGCTGTGGCCAGGCATTGTGGTATAATTGGAGCTGAAGAATGGTTAAAAGTACAACGTGAATTAGACAAGAACAGTAAGGCTATACCTGCATTGGGTAAATCTAATGTGGCCTTATTGACTGGCTTATTAAAATGCAAAAATTGTAATAATAATATGAGAATTGTTTATGGCGCTAAAAGTGAAGATGGAACTAAAAGATATTACTATGGTTGTCCTCTTAAGGCCAATTCTAATGGTACCAGGTGCAATAATAAAAATGCAAACGGAGCCAGGCTAGATGCTTATGTGCAACAAGAATTAAAAATGCTTACAGCTAACGAGGGATTATTAGTTAAGCAATTACAAGATTTTGAAAATAAGTCCACTAATAATATTGAATCTAAAAATGACATAAAAGCTTTGGAAGGGGAAATATCTGAAAATGAAAATGCCATAGAAAATCTGGTTAAACAATTGTCCCAGAACGAAAATAGTGCTGCAGCAAGTTACATATTTAAAGAAATTGAAAAATTAGATAATGAAAATAAAGAGTTAAAAAACAAATTAGCAATAGTTGAAATTAAAACTACTGAGTCTAATGAAGAATCTTTTGATATAGATTTAATGATTGATACTGCAAGGCAATTTAACAAAGTAATTGATACTGCAGATACCAAATTGAAAAAGTATTTGATATCTACACTGGTAAGCTCTATATATTGGGATGGTGATAAGCAAGAAGCCGAAATAAATATATTTGGCTCTAAAAAAAACTAAAAAATAGCATGTCCAATATATCGCAATTTTGTTCCACGAGCAGTAGGCCCTGTTATTAAAATAAGTCCATGGTCACTATTAAGCATATTTTTTATTTTCTCTTCATCTTTTTTTAAAAAGCCAAGCATACCAAGGTCCTTTATTTTATTATCCCTATATAAAATTCTTAAAACTATTTTTTCTCCATATATAGTTGGGAGGGTGGATACCCTGAGATCATAATTGAAATTTCCCTTAATATATTTTATCTTTCCATCTTGCGGCATTCTTTTCTCAGCTATGTCCATATCCGCCATTATTTTTATTCTTGTACATAAGAGAGGGTATATATTTTTAGGTACTTTTATGTACTCACGTATAATGCCATCTATCCTCATCCGTATAGTTACATTTTTCTGAAAAGGCTCTATATGCAGATCGCTGGCTCTTTCATCTATAGCTTTATCTATTATATAATTGGCTGCTTTTACTACTGGGGAACTTTCAAGTTTATACCTATCTGAAATGTTTTCTACCGTCAACTGTGAAATGTTTTTGTTCAATTTTATGTCTTTCAAGGCATGATCTAAATTTTGCTTGCAATAATATTTATTTATCAATTCATATATTTTTTTCCTGCTGGCTTTGAAAAACTTCAATTGAATACCTAACATGAACTTTAACTCTTCCACCAAAGTGATATCTGGAATTTTATCTGTAGCTATAATGATTTGCTCATTAACTTGTTGCAATGCAATTAAACAATTGTCCCTGGCTATTTCCTCAGGTATCTTTTTCACTACATCAGATTTTAATGAAATGCCTTCAATATTTATTTCCTTTAAATCCATGGGAAACATCTTATTTCTCTCTCCCTATAAAATTTTTATCCGAAAGCTACCATTGCCAATCTTTCCCAGTTTGTTAAAGTTGAGGATGATAAGCACTGCTATACCCCTGGATTGGTTCTTCTAAGGTTTAATGTGGAAATCATTCTTTGTAGAAAGGCTTTATCAAACCTAAGAATCACTTGATATTCAAAATTATATCCCATTATTGTATTTTCTAGTCATTATAAATAAAAAAAATATCATAAAATTTACTCATAAGTGTAAACTTTATGATATCCTGAGAACAGTCCAAAATCATTATTCTATTTTTAATTTTCTCCATAAATATCATATTTCCCCTCATGATCAGATATAATATCTATAGATTTTTTATTGCTGCTATACATAAATATGTCCTCATTATTTTCCCTATCCCCTATACCGATAAAATACACATTTCCACTTTTATCCTGTGTCATACCATTGAGTACCGCGATTTCGCCTGGGAAATCATAGGTTATTCTACTGAGTTTGCCATTATTTTGTGTGAACTTATAAAGTGAATCAATGTTTTCATCATTCTTTCCAATAAAAAATACATCTCCACTTTTTTTATTTACCTCGGAATTATATATTTGTTGAAATTTATCACTTAAAAGTTGAAATTGTTCAGATTTGTGATTATAATAATATAAATTCAATTCATCCTGATCTCGTGACAAAAATAACAGATTACTTCCTATAGAAGTAAAATACATACAGTATCCTCTGGTATTATCTAAATATACCTGCTCCTTATCCCTATTAAAATCATATAAATATATTTTATCAGAATTTTTTTGGCCTTCTATATCTCCATAATATATTATTCTATGGTCATCCAGCCATTCATATAAATTTCCTGAAACCAAAACTTTAGATTTAAGCTCAATATACTTTTTGTTTTTTATATCATATACTTTCATACCCTGTGCACTGTCAGCAGCGGAACTTTTAAAAGTTCTATAAGCAATCTTATCCCCTGAAGGATCCATTTTTATATCCAGTGCAGTAAAGAAATCCTTAATTTCACTTTTAGTATTTTCATATAATATAACTATTTTATTGTTTCGCTGTTCAGCTTTATCCATGCCAACCAGATAGACATAAACAGATTTTTGCGCATTATATTTCATTTCTGATATGTGATCAATGGTTCCCTCTTTAAATAATTGGTTATTATTTATGTTAAATATATCTCCTCCGTTTTCCCTACTTTCAATCACTGTAACATCAGAATAATTTGGCATCTTTATATTTTCGCTTTTATATTTATTCTTGGTATTACTACATCCACTTAAGGCAAAAATATTTAAAAATGCTGCTGCATAGAATATTACCTTCATGAAAATTTTCATTACATATCATATTCCCCTTTAAAAGAAACTTCTGCAGGCCCTGTCATAAATACATTATTCCCTTTTATCTCCACAAAAATGTTTCCTCCCGGTACTGTAACTTTAACTTTTTTACCCGTAAGATTAAGCTTATTTGAAGCTACAACACAGGCACAACTTCCTGTTCCGCAAGCCAGTGTAGGTCCTGCTCCTCTTTCCCAGGTCTTTACTTTAATATTGTTTCTGTCTATGACTTCACAAAAATTTACATTAGTTCCCTTTGGGAATGCAGAATATTTTTCCACAGCTTCCCCTTCTCTTACCTGGTATTTCTCAAGCCTTCCAAATATAACCGTATGGGGTACTCCCATGAGTAATGAAGTAATTTTATATGTTTTTCCATCAACTTCTATTTCTTGATCTATAATTCTCCTCTTAAAATCAGCTGGAATTTTATCTGCTTCAAAGGATGGAATTCCCATATCAATAGTAACTTCTTTAACTTTATTTTCATCTACATTTAAAAAAGCTTCTTTTATTCCATCTCCTGTTTCTATTTTTATATTGAAACCTTCTACTAAATTATGTTCCCATACATATTTTGCAAAACATCTTATGCCATTTCCACACATGGATGCATAAGAACCATCAGAATTAATTATTATCATTTTAATCTGTGCAATTTTACTTTCCCTAACTATTAATACGCCGTCTCCCCCTATTCCAAGATGTCTATTACAAAGCTTAACTCCAAGCTTACTTTCTCTACCTAAAAATTTATTTTTCCTATCGTCAATAACTATAAAATCATTTCCGCTTCCCTGCATTTTAGTAAACTTCATCTTAAAAATTTCACCCTTTCGTAAAATTTTATATATTCAAATTAAGTTTACTACCGTACTAATTTTTTATCAATAAAAATTTACTGTACCGCCAGTATAGATCCATGAAAAATAGTATTTTATGTATTATTTTTCCAAGCAACTTTATTTAATAAATTTTAGATGATATAATTTATTAAATGTGCAATATACTAGATGATATAGAAAGAAGGATGACAATATGGCGTTAGATGGTATTTTTATATACAGCATTTTAGAAGAATTAAAGAACGACCTAGTGGGAGGACGCATTGAAAAAGTCAATCAACCTGAAAAGGATGAAATATTAATAAGCATAAAAAACAATAAAAAAAATTATAGGCTTTCAATCAGTTCCAGTCCCGTATATCCTAAGATTCACATTACAGACAGGAATAAATCCAATCCCATGCAGCCTCCTATATTTTGTATGGTGTTGAGAAAATACTTGAATTCCTCAAAATTAATTGACATACGACAATTGGATACAGACAGGGTGGTATTTTTAGATTTTGAAAGCTCTGATGAATTGGGATTTAATAGTATCTATACATTAGTAGTAGAAATAATGGGCAGGCACAGTAATATTACCTTGATTCGCCAGAGAGACAATTTAATCATGGACAGCATAAAACATATAACACCTGAAATCAACACTGTTAGATCCTTATTTCCCGGAATTAAATATATATTTCCGCCAACTTCAAATAAGTTGAATCCTTTTTGTTACTCTAAAAATGAATTTAAAATTTTTATACAAAATCACATAAAATACATAGATAAAAATTTCTTTTCTACAGTATTTACGGGCGTGAGCAGTTCTTTTTCCAAAGAATTATTTCACAGGTTGGATGATTTAACTTTATGCGACAGCTTAAATATTTTTGACGAAACCAGTGTTACTATTTTATATGGTTTCAGCAACAAAATTTTCACCCATCTTAAAAACCAGAATTTTTATTTTGCTTTCTATAAAAAAGGCCCTGTGATGAAGGATTTTTATTGTGAAAGATTGACTTATCTAAGTAATTGCGTGGAAAAACATTACTCTTCACCTTCAAAACTTATAGAAGAATTCTACTATGAAAAGGATAAAGCAGATAGGTTAAATAATAGAAGCTCTGATCTTCAAAAACTTGTAAATATAAATCTAGATCGCTGTACCAAGAAAATTAAAATCTTAACCCGAAATATTGAAGATGCCCAGAATAAAGATACTTACAGAATTTATGGAGAACTGCTGACCTCCAATATCTACAACATAAAAAAAGGGTATTCTCATATAAAAGTTCAAAACTATTACAGCAACAGCGTTGAATATATAGACATAAAATTGGATGAAAATAAAACTCCTTCTGAAAACATTCAGCGTTATTTTAAAAAATACAACAAGCTAAAGAAGACAGAAAAAGCTGCCAGAGAACAATTAATCATGGCAGATGAAGAACTGGAATATTTAAATTCAGTAATGACCAATATAAAGAATTCGGATAATTACGACGATATTGAAGAAATAAAAAGGGAACTTATGTCAACTGGATATATTAAGTTAAAAAAAACAAATTCCAAAAAGAAAATCAGAAAATCCAAACCCATGAAATTTCTGTCCAGTGATGGCATAGAAATATATGTAGGGAAAAACAATCTTCAAAATGATTATCTTACTCTTAAATTTGCAGATAAAAGAGACATATGGCTCCATACAAAAAACATACCAGGTTCCCATGTAATAATAAAAAATTTTGGCACAGTTCCAGACAGCACTTTAGAAGAAGCAGCTATGCTGGCGGCCTACTACAGCAAAGCTAAGGGCTCTCCAAAAGTAGCTGTAGATTATACAGATATAAAAAGTATTCATAAGCCAAATGGTTCAAAGCCGGGAATGGTAATATATTATACTAATAAAACACTATATGTGGATTCTTCAAGCCCATCTATAAAACAACTGGAATAGATGGCCTTAAAAAAAGCTTGAAATATTATAAAAATTATCTTATAATTAATTAGAATTTAATATCCTTTAAAATGATCCAGTGAGATCAGTAAGGTAAACTTGGTAGACATTTTTATGCCCTCTCACTTGGAGAAGGGCTTTTTTATGTCCTCATATATGTAAACTATGACTATTAACCAAATAAAAGGAGGTGATACCTTTGAAGTTAAAGGCACTTATTTTAGATAAAAAAGCTATGGACAGAACCTTAACTAGAATATCTCATGAGATAATAGAGAAAAATAAAGGTATAGAAGATATAATACTTGTAGGTATAAAGAGAAGAGGATATCCACTGGCCAAGAGAATAGCGGAAGATATTTATAAAATTGAAGGGGTTAAATTAGAGGTTAAATCCGTTGATATAAGCCTCTACAGGGATGATTTAAGCACTCTTTCAGAGCAGCCTCTACTAAAAGAATTTACTATAAAAGACGTAGAAAACAAAAAAATCATACTGGTGGATGATGTGATTTACACTGGGCGAACAGCCAGAGCTGCCATAGATGCCATCATACATTCAGGCAGACCAAAATTAATACAACTGGCAGTTTTAATTGACAGAGGCCACAGGGAACTTCCCATAAGGGCCGATTATGTTGGTAAAAATATACCTACTTCCCATGAAGAAATAATATCTGTAGAAATTTCAGAAATAGATAAAAGTGATTCAGTGAAAATATATGAACTGTAAAACTTTTAAAATAGTCCTGAGAGACTAAAAAAGGAGTGTCGTAAATGAAAGATTTTGTAGATGTTGAAGATAAATTACCCATAGGAGCTACCATACCTCTCAGTTTTCAGCATTTATTTGCCATGGTAGGTTCCACAATACTGGTTCCCATATTAACAGGTATGAGTCCGTCCATAGCATTATTCTGCAGTGGTATTGGAACTCTGCTCTATATAATATGTACTAAGGCGAAACTACCTGCTTACCTGGGTTCTTCCTTCGCTTTTATAAGCCCTATACTCATAGCCTCTAAAAACTATGGCCCATCAGCTATGCTATCCGGTGTAATAGCTGCAGGCTGTGTATATGTAATAGTAGCTGGCATAATAAAATTTTGCGGAGTAAATTGGCTTAACAGAGCCCTTCCTCCTATAGTAGTAGGATCCATAGTAATTGTAATAGGCTTGGGGCTGGCCACCACGGCTATAAACTGGTCTGGATTTAATCCAGCCTATACAACATCTCAAATGCAAAGTATACCAAGATGGGCCTGGATGACAGTTTCCGGGATCACATTGGCTGTAGCTGTAATTGGAAGTATGTATTTTAAAGGTTTCCTTGGAATAATACCTATATTGATAGCCATAATAATAGGATATATATCTGCAATAATCTTGGGAGTTATACCACAGCAATCTCTAAAATCCATAATGAATGCCCAGTTTTTTAAACTGCCATCTTTTATGTTTCCAAAGTTCAATATAAATGCCATGATACTTATGGCTCCAATTTCATTTGTAACTTTAGCGGAACACATAGGCCATATTTATGTAACAAATAACGTAGTGGGACGTGACTTTACAAAGGATCCAGGCCTCCACAGATCCATATTGGGAGATGGATTGGCTACAATATTTGCAGGTTTTGCAGGTGGTCCTCCAACTACAACTTACGGAGAAAATATAGGAGTTATGGCCATAACCAAAATCTACAGTGTCTGGGTCATAGGCGGTGCCGCAATAATAGCTATTCTACTCTCTTTCATAGGTCCAGTAGCTGCACTTATCGAAAACATGCCCATGCCTGTAATAGGTGGTGTAAGCATACTTCTCTTTGGTATAATCGCTTCTTCCGGATTCAGAGTACTGGTAGAAGAAAAAATAGATTTCAGTAAAAACAGAAATTTAATACTCTCTTCTGTTATAATAGTAATAGGTATTGGAGGTGCTTCCATAAACTTCAGTGTGGGTGGATCACCAGTGCAGATATCAGGAGTTGCCCTTGCGACTATTATTGGAATAGTATTAAATTTAATATTACCTGAAAAAAGTGCAGCAGAACTAAATGACTCAATTGATAAAAGTGAAAGAAAAATAGGATAAAAATATCACCCAATGCCCATTTCTTTTAAATACAGGTATTGGGTGATATTTTACACAGAGGAGGAAATAATCTATGAGAATATATTCCTGGAATGTAAATGGCCTCAGAGCCATTTCAAAAAAGAATTTTTTGAAATGGGTAGAAATTGAAAATCCCGATATATTATGTATTCAGGAAACTAAACTGCAGGAAGTTACTTTAGAAGATAACTTAAAAAATATAAGAGGATATCATTCTTATTTTAGTTTTGCTGAAAAAAAAGGTTACAGCGGGGTAGCAGTTTATACCAAATTTGAACCCATATCCATAAAACATGGAATAGAAATTTCAAGATTTGACTCGGAGGGCAGGATTTTGGCAGTTGAATTTAAAGACTTCACCTTGCTTAACATATACTTTCCAAACGGGCAGATGAGCCAGGAAAGGTTGGATTATAAGATGGATTTTTACAATGCAATACTGGATTACTGCAATCTTCTTGTATCCCAAAATAAAAAGCTCATAATATGTGGGGATTACAATACTGCACACACTGAAATGGACATAAAAAATGCCAAAGCCAATGCAAAAAATTCAGGGTTTCTTCCTATAGAAAGGGAATGGATAGATAAGTTCATAAAAAATGGATATACCGATACTTATAGGTATATGAATCCACAAAAAATAGAATATTCCTGGTGGAGTTATAGATTTAAAGCCAGGGAAAGAAACGCAGGCTGGAGGATAGACTACCACTTTGTTTCAAATAACCTGCTGCAAAAAGTAAAAAAGTCAACCATACTGACTGATATTCCCGGTTCAGATCACTGTCCTATTATGATTGAAATAGAATTTTAATTTCAAAAAAAGTACTGGATTTAATATGAAAATGCTTCTCACCTTTTTCTCAATACTTTTATTATTCTTTTAAAATAATCCGGTACTTCTGTTTCAAATTCCATGTATTTTCCTGTTGAAGGGTGTATAAATCCTAATTTTTTAGCATGAAGCAACTGTCCATTTAAATTAAATCTCTGTTTTTTATACCCATATACCGGATCCCCCACTAGAGGATGACCTATATATGACATATGCACTCTGATCTGATGTGTCCTTCCTGTTTCCAATACACATTTAATTAAAGTATTGTTTTTAAATCTTTCCAAAACTTCATAATGGGTAATTGCTCTTTTTCCATCATGAACTACTGCCATTTTTATCTTATCCTTAGGGTGTCTGGCAATGGGCCTATCCACAGTACCCTTTTCCTCTTTTATAACTTCTTCTACCAATGCCACATATTCTCTGGTCATAGAATGATCTTTTAACTGCATGGCCAGCTTATTATGGGAATTGTCATTTTTGGCAACTACCAGTATCCCAGAAGTATCTTTATCTATTCTATGAACTATTCCAGGTCTCATAACTCCATTTATACCTGATAGATCACTGCAGTGATTTAAAAGAGCATTTACCAGTGTACCGGTATATACTCCTGCTGCAGGGTGTACTATCATTCCCTGAGGTTTATTTACTACAATAAGGTCTTTATCCTCGTAGAGCACATCAATAGGTATGTCTTCTGCTTTTATATTCATATGTACGGGCTCTGAAAATGTCATGATAATGTTGTCTTTATTTCTAACCTTATAATTGCTTTTTTTTACTTTCCCATTCACTTTCACCAATTCATCTTCTATTAAATTCTGGATATAATTTCTGGATTTATCCGGAAAATATTTGCATAGAAATAAATCCAACCGTATTTTTTCTTCCTCACCACATACTGAAATCTCTTTAATCTCCATACTTTTCTTCCTTTAACAAATAGAATACCAACAATATTGTTCCAACTACAACTAAAACATCTGCTATATTAAATATGGGAAAATAATAGATATCCTTAAAATGAATTGAAATAAAATCAACTACATATTTATAAACTAACCTGTCTATTAAATTTCCCAGCGCCCCACTTATTATAAGCGAAAAACTTATTCTAGCCATAGTGGATTTTGGTTTATGTCTCAGCATATAATATATCATACCTGCTACTACTGCTGTTGTAATGAACGTTAAAAAATAAAGCTTATCTTGTAAAATTCCAAAAGCCGCACCCCTATTTTCCAAATATAAAAATGAAAATACATTTTTTATTATAACGATCTGAGAAACATGAGTTAAATTTCCAATAGCCCACATCTTAGCCATTCTATCTATTAGAAGTCCTATCAATATTATAGATATTTCCATTGGTTTCCTCCCGGTCTGCAATTTATACAAGTTATCAAGTAATTCCTAGGTACGGTGGAACTTTCTTACTGTGATAAATTCATAATCATATTTTTTAATATTTCAGTAGAATTTCTTATAGCAATAGGTGCAAATTTTTTATAATCCATACTGGCACCGTTATTGGCATTATCTGATATGGATCTTATTATTACAAAGGGTATATTATTTAAATAAGCTACTTGAGCAATACTTCCACCTTCCATTTCACAGGCAAGTGCATTAAACTCCCTATTTAAATACTTTATTTTTTCCGTACTGCAAATAAATTGATCTCCCGTAACAATTCTTCCTGTAAAGTTTTTTATATTTTCTATTTTTTTGCATGCCATTTGAGCCCTTTCTATAAGATCTCTATCGCACTTAAAATCATATGTATTCATTCTAGGTATTTGACCTATTTTATCTCCAAAAGCAGATGTATCCACATCATGTTGTACCAGGCTGTTTGCTATAACTACATCTCCAGGATATATATCTTCTGCTGTACCTCCTGCCACACCTACATTGATGATATTGTCCACATTAAAATCATCTATGAGTATTTGTGCACAAATAGCTGCATTTACTTTTCCTATTCCGCTTCTCACTACCACTATCTCACTATCATAGAGTTTCCCGGAATTAAATCTCATATTGGCTTTCACTTGAACTTTTTCTAACTTCATCTTGGATAAGAGTATTTCCACTTCTTCATCCATGGCTCCAATAATTCCAATAATCATAATGAATTACCTCCTTTTATTCGTAAAATTATACAGATCCGCGCATTACATATAATAGCATATATAAACCCATAACAATTGTCAACTTTTACAATTCACAATAGCTTTCTCTATACATAAACAAAAAACCCACTCTACTCTTTAGAGTGGTGTTTCTATCCTTTAATAAAAAAATTTTTAATTTCAGCCAACTCATCTTCATCTGTCAAAGTATCATCTTTGTGACTTTCTGGCTTATCTTTGTCATTACCGTCTTCTGAGTTATTTTTATCTGATTTTAAAGAAGTATCTTCACCATTTTGATCTACTTTTTCTATTTCCTTTTCCTTTATGGGAATATCTTTTTGAGAAATATCATCTAAAGAATACTCATTTAACTCATAACCTATGTCGTAATTTTTTACAAAATCCTTTTCCATGTCATCAAACATTTCCAATTGGGTTTTCATAAAATTTCTAAACTTAGTTCTAAATTTTCCAAATTCCTGCTTTACTCTCTCAAATTCATCATTAATTTGAATAACATCACTGTGAGCTTTATCTATTATCTTTTGAGCTGCATCATTTGCATTTCTCATTATAAACTCACTTTCCTTTTTAGCATTTTCCTTAGCCTGTTCAGAAGCATTCTGAGCTAATAAAAGAGTATTTTGTATGGTATTTTCCATTTTGGTATAGTGATTTATCTTATCCTCTACAGACTGAAGTTTTTCCTTTAAAAAAGAATTTTCTTTATGCAGTGACTCATAGTCCTCTGCTATCTTATCTAAAAATTCATCCACTTCATCTACATTATATCCTCTAAGACTTTTTCTAAATTCTTTATTTGTTATTTCCACAGCGTTTATCTGCATGCTTGGCACCTCAAATCAACTAAATTTTTTTACAAGAAGTTTGCACCGACCACTTCCAGTCAATCCTGTTTTTCCATCAATTTTAAACTTTCCATAACCTCTTATGGTTATTACACAATAGTCGTTTATCAATTTATCCCTCTTGCCTACAGGCAAATAGTCTAAAAGGACTCTTCCTTGCTTGATCACTTCCTCAGACTTGTTCCTAGATAAATTACAGAGAGAACTCACTAAACAGTCAATTCTAAGAGATGACACACTTAAAACGTAAGTTTTAAAACTGTAATTGGGAATTTCACTTGTAGTAATATCCATTTCATTTACTTCACAGGGGCATTTTCCTATACTATTTAAATTCATCTTTACATAATCACTTATATCTTCACAGATAGATAAATAACATAGATCCTCTTTCTTCAGTATCAAGTCTCCAAACTTTTCTCTTTTAATTCCAAGAGACATTAAACTTCCCAAATAATCTTTATGCTCTAACCTTGCAAATTTTGATTTACATTGTATTTCTACTAATTTTACAGGGTAATGTTCTATGGGTTTTTCTGAAAATGCCAGCATTCTCCTCTCAGCATCTTCAAATATACCATAATTGTAAATATTCAATTCAATTCCTTCACTTAAATCATTTAATGTTCTCCATACATTGGGTGTATAAAATTCCGGCATATATACAACCCTGTGACTTTTCACTGCTAAAACTATTTTATCATATATAGGTAATATATCATTTTCACTGCAATAACAAAATTTATTTATAAAATCATTCTTTTTTATCATCTTTTTATTTATATCCCCTAAAGTATAGAAAATACAATACCTCTTACTATGTCTATTATAAGAAAAGCTATTATAGGAGAAAAATCCAAGGCAAGTCCCGGCATAAGTTTCTGCTGAATTATCCTTCCAGGTTTCATAAGTGGTTCAGTAAATACATGTAAAAGATCTGTAAATGCATTACCTCTTCCCGGCATCACCCACGATAAAATTACATCTAATATAATAGCACCTTCCAAAAATCTAAACAAAAGAGATATTGCCACAGCTAAGGTATTGCTTATCATTTTTGCCTCCAAAAATACTTATTTTAAACATCATATATTTCTATTATTGTCTACTTCCAGCCAAATATTCCTTTTCCCGACAACTCATTTTTTAAATCACTACTAACTTCTACACTAGATGGTGAAAGTATATATACCCCTTTTTCAATCTCTTCCAAATCTCCACCTAGAGCATAACTTGCCCCCCCCATAAAATCAAGAAGCCTCTGAGCTATCCTGGTTTCAAGTCCTGTAGTATTTATAACTATAATCTTTCTGTTTTTAAGTTCATCACATATATCTGCTGCTTCCTCATAAGTAGTTGGTTTAACTATTTTCACTTTAGCCGATATGGTAGTATGTATACTTACGACTTTA
Organism: Clostridium moutaii; assembly: GCF_041205085.1. Classification (NCBI taxonomy): domain Bacteria; kingdom Bacillati; phylum Bacillota; class Clostridia; order Eubacteriales; family Clostridiaceae; genus Clostridium; species Clostridium moutaii. Next base: position 58,400 of record NZ_JBGEWD010000001.1, read on the forward strand.
TTCTGTCTCTTAGAATTTACAATAGGATCTACTCCCTCAAAATCATTTACAGTTTTTCTGCCCTGCTCTTGATCTATTTCTTCTATATCTTCCTCTAAATCATCTTCAAGACCTAAAAATCCCATCATCTTATTTATCATCTTGTTGGCCATAAAAAATACCTCCTATTTATTATAATTTCTCTTTCCAAATATTCCTTCTCCAATTCTTACTAAAGTTGATCCTTCTTCAACTGCAATTTTATAATCATGAGTCATTCCCATAGATAATATATCCATACTTATATTGTTAAATTTTCTTTTTTTCAATTCATCAAAAATGGACTTCATTTTTTTAAAATAATGTCTGCAGCTTTTCTCATCACCTTGTGGAATTACAGCCATCAATCCCTTCACTTTAACACTTGTACAAGTTTCACAAGCCTCTATTAAATTTTCTAAATTTTCTACATATATGCCGGTTTTATTTTCCTCACGCCCTATATTTATCTGAATTAAAGTATTCGCAATTAATTTTTCTGATTTATAGTGTTTTTCCAGTTCATTTAGAAGCCTTATACTGTCCAAAGAGTGAATGAGATAAATCTTACCCACTATATATTTTACTTTATTTCTCTGAAGATGCCCTATTAAATGCCACCTTATGTCCTTAGGGAGAACAGGTTCTTTATCCATAAATTCCTGCACCTTGTTTTCCCCAAAATCCCTGATACCCGCATCATATGCACTTTGTATATCTTCCACAGGCTTAGTCTTTGAAACGGCCACTAAGACAACTTTTTTTTCATTTAAATTTTCCTCTATATCATTTAAATTTTCTTCAATTGACAATAATACCGTCTCCTTTATTATTAAACACAATTACACACATAATGTTATTATTCTCCATAGAAATTAAAATTCCTTCAAAAATTAATTATTTTTTTAATTATTTTAATATATACGGTACAATTTAATGGTATAATTTGTAAAAAAACAATTTAATTTTTATTTTTCATAAATTGTATCTTGTAATCTCCATTGTATGCTGGTATTTCTATCTTATTTGATTTAGTTACTTTCACCACTATTTTTCTAGTCATCAATATTTTTAAATAATTTTCATTGGATATCATATAATTATAGAGCACATCTTTATTTCCTATGGCATCAATTGAAAAAGGTGAAGCAATTTTTACTCCATTTACCCTTAAAAATGGTCCACTACAATAAATTTCAGAAGTATCTACTATCCTGTGTCCATTTATAGAAATAGCCTCCGCTCCTGCATTTTTCAAATCATTTATTACCTGTATCACATCAGTATTATGTACAAGTTTCATTTGATACTGAAAAGCATCAAGTCCATCTTCCATCACCGCATCATTTAAAAATATCTTTATTCCCTGTCCTTCTACAGCTACTTTACCAAGTTCCATATTATTCTGATTCAATTCTTGATTTATTTCAGTTACAACCTGAGTTTCATTCTGCTCATTGTCCTTATATTTATTGAGCTTATTGTAATTATCCCTGTACTGTTCGGACAGTGCTGATATTTGATTATAAAGTTGATTTTTATAGTTATATGCATCCTGATATTGCTTTGCACTTAAAAACACCCTTTTACTAGTATTTCCCTTTACAAAACTCATGTTCATAGATATCAATATACCTATAATTATAGAAGCTATAAAAACAAAAATATTGGCTTCATTGTTTTTCATTCCATTCACCTCATCGATGTGGCTTGTTCTTTTCTAATAATAGTCTCCTTATAATTGCAAAATTATCAAATATTCTTCCTCCAAAAACTATAACTGCCGCCAAATATATAGGTACCCCCAATTTGTCTCCCAAATAGGCAAGCCCTGCTGCAAGTACTGCATTTCCAAAAAACCCTGATATAAAGATATCAGCTTGAAAACTTTTTGACAGGCTAGCTCTTATAGCTCCAAACACAGAATCCAAACAGGCCAAAATTGCCACTGACATATAGGGTGAAAACTTATCTGGAATATTCACATTCCAAACCACTCCTATAATTATTCCCAATATAAGACCAATAAACGCTATCATGTTTTTATCACACCTTTAAATTATTCTTTTACAGGTTTGGCATATTCAAAATCATATGCCCTATTGTATTTTTTTATAGTTATATTATCTGACTTTTGAAATTTAACATCGCATATATTTTTTATGTCTGTAAAAACCTCTGGGAAACTCATATCACTGTATAGTAAATTTTTATCTCCTATAGCTTGTATTACTATTCTACTAGATGGTGATATTTTTTCATCATTTATGAGTATATAATTTCCTGCAGTCCTTATACCAGTTCTGGAAACAATCCTTATATCATTTATGGATATAGCTTCAGCTCCTGCAAACCTGAGTTCATTCACCAAATAAACTAAATCCTTGTCGGTTATATGATTATCAACACTGCTGTTACCCCCAAATAGATTATTATTATTAGGGGTAAGGTATACAACTATTCCAGGTCCATCTACATCTACTTCCCCTGTAAGTATTCTGGTATTCTCCAACTGCTGTAAAATATTTTTTGTAGAATCACTCTTGCTTGCCGCTGCATCCTCATAATCTTTTACTTTATTTTGAAGTTCATTTACCTTTGTTTCAAGAGCTTCCTTTTCCTTTTTATACTGTTCTATTGTCACCGTAACATCTGTATTGTTTTGATCACTTAAATTTAAAGTATTGTCCTGTTTCATTAACACTCTAAATTGATAGGCAAGCATAAATCCAAGTATGCAACACACTAAAGCAACACTAATTTGTGAGGCAAATTTACGCATTTTATTTTATCCTCCTACTTATCAATAAAAAATACAGGATTGCCATCGAATCTTACATCTATATATCCCTTAGCACCATTTAACTTTTCTTCCAATAATATATTCAACGCCTTGTTCATCTTTTCATTCATATTCCCTTCACTGCCTAGCTTTATATACATATTATTAAAATATGCTTTAATATCCAGTGAATCACTTACATCCACAGAAGTAAGTTCAGCAGGAAATTTATTATTTTCAATTATATTTCCTAAGGCAGTTATAGCTTTTATTTTTCTTTCATCTTTTTTATTATCGATAGCTTTACCTATATCCGTTTTAGTATAATCAATTCCATCCAATTTAACTAAATGCATATTATTTATATTATCTATTTTTTGAAGTAAAATACCATTTTCATCTATAACATAATACTTATTATTATTTTCACAGTAAAATACTGCCTCTCTTTCCTTAACATTTATATTTACAGTAGTAGGAAGTTTTCTGCTTATCACCACATCTTTTATATATGGATTACTTAATATACTGTTACTTGCATCTTTTAAATTAATATAAAATATATTATTTCCTATATTTATCTTAGAACTATTTACAATATCAGTGCTTAAAACATTCTTATTTCCATATACTTTAATATGCTGTATATTAAAATAAGGCATTTTTAAACAAAGTATAAAAAATAACGCTACTAAAAATACCATAAGAATAAGAGCTCTTTTTATTTTTCTTTTTTTTCGTCTCTTTAAAATCATATCATTATCTATCTTTACCGAAAAATCACCCATCTCCTACCAACTCACTTTATAATTTAAATGTAAAATACTATAAGATATATATATATTAACACTTAATAAAATTAATTTCATTAAAATAATCATTAATTTTTTATATATTTTTTCTTACAACAATATTAATCAATAAAACATTTTTCCAAATAAACATAGCATTACAAATTTTGCAATGCTATGTTTTATCCATATTCGCTTTGCCTTGATATATTCAGAAGCACTCCCATTGCTATCATGTTGATTACAAGGGAGGATCCGCCATAACTTATAAAAGGTAATGGGACACCTGTTACTGGCATAGAGCCAGTTACAACTGCAATATTTATTATGGCCTGTACTGCAATAACTGAAGTTATTCCAGTAGCTAGAAGTGTACCATAGGTATCTTTTGCTTTTATGGCAACTACAATTCCTCTCCATACAAGTACTATAAATAATATAACAATAAGTGTACATCCTATGAGCCCCAATTCTTCTCCTATAATGGAAAATATAAAATCATTATGAGGTTCAGGTATGTAATAACATTTTTGTCTTGATCTTCCAAGACCCACTCCCCATATTCCCCCTGAGCCCATGGCCAAAAGGGATTGAATTAGCTGGTATCCATTGCCTTTAGGATCAGCCCAAGGGTTCAAAAAGCTTGTAAATCTAGCCATTCTATAGGGCTCAAATATTATTCCTGCTATCCCTCCAATTGCAACTAATCCCACCACTCCAATCATATGAATAATTCTGGCCCCGGAAACATAAAGAACTATCATTGTAACTATCATTATTACAGCAGCTATACTTAAGTTTTTTTCTGCAAATACCAGACCTGCATAAAACGCAGAAACTAAAAGGTATGGAATAACTCCATAGAGCATAGTTTCTATTTTTCTTCCACCTTTTAGTTCTATACTTTTAGCCATATACAAGACTACAATATACTTTGCTATTTCAGAAGGCTGAAATCCAATAGAACCTACTCTTATCCACCTCTGAGCACCTTTAGTTGATTCAAAGGCAAATACCGCCAGCAAACATATTATAGATATTATCATAAGCAACTTTGTATATTTTTTTATATTTTTGTAATCAAACTTTATGGTAAAAAACATAAAAAATGTACCTATTATTGCCCATAATCCCTGTCTCTTCAAATAGAACATGCTATCTTGTGTACTTTTATCAAAAAACGCCTTGTAAGAACTTGCACTATAGACCATTACCACTCCAATGGCTACTAATAACATTATAGTTGAGAACAGTATAAAGTCTATAGAACCCATTTTAGTCTTTGACTTGCTAATTTTCATAAAAATCCTCCTAGATTATTACTGCTAAGGCTGACAAAAGCATAGGCTATTTCATAACTTTTTATTATTAATGTTTTCAGCTATAGAGATAGAAATCCAAATAAACACAATATTACTGTAACTATACAAAATATAGAAACCACTTTAGTCTCATGCCAGCCTGAAAGTTCAAAATGATGGTGTATCGGTGCCATTTTAAAAATTCTTTTGCCAGTAAGTTTGAAGGAAACCACCTGAAGTATAACAGATATTGTCTCCATTACATATATTCCACCAATTATTATAACCAATAACGGAAGTTTTAATATCATGGCCACTGCTGCCACAGCACCACCTAATGCCAGTGAACCTGTATCCCCCATGAAAATTCTTGCAGGAAAGGCATTATATCTTAAAAATCCTAAAAGCGCTCCTGCTAAAACTGCACAAAAAACAGCTAATGTAATGTGACCCATAGCAAAACTTACTAAAGCCAGAAAAGTCATCACCAGCAGTGTAACGGAAGTAGCCAGTCCGTCAAGACCATCTGTTAAATTTACAGCATTTGTAGTAGCCGCAAAATATACTATTATAAATGGAATATAAAATTTTCCTAAGTCCCAGGTCTTATGTGCAAAAGGTACTATTATAGATGTACCTATATAAGGATTATTGGCAGAATAACAGGCAAATATTCCAGATACGGCCAATAATAATATCATTTTCTGGTAAGCTCTAAGACCTAAATTCCTTTTTCTCACTATTTTTAAAATATCATCAATGGCTCCAATTACTCCAAATGCCACAAAAGCATACAAGACTATCATTGCCTCGTCTGAAGGATTTTTTACCAAGATTGCCATGGTTATAAAAGTTGCCAATATGAATATTATGCCTCCCATGGTTGGTGTTCCAGCTTTCTTAAGATGGCTCTTTGGACCATCTTCCCTTATGCTCTGCCCAAATTTAAACTTATGGAGAATTGGAATCAAAATAGGTCCTTCTAAAATTGCTATTAAAAATGCTATGAGAACAGAATATATTAATCTATTCATACTATATTTGCTCTAAATTAATAGAGCTTTCACCTCCTAACAACTGCTGTTTTTCTTTAGTGCTTCTGCTATAGTTTCAAACTTCATAACTCTTGAAGCTTTTACAAGTACGGTATCCCCTATTTTAATATATTTATTTAAAAGGAAATCCAGAACCTCTTCTTGTTTATTAAAAAGCATAAATTGTCCATTTTTGTTTATAGACTTAAATCCTCTCTTAAAATCCTCCGCATGATCTCCTAAAGCTATAAAAAGATCTACATTATTTTTTGCCGCATATCTTCCAACTTCTTCATGCATCTTATAGGATGCATCTCCCAGTTCCCTCATGGTTCCAAGCACCACTATCCTCCTATTGGATTTAAAGTCTTTCAAAACGTCTATTGCAGCTTCCATAGATTCTGGATTTGCATTATAGCTGTCATTTATTATATTAAATTTTTTGCCTTTAAATATTTCCATTCTCAGTGCAGTAGTTTTTATATTTTTAAATCCTCTCCTTATTTCCTCATAAGTCATATTTAAAAGTCTTCCACAGGCAACTGCCAGTAGTGAATTTACTATATTATATTTTCCCGGTAAATTCACTGCAAAACTTTCTTCAGTTTCAGTTTTATTTTCACACACTTTAAATCCAATAGAATCTTCATCTACCACCAGGTCATATGCAGAAATATCTGCAGGTTTTTCCACTCCCACTCTCTTTATAATAAATTTATCATCTTTTAACTTTTCAAGTAAATCATTATCTGAATTTATTACTAAAATATTATCTTTTGAAAAGAAATCCGTTATTTCCAATTTTGCCTTTAATATGTTTTCCCTGCTTCCCAGAATTCCTATATGCGCCCTTAGTACATTTGTTATCACTGCAATATCCGGTCTTGCAGCTTTAGCCATATTATGTATTTCTCCTTTACTGTTCATACCCATCTCCAGAACTGCCACTTCATAACTATTGTCCAATTTAAACAACATATGGGGCAGACCTATCTGGTTATTAAAATTACCTTCTGTCTTAAATACCTTAAATTTAGCACCAAGTACAGCTGCAATTATATCTTTAGTGGTAGTTTTACCGGCAGAACCTGTTATTCCTATTATCTTTACATGAAGTTTGCTTTTATAAAACTCAGCTAGATCTAAAAGAGCCCTATTACCATTTCCCACCTGAACTATAGTTGTGCCTTCATTTATTTCATCACTATTAAATCTGACTTCATCTACAATGCAAATAGCAGCCCCTTTTTCACTTGCCTGACCTGCATATTCATTACCATTAAAATTTTCTCCCTTTAGAGCAATAAATATATCTCCCTTTTTCAGCTTCCTGGTATCTGTGCACACATTTTCGTATCCATTGTATTTTCCAGGTAATATAACTTTACCTTTTACTGAATTTACTATTTCTTCAAAGCTCATATACTCCAAAGACAACACTCTCCCTTTTTTAGTTCACAATTCACAGTTTACAATTGACAATCTACAGAATTCAACAATTGTGAAATGACAGCTGTAAATTGTACATTTTCTTATATTGTGAATTGCTAATTGTGAATTGTGAATTCCCTTATAATATCTGCTACTACTTCCCTTTCATCAAAATGTATGGTTTTATCTTTAAGGATTTGATATGTCTCATGTCCTTTTCCTGCTACAACTACCACATCACCCTTATTTGCCATCTTCATAGCCTCTTTTATTGCCTCTCTTCTGTTCTCGATAACGATATAATTATGAGTTTTTACACCTGCCACTACTTCATTTATTATTGACATTGGTTCTTCTGTCCTTGGATTATCTGAAGTTATCACTGCAAAATCAGACAACTCAGTGCCTATTTTACCCATTATAGGTCTTTTGGTATTGTCCCTGTCACCGCCGCATCCAAATACACATATAAGTTTTCCCTTTGTAAATTCCCTGGCGGTTTTCAATATATTCTGAAGTCCATCGGGGGTATGTGCAAAATCCACTACCACTTCATATCCCAAATCATATGATTTAGTAACTATTTCACACCTTCCAGGTACAGACTCCATTGACTCAAGTCCCTTTTTTACAGTACTTAAATCCACCCCTTCACATAAACAGGCTGCTGCACTTCCAAGAGCATTCATGGCATTATACTTGCCTGGTATATTTAAATCTACAGGCTCTGTTTTTTCATTATAACTTATATTAAAATTTATTCCCCTTGAGTGCATATTTAAATTGCTGCCTCTAACCTCAGCCTCCCTATCTATAGCATAAGTAACTTTAGTTCCCCCTGCATCCTTATATATTCTCTCCCCATATTTATCATCTATATTTATTATAGAATTAAAAGTATTTTGAAACAAAATAAGTTTAGCCCTGTAGTAGTTTTCAAAAGTTTTGTGAAAATCCAGATGATCTCTTGTTAAATTAGTAAATATTGCCTGGGAAAATTTCACTCCATATGTTCTATCTAAATACAGTGAATGGGAGGAAGTTTCCATAACACAGTAATCCACAGCTTCATCCACCATTTCTTTAAATAACTTCTGAAGCTCCAGGGATTCCGGAGTAGTTCTATGAGAAGGTATTTTTTTGTCTCCCACGTAATTGGCTATACTTCCTATAAGTCCTACCTTATAACCTGCAGTTTCCAATATGGACTTTACCATAAATGTGGAGGTAGTCTTGCCATTGGTTCCTGTTATACCTATTATCTTCATCTTTTTAGAAGGATTATCATAATAGTTTGATGAAATAAGTGCCAGTGCTTTTCTCGTATCCTTTACCTTTATCATAGTACATTCAGGAACAGATTCCAGATTTTCACTTAATACAATTGCTGATGCTCCATTCTTAAAAGCATTATCTATATACTTGTGGCCGTCAGTAACATACCCACGGATACATACAAAAACATCTCCTGTTTTCACTTCTCTTGAATCATACTGTACTTCCCTTATGTCTAAATCATCATTTCCTCTAACAACTTCATATTCCACATTATTCAATAACTTTTTTAAATTCACAATATCAACTCCCTAGTTACAAATTATATACAAAATACACACAGTCTACACATAGTATTGGCATGCAATATCATAAATTTATAATAATATTGCATGCCGCAACTAATTTCAATTATAATTTTTAAGATGCTGTCTGTAAAGGAAATTTTAATCATTCTGGTTTTCATTCTGGGCATTGCTCTGACTGCTGGTTTGATTAGAATCCTGAGGTACTGCATCTCCCTTTATTGCAAGATAATTAAATATATCCGTAAAAACCTGTTTTGCAGTTGGTGCAGCTGTCTGTGCTGCATAGTAATTGGATGGATCCGGTTCATCTACAGAAACAAGCACTGTTACCTTAGGATCACTTGCCGGTGCCATACCTGCAAATGAAGCCACATATTTTCCAGGCTGATATCCTCCGACCCCAGCTTTTTGTGCCGTTCCAGTTTTACCTGCTATATGATAGCCACCTATAAAGGCATTCTTTCCTCCTCCTTCAGAAACCACCGTCTCCAGGTATCCCCTAAGCTGTGCTGCTTTACTTGAATCCAATATTTTTTGAGTATTAGCTTTAACATCATATGTCTTATCTACAATTTCTTTACCACTGTTTTCATCATAATGTTCTATTTGTTTCATAACATGAGGAGTAATTAGATTTCCTCCATTTGCCACTGCATTAAAAGCTTTTAAATATTGAACTGCAGTCACCGTATTAGCCTGGCCAAATGAAATAGTGGCAAGATCTACATCACTTATATCCTGTGTTTTTTTCACTATTCCCCTTGCCTCACCTGGTAAATCTATGCCGGTTTTTTGTCCAAAACCAAATTTGTGTATATAATCATTTAACTTTTCTTTTCCTATTTTCTTCCCAAGTTCCGCAAATCCCACATTACAAGAATTTTTCAATATGTCCCCAAAGCTTTGTACCCCGTGTCCTGAAGTCTTCCAACAATGTATGACCCTTTTTCCTATAGTTATACTTCCATCACATGAAAAAGTGTCATTTGGACCTACAGAATTGGTTTCCAATGCAGTTTGGGCTGTTACCACCTTAAATATGGAGCCTGGTTCAAAAGTATCACTAACTGCCCTGTTCCTCCATGTTTTTTGCAGCTCGTCATAGGATTCGCCCTTTATCCATGGATCATTTGGATTATAATCCGGCTTATTTGCCATAGCCAATATCTCTCCATTTTTAGGATTCATCACTACTATAGAAACTGCCTTTGCCTTGTAATCATTAAGAGCCTGTTCAGCCGATTTCTCCGCAAAATGCTGAATCATCTCATCTATAGTGAGAACTATATCTTTTCCATCTACAGGCTTTGTAAATTCCGAAATAGTATAAGGTAATTCCTGGCTCTTTCTATCCAGTTCTGCAATCCTGCTTCCTGGAGTTCCTGCCAATTCCTTATTGTAATAAAGTTCAACTCCAGTCAATCCTACTCCATCTGAATTGGTATGTCCCATTACCTGGGCTAAAAAATTATTGTTTGGATAATACCTCTTAGTATCCGAAGATACCAGTATACCATTCAAGTTCAGGTTTCTCACTTTATCCGCTGCTTCTTTTTCTACTCTTCTCTTTAAAGTTGCAGAACCAATTGGAAGCCCTCCCGGCAAGGTCTTATTTAATATTTTAGATACATCATTTTTGTCCATGGAAAGAATACCAGCAAGTTCCCCTGACAATTTATCTTCAGATATTTTTTTCTCTTCCATGGTTTGTTTTAAAGTATTCATATCCAGATCAACTCTGTACACATTGGCACTTACAGCTAATTCATTCCCACTTCTGTCTAAAATTTTCCCCCGCTTTGCATCAATCTTCACGTCACTTGTCCATTGAGCTACAGCCATAGATTTAAGTTCAGATGATTTATATATCATTACATAACCCATTCTACACACCAATAAAAAGAAAGCTAAAAATAGGAAACTAAAAGCAATTATCATTCTTTTTCTGATAATAACTCTATCCCTATATTCCCTCTTGTACAAAATTACTTACCTCCATATTAATTGCTTCAACTTATTTAATATCCCTTTTTGTGTTTTTATCTTATCTGTATTCACCTGATTTTTTATAATTGGTTTATTTAAATTTGTATAAACCGCATTTCCCTTATCTGGTACTACCATATTAAGTTTGCTTTCTGCATTTTTTTCTATATATTCTAGATTATCATACTTTACCAATTCTACTGTTAAATTTTCATTTTGTCTATTAATATCACTTATATTACTTTCCACTGAATTCAATTCAGTTTGCATATTATATATTACGGAATATCTATATATGAGAGTTAATCCAATTATGAAAAACACACAGATATTTAAGAGTACTTTAAGTTTCTTTTTTACCTTTTTCTGTCTACTTATATTTTTCTTTTTATGTATATTTCCATCAGTTTTTTCATAAGGCTTGTACTCTGGTTGTAAGACGGTATTGCCATTTATCATATTTTCTTCATTCATCACTATCACTTTATTCACCCCACCTAAACTTTAGAACTAAATTTTTTCAGCTGTTCTCAATTTAGAACTTTTACTTCTTGGATTCTTTTCCATTTCTTCTTGTGCAGGTATTATTGGTTTTTTATTTATAATTTTTATAACAGGTTTCTTATTACATACGCAAATGGGAAAATTCGGTGGACAAGTACATGGATTTTCTAACTTTCTAAACTTGGATTTCACTATCCTATCTTCTAATGAATGGAAGGTTATAACAGATATTCTTCCGCCCATATTCAATCTTTCCACACTATCTTCCAATGCCTTATCCAATATTTTAAGCTCTTTATTAACTTCTATGCGTATACCCTGAAAAGTTCTTTTTGCCGGATGGCCGTCCCTTTGAAACTTTAAAGGCACTGACTTTTTTATTATGTCAACTAATTGTAAAGTTGTACTTACTGGCCCCTTTTCCCTCTCTCTTACTATAGAATTTGCTATTCTATTGGCAAATTTTTCTTCACCATAGTCTTTTAGGACCCTATAGAGCTCTTCTCTTTCATATTTGTTTACCACTTCATAAGCAGAAAGAGAACTCTCCCTATTCATTCTCATATCCAGGGGGGCATCTTTCATATAGCTAAAACCCCTGTCTGGATTATCAAGTTGATAAGAAGAAACTCCAAGATCCATAAGTATACCGTCTACCTTATCTATTTTAAGTTCCTTTAAAATTTCCTCTACATAATAAAAATTACTGCAGACATACGTCACATTTTTAAATTCTTTTAAGTTTTCCTTTGCTGCATTAATTGCTGAAATATCTTCATCAATTCCCACAAGTCTTCCACTTCCAGATAATTTTTTTAATATTTCCCTTGAATGTCCTCCTCCTCCTAGTGTGCAATCTACATATGTTCCATTTTCCATAATATTTAAGCTATCTATAGTTTCCTGTAAAAGTACAGGTACATGTCTAAATTTCATAAAATATGTCCTCCATTTTGCTATATTCCAAGTTCACTCAACTGTTCTGCTATATTGTCAAAATCTATATTAGAATTATTGTATTTTTGCCAGCCTTCTCTGCTCCATATCTCCACTCTATTTGATACCCCTATACTTACTATTTCCTTATTTATACTTGCATATTCCAAAAGTGACTGTGGCATAACAATTCTTCCCTGTTTATCAGGTTCCATTTCATTTGCACCAGAGAAAAAAAATCTTACAAAAGCTCTGGCATTTTTATTAGTAAATGGAAGGCCCTTTAATTTTTCCTCCAAAACATGCCATTCGCAAAGCGGAAAAGCATAAAGACATCCATCCAACCCCTTGGTCAATATAAACTTTGCTCCTAATTCTTCCCTAAATTTAGAAGGTATAATTATTCTCTTCTTGCTATCCAGAGCATGATCATATTCACCTAAAAACATTATCGCACCTCTTATTGTTATTTCGCTCCACTTTAAACCACTTTAGACCACTAATTATTTATTCTATATTAACATAAAAATTCCTTCTTTTTTTAATGTTTTTAATATATTTTTTAAATCTATTAAACTATGAATATTTGCGATTTTTTACCATATTTCCCCATAAAAATATTTTATTACTATTAACCGATTCAGCCCGTTATTTATTGCTTTCATTGAAATAATTTTTTCTGTAGAGTATAATTTATAAAGGATTTTATATTTAGTTAATTATAATTTTAAGAAGGGAATGTACATAGATGAAACTTGGAATTGTTGGACTGCCGAATGTTGGTAAAAGTACTCTATTTAACGCAATAACAAAGGCAGGAGCAGAATCTGCTAATTATCCATTTTGCACCATAGAACCAAATATAGGAGTAGTTAGTGTACCAGATAAAAGATTAGATGTACTTGAAAGCATGTACAATTCAAAAAAAAAGGTATATACAACTATTGAATTCTATGATATAGCAGGCTTGGTAAAGGGTGCCAGTAAGGGAGAAGGCCTGGGAAATAAATTTTTATCCCATATAAGGGAAGTAGAAGCCATCGTTCATGTAGTCAGATGTTTTGAAGATGAAAATGTGGTTCATGTAGATGGCAGTGTAGATCCTATTCGTGATATTGAGACTGTAAATCTGGAACTTATATTTTCAGATTTAGAGGTTATGGACAGGAGAATAGAAAAAATATCAAAATTAGCTAAAAGTGGAGATAAGCAAGCCAAAGCTCAATATACCTTCATGTTAAAAGTAAAAGATCATTTGGAAAAGGGTAAACCTGTGCGAACTATGGAATTGACCGAAGATGAAAATGAACTTATAAGCGAATTTTTTTTGCTTACAACTAAACCGGTACTTTATGTAGCCAATATTTCCGAAGATGATTTGACTTCGGGAAATTCAGAAAACAAATTTGTAAAAAAGGTGAGAGAATATGCAAAAAGTGAAAATTCCCAGGTGATTGTTATTTCTGCTAAAATAGAAGAAGAGCTTTCTGCTTTGGATGACGATGAGAAATCAGAAATGTTAAATGAATATGGTTTAGCAGAAGCTGGTCTTGATAAATTGATCAATGCCAGTTACAAATTGCTTGGTCTTATGAGTTTTTTAACTGCAGGTGTTAAAGAAGTACGAGCTTGGACTATAAAACGTGGTACAAAAGCGCCAGAAGCTGCTGGTAAAATACATACAGACATACAAAAGGGCTTTATAAGAGCTGAAATTGTATCCTATGACAAGCTCGTCGAATGTGGTTCAGAAGCAGCTGCAAAAGAAAAAGGCTTTTATAGACTTGAGGGCAAGGATTATGTCATGCAGGACGGGGATGTAGTCAATTTCAGATTCAACGTATAACAACTTGATATGAAAATTTTTAAAAATTTTGCAGTAGATTGATACAAATGAATCTACTGCATTTTACTATTGGTTAATTTGATGCCTTTCTCTTCCTATCAGATGAATATTTTTTCAATTCCTTTTTAGCTGCACAAATTACAGTATCATAATCTGTTCCCATAAGAACCTCCACTGCATCTTTCAAATTACACATACAATATATATGAAAATTTTCTTTTACTATTTCCTGCTCAACTTCATCATTTAATACCAATCCATTTGTATTTGACTGTGGTATCAGTACCCCTTTTTCCCTTGTATTATCTAATATTTTACATATCTTGAAAAAGCCTTCTATTTTTTCATTTATCCCGCCTACAGGTTGTACTTCTCCAAATTGATTTATAGAGCCGGTTACTGCTATATTTTGCTTAATTCCTATTTTAGTAAGAGCAGATATGATACTTATAGTTTCTGCTACAGAGGCACTATCACCATCTATTTTTCCGTATGTCTGCTCAAAACTCAGATAAAAATCCACGGGTATTTTCTCATAACCCCCTATTAGACTTTTTATACAGCCTCTTAAAATATTTACAGATTTATTGTGAATTTTGCCGCTTAAATCACTTTCTTTTTGAATATCCACAATATTTCCACTTCCCTTTAAACAGGAGCAAGTTATTTTTACGGGTTTACCCAGACTAAAATAACCTGTACTAATGACAGAAAGGGCATTTACCTGACCTATTACTTTTTCCCTTACATCTATAAATATTTGACCTTCTCTATACATGTCTTTTATTTGTTTTTCCACCATCTCTTCTTCATAAGCTGCATTTAAAATATCACTTTTATCTATGATTTCCCTTCCTCCTTCAGAAACTCTATTGTCAGAGATCATCAGGATCTTTTCTAGTTTATAGTCGTCCATAAATAATTTATTTCTATCTTCAGCCTTCTTAGATAAAACCCTTGCCAGTTCCACTATTGCCTTTTCATTAACTGGATGCAGCCTATTGTTCTTGTATATAGAAAAAACTTTTTCCAGGAATATTGCCTTTGTATTTTTATCTATTTTTAAAAGGGATTTATGCTCTCCCCTTAATTTAAACATCTTCTTAAAATCTTCATCATAATTGTAAAGCAAATCATAGGTTCCATAATCTCCTATAAGTATTATCTTCTCACTGAATTTTATAGGTTCCGGTTTCAATCCACTTAAAGATAATAACTCTAAATATCCCCTGTTATAATTCAAATCAACTTTACCACTTATAATGGATTTTTTTAAATAATAATAAGCCCCCTTATTATTTAAAAGATCACTTACCCGAAGTATTAAACACCCCCCATTGGCTTTTAAAAGCGACCCTGGAGCAATAAGACTTACATCTGTAATATAATTTCCATTCTTATTTTCATATTCTATACTTCCAAGTAAATTATTTACGCTGGGATCCTCTTCGAATATTATAGGAGGTTTATCTTTTTCACTATTGTCTACCAATACATTTACTGAATATCTATAAATTATCTTCATTATATTCTCTTTGTCATCTTCATAACTTATGGAATATATTTTTTTTATTTCACTTTCTATATTGCCGCATACCTGATTTAAAAATTTTAGAGCTTCTCCATCTCCGTTAAACATTTTTAAATATTCTTCTTTAATTTCTTTTGTTTCCTCTTCATAATATTCGTCTAAAAGGAGTTTAATTCTCTCAATCTGGCTCAGTTCAATATTCTTTAATTTTTCCAATACCTTTTCCGCACTACTTTTTAACAAGCTTACTTTATTTAGTATTTCCTCCTTATCTTTCAATTTAAGTAGATCGTATTCTTCTTCATTCATCACTTTTCCTCCTTCTTTCAAAGGAATAAAGCTAAACCCACTTTCAGTAATTTTTAAACTAAACCCTTCACTCTCACACATTTCAACAACTTCATTTATCAAATCACTTCGTTTTACCTGAAGATCTTTCTCCAAAATCTCCTTTTGTTTATTTGCGGAGTCATTATAGAATTCATAAGTGAATTTAAAATATGAATTTTGTATTTTATTTAACATATATTTTAACTTTTTCCCCTTGCCTGCTGGCAAAAACAACGTTTTTGGCATTCTACCGTCTTTAATTACTATATAACATATATCCTTTAGATCACCTTTATTTCTTATAATTCTACCTATAAAATTCATAATATTTTCAAGTCTATCTTTTGAAAAGTTTTCTATAATATATACATTATATCCCTCTTTATTTATATTCAATGCAGTTTTAATTTTCTCATATATTTCTCCATATTCGGATTCAAAATTAAGTCCATCATATAGATCATCCCTATTATCAAAATTAAAATCCACATCATCCAATTCAAAATTATATATGATTTCCTCTTTAGATAGTTCTCTATTCATATTTCTCCTCCTTTTAAGTGCTTAATATAATAGTATTCTTTAAAGTCATATTTAGGAACGAATTTTAAAAATAAGTATATATATTGCCTATATGCAAACTATAATAAAAATTACTTTATATTTTAAAAACAAATATACTATGGTATAATATAATCAAATTTTTTATACGATTTCTATAGAAAATTCACACTTACTTATATCAAAATAAAGTAATAAAGGAGTTAGTATATACATGAGTTTTAAAGAAAAAATTGCGCAATATTACACAAAATCTTATTTAAAAAAATATGGTGACAGATTGACACAGGTACAAGGTACTGTAATATCTGTTAAAATAAAGAAAAAAACTATATTATGGATATTTAATAAATTGACAGTAACCCTTTTAGTAAGACCTGAGAGAAGCAGAAATATAGTGAGGTGTTCCTACCTGCGAAAAAAGTGGTTTAAAAAGCCTGAATTTATACCTGTAAATCAGGGAAACTTGGTTTTAATTCAAGGCCTTAAAGGTAAAAGAGGAAAGGAAAACAGGGAATATGTGGAGCTTATCAATATAAGGAATATGACCACTAAAAAAGACCTCGTACCTATAGAAGGTAAAGTACCTAAAGTACAGAGAAAAGTTCAACGATTTAAATAATTTACTCTAAATTCAAGCATTTTAAACTTAAGTAATGCAAATAAAGATGGCAGCTGCAATATGCTGCCATCTTCTTTATTATAAATTTGTTTTTTCTATATAGTGACAATTAACATCAATATGATTTAAAAATAGCAATAACCTTTCATAGATTGGATGAATTTTATCACCATACTTTACTTCTAGATCTTTTCCAATATCTTTTACAGTTTTATTACCATCTATTTGTAGAAACACATAACTTCCGTACTCATCCATAGTAATTTTTTTATATCCCGGGATTCTAAATTTAAGCTTTCTCAAAAACCTTTGGATATTGTGATCTTGTTTTTCAAGTATAGTCACAATATGGTCTTTATCAACTTCATATTCCAAGTTATCCTGGATTTTAAATATTATATTTAAAACTTCTTCATTGTTATTCATCATTTTTCACTTTACTTTTCAGTATAGGTATGGCGGTGGCTATTACAAGAACTATCAACATTACAAATGCCATTCCATTAGTAGCCGCAAATCCGCTTGGACCATTTCCTTTTACAATGCCTGATACTTGAAGTATTATACCAATAAGTCCTATTATAGATCCACCGGCAACAAGTCCAGATGATAAACTTACACCGTTAGAAATTTTGGCTTCTTTTTCTTTCTCAGTTTTAGAAACTTTTTCTACAAATAAACGAATGAATGCACCTATCAATATTATAGAAGTAGTAGATATAGGTAGATAAAATCCTATTGCAACTGTCATTACGGGAAGTTTTACCAAGAATAAAACAGCTCCCATAACAACACCAACAATTATCATGACCCATGGTAATTTATTTGACATTATACCTGCAGTCAACGTTGACATCAAATTAGCCTGAGGTAATGCAAAAGGTACCTTATCACCAGTCATTGCAAGCTGACTTGAAAGTAATAATATGACACCAGTAACTACTGCAACACCAACTACACTAGCTATGGCAAAATATTTTTGCATTTCATTCTTGTCACCGCCAACTATAAAAGTAACTTTTTGTGATTGACTGTAACCACCAGCTGCAGCTATGGCAGTAACTATAAATGTACCAAATAACAGTAGGGATCTGTTATCTCCAATATTTTTCCATCCCATTCCCACAAATAATAATGTCACAATAACTATAGAAGCTATAGTCATACCAGATACAGGAAGGTTTGAAGTTCCTATAGTACCAGTTAAACGACCAGAAACTATAACAAACAGCAAGGACAACAATAGTGATAAAATAGAAGCAGCTACTGCCATTAATATGTTACCACCAGATACAAGAAAACCGCCTATAAAACCTATTAATATACCACCAAGTAATATCAGGTTTTCAGCAGATGAACTGCCACTGCCCTTTGAAGACTTGGCATTAAGAGTTTCCTTTATAGAAGACCCTATAGTTGGTATAAGTTTTACAGCACTTATCAATCCGCCAGAAAGCATCATACCTGCCCCGATATATTTTACATAACTACCTGCTATATCTTTAACCTGCATAGCATTTACAGCAACATGGGGATTATTCCATACAGATGGACCACCTTGCCCTAGAGAGGTAAAATAGCCTATTAAAGGCATAATGGCAAAATTAGATAATATAGAGCCAGCAAACATAGTCAAAGATACTTCTATACCAACTATAAATCCTATACCTATTAATAGAGGGTTAACTTCAACTTCAAATTTCCATTTGTAGAAGGACTCGTTTACATAACTTATAACATTGTTAGCCACATTTAGAAATGAACTAGTTAAAACAGTTATAGCACCGCCTATTCCAAATCCAATTCCCATGTACTTGATTGATTCTTTAGCACCTTCTGAAGCAACAAGTGTTTCAGATATAGCCATTGACTCAGGATACATTAACTTACCATGTTCTTCAACTATTAAATAATTGTAAACAAGGGAAGCTATTCCTATACCAAATAGTGCTCCACCTACACCAACAACAAAACCTTCTAAGAAAGAAACTTTTGAACCTATCAAAAGGATTGCTGGTAAAACAAATATCATACCACTAGCAATAGATTCTCCACCACTTGACATACCTTGAACTAAGTTTTTACCAAGGATACCTTTTTGTTTAGCAAATATAGTTATAAATACGGAACCTAATATAGAACCAGGTATGCCGGCGGCAACTGTAAGCCCTGCTTTCATACCTGAATAAGCAGTAGATGCTGCAAATAGCACAGCCAGCAAAATACCGATTATTAACACAGCAACATTTCCACCGGATTTAGAACCACTGGAAATGTACGGGACATAATCTTTACCAGATATGCCTCCATAGGCACCTTTAGATAATTTTTTATTCATGAATAATATGTACCTCCTTTTATAGTCTTACTTAATATTTTTACAGTTATACTTAATAATTATAGCATAATTATTGTATAAATTCACTTTCCAATTTTCATAATACTTATATTGGGTATTTTCATAGTAAAACAAATATCCATTAGCAGGTGCTTTTCTCTTATTACTTAAGAGCTTTTAGTATTTCTACTAGATATTTCCATGTTCTCTGGGTGGAAGGTATACTCAGATGTTCGTCTGCAGTATGAACTCCAAACATAGTTGGTCCAAAAGATATCATATCCAGTTGTCCATTAAACTTCTCTTCAAAAAGCGCACATTCAAGTCCTGCATGAATTGCAGTTACCAAAGGCTTCTTCCCAAATAACTTTTCATAAACATCTATAAAAATTTCTCTTATTTTGGAATCGGAATTATATTTCCATTCTGGATAAGCTGATTCCGCAACTACTTTTCCATTGGTGAGATTGGCTATAGCAGTTATGGTATCAAATATATTTTCCTTTATACTTCCCACAGAACTTCTTATTGAACTTATGATTTCAACACTATTCTCCTTAGTTTGAACTATTCCTAAATTCAAGGAGCTTTCTACCAGACCTTCTATATCCATACTCATACTTTGAACTCCATTTGGAACAAGGTACAGGAAATTTATCACATTTTTTGTAGTCTCATTATTCAGGGCTTTCTTTGGCTTTTCCCCTGCAGTTTTTAAATTAACTTTTAAATCTGGATCTGCCTTCTTGAATTCCTCTTTAAAAATTTTTTCAAAACTGAAAACTTGTTCCTTCAATAAGGATTTATCCTTATTATTCACACATATAACAGTCCGTGCTTCACGGGCAATGGCATTTTGTTTTGAACCTCCATTTATGGAACTTATATTGAAATTTATTTTAGAACTCAGACCCTTAAGCAAACGAGCTAACAACTTATTTGAATTAGCTCTGCCCTTATGTATTTCTGCTCCCGAGTGACCACCTTTTAGTCCCTCAATTTCAATTACAAAAGCATCAAAATTTCTATTCATATCTTCCCAAATTATTGGAATGTTGGTTCTTGACGAACATCCACCGGCACAACTTACAAGCAACATTCCCTCTTCTTCTGAATCTATATTTATAAGTGTCTTACCAGACACATTCTTGGGATCCAGCGCCAGTGACCCATCCATTCCCGTCTCCTCAGAAGTAGTAACCACTAATTCAATTGGTGGATGAGCTATACTCTCCGATGCCAAAATTGCTAGTCCCATAGCAACTGCTATGCCATCGTCTCCTCCAAGAGTTGTACCTGTTGCATATAACATGTCATCTACTACCCTCAATTTAATTGGATCTTTCATAAAATCGTGTTCTATTCCAGATTTTTTCTCGCAAACCATATCCATGTGTCCCTGAATTATTATACCCGGACTGTTTTCATACCCCCTGGAAACCGGTTTTTTTATAATTACATTTAATGCTCTATCTTGTATAACATCCAAATTATGTTTTTTTGCAAAAGAAACCAAATAATCACTGATTTCCTTTTCATTCCCCGAGCCTCTCGGAATATTGCTAATTTCTTCAAAATACTTGAATACTTCAACAGGTTCAAGGTTTTCCAATGTTCTATCTCCCATTTATAATCTCCTCCTAACTTAAAATGTTCATTTTAAGTAAATATTTTTATAGTATTACTTAACTATATTTCAACATAAAAACAGTAAAAAATCAATACATGTAATTATTTGATTTTTCAATATCTTTGTATCTTTATTTAGCTTCATACTCTACTTTATATTAGACACATAACAATATAACAATTTACAATGAGTTTTTATTACAATTTAATAAATATCAATGGTTTTTCAACATCTAATAAAAACTATGAAAAATATTTAGGAAATTAGAATTGCTTTCAGCAATTCTAATTTCTTATTCTTCAGTTCTATCCATTGATTCCAGTACATTTCAGATTTAAGCAATATTTGACTTAAAATATAGATACAAGCTATTCATAAATGCAATTATGCCGGAGAAAAATAAAACTATGAACCACTGTGAGATAATAAGTGGTGAAGTATGAAACACCATCTGCAAAAACGGTATATAGATTGTACACAAAAGCATGGCTATAGATGTAGCAACTGCGGCTAAGAGATATATATTGGTGAATACATTTATCTGGAATATAGAATGTTTTTCAGATCTGCATTCAAATACATGTATGAGCTGAGATATTATAAGAGTACAAAGTGCCATGGTTCTTGCTGTTTCCAGTCCAAATCCCAGATATAGTCCTATTACAAAGGCAAGCACTGTACATACTCCAATAAGAGCTCCCCTTACAATGATCTTTTCACTAAGTCCTCTTGCAAATATACTTTCATTTTTAGCCCTGGGCCTTCCTTTCATTATATCCCCTTCTGGAGGATCCACTCCAAGGGCTATAGCCGGAAGTCCATCCGTCGCTAAATTTACCATGAGTATTTGTATAGGTAAAAGAGGTGTCTCCAGGGCGAATATGGAGGTCAAGAGCATGGTTAAAACCTCTCCCAAATTACAGGATAACAAATATCTTATAAATTTTCTTATATTGTCATAAATAACTCTTCCTTCTTCTACTGCAGCTACTATGGTTGTAAAATTATCATCTAGAAGTATCATGGATGATGCCTCTTTAGTTACATCCGTACCTGATATTCCCATACAGATTCCAATATCCGCTTCCTTTACTGCAGGAGCATCATTTACCCCATCTCCTGTCATAGCCACAATATTATCCTTAGCCTTAAAAGCTTTAACTATTCTAAGCTTATGTCCTGGATTAACCCTTGCAAATATAGAAACCTGCTGTATTTTACTAGAAAGTTGTCTATCACTTAGCTTGTCTAATTCCTCTCCTGTTATTACCTGAGATTGTGTTTTACATATGCCCAATTCTTTTCCAATGGCAAAAGCTGTATTTTTATGATCCCCCGTTATCATGACAGGCCTTATACCCGCCAACTTACACTTTAGCACAGCATCTTTTGCTTCTTTTCTAGGCGGATCTATAATTCCAGCTATCCCTATAAAGATCAAATTATTTTCCAGCGACTTTCCGGCAGCCACCCCACTGTCCTTGTAAGCACCGGCTATGCACCTCAAGGCATCAGAAGTCATATTCTCCACTGCCCTTAAAGCCTTATTTTTTTCACTGGAAGTAAAAAGCTTAACCTCTCCTCTATCCAATATATATTTACATCTATTTATTACCCTTTCTGGTGCTCCTTTTACATAACATACCTTTTTAGAACCTTCTTTCATTATGACAGACATCATTTTTCTGTCAGAGTCAAAAGGTATGTCATAAATTCTCTCAGCTTTGTCCATGAATTTTTTCAGAGTCTTTCCATCTTTGAAAAATGCTTTTATTAGAGCCGTTTCCGTAGGATCACCCATAAGCGCTTCTGAAATGTGAACTTTTTTTATGTCAAAATTAAAATCATTGCAATATGTAAAAGCTTTTTTCATAGTCATATTTTCAGGAAAAACCTCTCTATCAGCTTTATGCATTTTTCCGTTAAAATACAGTGCCTTTACAGTCATCTTGTTTTCAGTAAGAGTGCCTGTCTTATCACTGCAAATTACAGAAGTACATCCTAAAGTCTCCACTGCAGGTAATTTTCTAACAAGGGCATTTCTCTTTAACATCCTGGACACCCCAAGAGCCAGTGCAACAGTAACTATAGCTGCAAGTCCCTCAGGAATAGCTGCTACTGCCAAACTCACTCCAACTAAAAACATTTCATATTTATCCTGTCCCCTCCAAACACCAGTTAAAGTTACTATAATACATATGGCAATGCATATAACCACCAGTACTTTTCCCAGAGACGCCAATTTTTCCTTAAGGGGAGATCTGTCTTTTTCAATGTTCTGAAGCATACCTGCTATTTTCCCCATTTCGGTCTTCATACCCGTTTGCACTACTTTGGCTTTTCCCTTTCCTTTAATAACTATAGTCCCCATGTATACAGAATTATTTTTTCCAAAATTACTTTTTCCCACACCTTCAGATTCCCCCGTTAAAAGGGATTCATCCACCATAAAATTACCTTTAGATAATAGGATACAATCTGCAGGTACCTTGTCTCCAGACTCCAGAAATACCACATCACCTACTACCAGCTCCTGGGCATTTATAATTTTAATTTTGCCGTTTCTAAGCACCCTTGAAGTAGGGGAAGCCAATTCTTTTAAGGTTTCTAAAGATCTTTCGGTTTTAAACTCCTGTGCAAAACCCAATATGGCATTCATAATTATAATAATAAGTATGGTTATTGCATCTGCCTTTTCTCCCATAAATCCAGATATGACAGTGGCTACTATAAGAATCCAGGTTATAAAATCATTGAACTGAGAAAAAAATATTTTTACAGGAGATATTCCCTTTTTCTTTTCAATGGTATTAGGTCCATATTTTTTTAACCTTCTCTCTGCTTCAACTTGCGTCAGACCACTTTCCAGCTCTCTTTCATTAATCAATTTTATCCCTCCAAAGTATTTATTCTCTCTATGTTAATTAAATATATGCCTATTTTACATTCCATTATGACAGTTTTGAGCAAATGCACAGCTTACAATTCACAATGCACAGTTCACAATTTCTTATGGCAATCTAATGTTTATACAGTTAAATATGTGGATATAATTAATAGCTAGTGGATAATTGGTCTAAATTTTGCTATAATATTTATATTAATCCATGACAATGATTTTATATACACATATTGTTTTATACATATACTTAGGAGGAAAAATTTATGAATGATGTTGTATACATTACAGGGCATAAAAATCCAGATACAGATTCCATATGCTCTTCAATAGCTTATGCAGAATTCAAAAACAAAATGGGAGTTAATGCAATTCCCATAAGATTAGGAAATTTAAATAGGGAAACTAAATTTGTACTGGATTATTTTGAGGTTAAGCCCCAAAAACTAGTGGAAAATGTTAAGGCACAAATTTCTGATTTAAATATCGACAGTGTAAACCCTATATCCCCGGAAACATCTCTTAAAACAGCTTGGGCAATGATAAGTAAAAACAGTGTAAAAACTCTTCCTGTTGTAGATGATGATGATAAATTAATAGGTATTGCATCTCAATCCAATATAACTTCCTGTTATATGGACATATGGGATGCCAATGTAATAGAGAAAAGCGGTACTACTCTTGAAAACATACTTGATACTCTTTCCGCCAAATGCATATATGCTGCTGAAGAAAACCCTAAATTCAATGGTAAAGTCATAGTTGCTGCAATGCAGCCTGAAAGCATTGGAGAAATACTGGAAAAGGAAGATATAGTACTTTGCGGAGATAGGTTGGATGCACAAAATGTAATATTGAATTCCAGAGCTTCACTTATGATAATAACAGGTAATCATGAAGTAGATGAAAATATAATAAAAAAGGCCAAGGAAGTAAATTGTTCAATTATAATCACACCATTTGATACATTTACAGCCTCCAGATTGATACCTCAGAGCATTCCCGTAGGCTATGTTATGAAAAAGGATGACATATTGTCTTTTAAAATTTATGACTTTATAGATGATGTAAGGGATGTCATGCTTAAAACCAGGTATAGGAGCTATCCTGTAGTTGACTCTGAAAATAAGGTTATAGGAAATATTTCAAGATATCATTTAATATCTCAAAACAAGAAAAAAGTGATACTTGTAGATCACAATGAAAGATCTCAATCCGTTCGCGGTCTTGAGGATGCAGAAATACTTGAGATATTGGATCATCATAAAATAGGAGACGTACAAACCGGTTCACCTATATATTTCAGAAATGAACCAGTAGGTTGTACTGCTACCATAGTAGCTTCAAGATTTTTTGAAAATGGAATAAGACCTTCTCAAAAAATTGCAGGTCTTTTATGTGCTGCTATAATTTCGGATACTCTGTTATTTAGATCACCTACTTCTACAGATCTGGATAAGCTAATGCTAAAAAGATTATCAGCCATAGCAGGTATAGATCCTGAAGTTTTTTCTAAACAGATGTTTAAAGCGGCTTCTTCTCTTGAAGGAGAAACTCCAGATGAAATATTAAATCAGGATTTTAAGATTTTTAACATCTCCAATACAAAAATAGGGGTTGGTCAAGTTTCTACCACGGATGCGGAAGGGTTCAAAACTATAAGAAGTGATGTTGTAGCTTCTATGGAGTCCAAATGTAAAGATGAGAATTTTGATCTCATAATATTTATGGTAACCAACATACTAAAGAGCGGCTCTGAATTAATTGTTGTGGGAGAACATCAGGATATAGTTTCTAAGGCCTTCGGAATAAACCTAAATGATGGAAGTGCTTATATTCCAGGTATTCTTTCAAGGAAAAAACAAGTCATTCCACCACTTACTGCTGCCTTGTCTTCATAGAATTGCATTTTAAAAATTTGCTATAAAAGGATAAAAGACCTGGGGGAAAATACCTTCAGGTCTTTTATCCTTAATCTTCAATTTCTGACATATTCACAGTTCTTATCTTAGCTCCACATTCACTATTATCTACAAACCTTTCCTTTTTATCTATATTTTCATCTTCTGGCTCTGCATTTACGGATTCCTCTTCTTCCAGGTCTAAGTCATCCACATCATCATAAGGCTTGTAATACCCCGTCATTTCCTCTGGTTTACTATAAGGTGGTGGATATGTTGGGGGGGATGATTGCATATAATCCATTTGATACATACAATTCATGCATGGGTTTGAATTATTTAATACCATTGGGCACATTCTATACATATTAGGTGGATACATATCCTGCATAGGATAATCAACATCCCAATCATACATGTCATCTTCTCCAATATATTCATTGGAATCCATAATCGGACATCTGTACATACTATAACTCCTCCTGAAAATATTACATCTATACATTATATGTAGATACATCCCATATGTTTACATAAAAGTTTAAACACAACTATCTTTTCATGCTATTTATAAGTCCCCACATTTCATCTGAAGTTGTAAGTCCCTTGGATGCAAGTTCAAAAGACCTTTGAGCAAGTATCATATCTGTCATTTCCTGCCCCAAGTCTACATTTGACTGCTCCAGATAACCCTGAATTATATTGGCATTTCCATTCAAATTCATTTGAACATTATTTTCAGGCACATACAAATTATCCCCAATGGATCTCATAGTGTCTTGTCCCACAGTATTGTACACGTTTATTTTACCATATAATATACTACTGCCATTTATATTCATATATATCTGCCCTTTTCCATCTACGGTAAAGTTATTGTCCTTAAACACTGTACCTGAATTAAAAAGAGCGGTGCCCTCAGGAGTTAAATTTACTTCCAGCTTATTTCCATCTGCATCAACTAAATTTCCCCCTGCATCCACACTAAAATTACCTGCTCTCTCATAAGCCGATGTACCATTTGGAAGAGCAACCCTAAAAAAACCTTCTCCATCTATTGCCATATCTGTTTTCAATCCGGTTTCCCTAATGCTTCCCTGGGAGGTATCTCTAATCCATTCTGTAGTTTTTACCCCTGTTCCATTAATTGTATTTGTTCCATCTGGATTAGTGGGATATCCTGTCCTGTTTAAAGTTTCATATACCAGATCCTGAAAATTTACATCTTCCTTTTTATATCCAGCTGTATTTACATTAGCCATATTGTTGGATATGCTATCCAGCTTTTCCTGTTCTGCGTTCATGGCACTTCTACTATTCCATATAGCTCTAAGCATTACAAAACCACCCTTCTCAATTGTTCTTTAGATTTTATACTTTTCCCACTTCATTTACAAGTTTGTCTAGAGTTTCATCAATTGATTGTACTGCCTTTTGATCCGTTTCAAAACTCCTCATAGTCGTAAGTAAATCGGACATTGCATTTACTACATTTACATTGGATTTTTCCAGTGAATTTTGCCTTACTACCGCATTGGACTCCACGGGATTTGCACCTGTATATAAATTATCTCCAACTTTAGTTAAGGTATCATAATTATTAAAATCCACCGTGTAAATTTTATACCTCTGAACTCCATCTATACTTATATTTCCGTAATTATCCGAGGTTATACTCCCACCACCTACATTTATAGGACCTAGATTTCCAGTTTGAGTATCTCTGCCTATAACGTTGTTCCCTGAATCATCTACCAGCATTCCATTTACATTTACATGAAAATGCCCATCTCTAGTATAAAACTCATTCCCATCAGGTCTCTGGACAGCAAAAAAGCCTCTTCCATCTATGGCAAAATCCGTAGGTGTACCAGTAGATTCTATAGTCCCCTGAGTAAATCCAGTATTAACTGAATCTATTCCACTTCCTAAACTTATAGCTCCTATTACATTTCTTACATTTTTACCTGCAACCATTTTATCATAATTCTGCAAAAGTACATCATTAAATGGCTTTACAGCCAGGCTGTCTTCTTTAAATCCCACTGTATTTACATTGGCCAAATTATTGGTTATTACATCCTGCCTTGCCTCTTGGGTTATCATCCCTGATACTGCTGTGTAAAAACTTCTAATCATTTATTTTCACCTCCGTTATTGATTACCTTCATCTCATCAGGATATTGCATTCCCATGGATCTAGCCTTATCCTCAATTTGACTTTTACTCATTTGATACTGAATTTTAACTCCACTCATAATAAAGGTAGCTAACAAAATGCCTATACCTATACCTATCAATACCTTTCTATCACTAAAAAAATCAAAAAAGGCCTTTACTTTGTGTATAATTCTTTTATTAATAGAACCTCCCCCTTGCCAATACCAGTTTTTTTACAAATTTCATCTACAGACATATTTTTATGAAGTAAATTTCTTATTTCATCAATTCTAATATTATTGACATCCTCAGTATTAACCTTCTCAGCTTCATGCTTTTTTAACTTATCTTCATTATTGGTTTCTGAGACAGGTTTCTTAGAATTAGATTCTTTATTTACTTTCTTTCCTAATCTATCATATAAAATTATTTTATCCATGTTATTCTTATTTTCATTTTTTAAGCTTTCAATTTCTCTTTGAAGTTCAAATACCGTTTCTGCAAATTCTTTTCTTATTTTTCCAATTTCTATCTTATAATCTTCCATCTCATTTTGCTTCACATTCAATTGTCCCTGAAAAGACTTTTTCTCCTTTAAGACAGCATTTAAATTTAACGCTATTAAAATTATTCCCACTGCAATTAATATAATTGAAGCCATAAAAATTTCCTTTCTGTAAAAACCATTACTTATACATATATTTTAATTTCATCATAGCCTTTCTCAAATGCATAATTGCCCTGCCGTGGAGCTGGCATACCCTGGATTCCGACACATTTAAAATATGTCCTATTTCCTTTAATGTCAATCCTTCATAATAATATAACGTAAGGACTAAATTATCTTTCTCATTTAAAATTTCTAAAGCTTTGGCCAAATACTCTAATTTTTCTTTTTCTTCTAAACTCTTTTCAGGGCTTGGACTTTTAGTATCCTCTATAGTTCCCATGAGAGGAATATCGTCATCATCCGAAAATATTAAATCCTCCAATGATACTATAGATATATAATTTATATAATTTTCAATCTCCATCATTTCCTTTAGGGATATATTGAGTTTATTTGCTATTTCAATACTTCTGGGTTCTCTGCCCAATTCCTTCTGAAGAGATTCCACGGCCCCATTATATTTATTAAGCTTATCCATAGATCCCTTGGAAATAGGACTATTTCTTCTCAGCTCATCTATCATTGACCCTTTTATTCTTATAGATGCATAAGTAGAGAACTTCATTCCTCTATTTTTATCAAATTTGCTTATTGCATCCATTAAACCCAGCATCCCATAACTGACTAGATCTTCATACTCTATATATTTGGTTTTTCCGATTATAACTCTAGAAGCAATGTATTTTACCAGAGGAAGATATTTTTTCACTAATTCTTCTTTTATATTCAACTCATTTGCCAAAGCCATATTTTATTCCTCCTTTGCTCCTTTTTTTATATGTTCTCTCATTATCTGAAATAGCACCCTTATGATTCTCTCCCTGTTAATCTTGTCCAAATCCGTAAAAGCTAATCCAACAACAAGCTTGGAATTATCCTGGTTTCTGCTAATTCTAACTACCCTTCCCTTTATAGTTAAACTGTCATCTTCCATGGGAATGGTCACCATAATGATATCATCCATTTTCAATTCATATTTTAAGTTGTCATCTACAATTATTTTCATCCCACCACCGCTCATATCCAAAGAGCAGGCTTTAAATACATTCACTTGATTGTTTAAATTATGCAAATCCTTTTCTAAAGGTACCATGGCACAGAGTACATCTAAAATCAATGGAACCCTTACAAAATTTCTTCTCTGTACAATCTCTATTTTACTAGGTTTTTTTATCATTATTATAAGTATTTTTTCTATCTTACGTCCTATAACTACAGTGTGAAATTTATATATGTTTTTTCCTGCATAGTATATTGCATCTACTCTATCTCCTTTTTTGAGAGCTACATATCTATGATTATTTACAGGTATATTTATACCTATATGATCATCTGAAAGGTCTTGAATATTGCTCTTATAGGTTTCTCCATCTATCTCTATTTCAATCCTGCTATTAACTACAAACTCAATATTACATTTCACTTTATCCCTTCTCTCTATGAAAAAACATCAAAAATTTTTTTAAATAGATCCTGAATACCATTTCCCTTTTCAACCCTTTTATTTCCAATTAATTTGTTGGCTATAAAGTTTATATCTCTGGAAATTCTTGAATTAGGATAACTTATTAAAAATGGACTTTGCTCCCTTACAGCTTGTATAAGCCTTTTATCCTCTGACATACTCCCTAAATATTCAACGTCAATATTTAGGAATTTATTTACCACATTGTTGAATTTATTAAAGGTTTTTTTACCTTCTTCCATTCCCATGACTTTATTCATAATAACTTTTACTTTATCTTTCAATTTAAAATAACTTACAGCTTTAACCAGACTATATGCATCTGTAAGAGATGTAGGTTCTGGTGTGGTAATTACAACAACCTCTTCACAACAAGTAATAAACCCAAGCACATCTCTATTTATCCCTGCCCCTGTATCCAATATTATATAATCCAGATCTTCTAATAGAGATAGTTTCTTTATAAAATCTTGCCTTTGAGATTTTGTTATCTCATCAATCTTTGATATTCCCGTTCCACCAGGAAGTAATTTTACTCCAAAAGGCCCTGTTATAAGAATTTCCTTTATATCCTTGTTTCCAAGAATCACATCATACACGCTGTACTTTGGTAAAAATCCCATGAGCACGTGATCATTTCCCATACCCATATCCGCATCAAATATCAAAACCTTTTTTTTCATTCTCTGAAGCGCTATAGCTGTATTAACTACAAAATTACTTTTTCCAACTCCTCCTTTACCTGAGGTAACTGTTATTATTCTAGGTTTTGCAGTATACTGTACAGCATTTTTTTTTACCTTTTTATCTTCCAAAGCCAACTTTCTCAATTTTTCAGCCTGATCTAGCATATAATATCCTCTCCTAGTACAAGCTTTGTTAATTCTTCAGAACTCATAGTTTTTATATCTTCAGGTACATTTTGTCCTGTGGTGACAAAGCTTATGGGTTTTTTAGCCGATTGCAGAATATTTAATATGGAACCATAAGTACAGGTTTCATCTAGCTTTGTAATTATTATGTCATTATAATTCAGCTGACTATATCCATTTATTATTGCATCTATATCCCTGTTTTTTGTAGTACAGCTTATTACTAAATGTATATTATCTGTTTTAATTTTATCTATAAATGCCCTCAACTCTGATATCTGCATTTTATTTTTGCTATTTCTGCCTGTGGTATCTATTAAAATAGCATCACAATCTTTCATATTCTGAACAGTTTTTTCCATATCCTTTATAGTAAATACCACCTTAAATGGTATATTCATTATATCTGCATAAGTTCTCAGCTGCTCTACTGCCCCTATTCTATATGTATCTATAGTTATAAGCCCAATTTTTTTCTTTTCAATAAGGGCAAGCCTCCCTGCAAGCTTGGCAATGGTAGTGGTCTTGCCTACACCCGTAGGTCCTATCAATACCACTGCGTTGGAAAGTTCCTTATTATCCACTTTTATCATATTTTGCACTACTTCTTTTAACTTTTCTTCATCTTTCCTATCATCTTCCATAATATTTATACTGCTCAATATCTTTTTTGTTACATTCTGATTTAAATCACTGTTTTCAAGTTTTAATTGGAGCTCGCTTTTTCCAACATTTCCATAAGGGTTACTCATGATTTTATTTAACATACCCTTCATCTGTTGTACTTCTTTTATTAAATCATCATTATTTTTTTCCACTATACTATTTTCATAAAGGCTATTTGTTCTAGTAGAATTTTGTTCCAAATCAATATTCTCAGCTTTGGTATCTTTTCCATCCACATCTAATAAATTATTTTTCATACCATCGTTTACTATTTTCTTTATGGTTTTAATGCCATAATTCATATTGTCTTCTCTTTTTTTATTGTCCACGGCAGCAGTTACCTCTAGGATTTTTTTAGAAAAAAATCCTAGTATTCCCTTTTTTCTAATTTTTCTCTGACTTATAATGACGGCCTCACTGCCAAGTTCGTATTTGATCCTGGTAATAGCTTCATTCATACTATTAACTTTATATTTTTTAATAATCATTATATTGAAACCACTCCTTCAGTTTTTATCTCCACATCATTTGGTATCTCGTTTAGTGATAATACATTTACTGATGGAAATACCATCTCAATTAATCTTCTGAAAGGTGCCCTTATTTTTGGTGAAACCAAAACTATAGGCTGATTTTCATAAAAATAAACTGAGTCCAGCATTTTTCTAAGAGACTTCAATATCTTGCTTGTAATATCAGGATCTATAGCAGGAAAAGAGCCCTGCATGGATTTTTGAATATTGCTTCCTATTAATTTTTCTAGATCTTGAGACAGTGTAACTACAGTAATTTCTCCCTTGTCATCTATAAGTGAATTACATATACTTCTTCCAAGTTAAAATCGTACATATTCCGTTAATAGTTCTATATCCTTCGTATTCCTTGAATTATCCGCAAGAGATTCCATAATAGTCACCATATCTTTTATAGATACTCTTTCTCTCAAAAGATTTTGCAGCACCTTTTGGAGTTCTCCTATGGTCAATAAGTCAGGTATGAGTTCTTCCACTACAGTAGGATACTTTTCTTTAACAGAATCCACAATAAGTTTAACTTCCTGTCTCCCCAGTAGCTCATAGGAATGATTCTTAATAGTTTCCGTCAGATGGGTTACCATAACTGTAGTAGGATCCACCACAGTTAATCCTTTAATTTCTGCTTCTTCCCTTTGATCCTTATTTATCCAGATAGCTGGAAGACCAAAAGAGGGCTCAACTGTACTTATACCCTGAATGTCACTATTGGAATTAGTAGGATCCATACATAACAGCATATTTGGCATAAGCTCACCTTTAGCTACTACTGTACCCCTTATCTTTATTACATAATCATTGGTTTTAAGCTGCAAATTATCTCTGATCCTAATAGGTTGTACTACTATTCCCATTTCAATGGCACACTGCCTTCTCACTGAAGTTATCCTCTGAAGAAGATCCCCTCCTGAACTTTCATCCGCCAATGGTATTAAACCATATCCTATTTCTATTTCCATAGGTTCTACAGATATAAGGTTCATAACATTTTCAGGTTCTTTGTTTTCTATTTCAGTCATTTCCTGATTCTGCATTACTTCATGCTGAATGTTTTGTTCCCTTTCATCTTTATACAATAGGTATGCTGCTATAATACAAGCTATTGCAAGTATAAAAAATGCCATATGGGGAAGACCAGGTATCATGGCCAGAAACAAGAGTACTGCACCAGCTATGGCTATTACCTTTGGAAATCCAAATAACTGTCTTACGGCCATGGTTCCAAAATCTTCATCACTTCCAGAACGGGTGACAAGTATACCGGAGGCTGTGGAAATAAGAAGTGCCGGAAGCTGGGATACAAGCCCATCTCCTATGGTCAATTTGGTATAAGTCTGGGCAGCTTCTGAAGCACCCATACCTTTTACAACTATACCCATAATTATTCCGGCTATTATATTTATCACCACAATTACCAGGGCAGCTATGGCATCACCTTTTACAAACTTAGAAGCTCCATCCATGGCTCCGTAAAAATCCGCTTCTTTTTGAAGCTTTGCCCTTTTATCCCTTGCTCCCTTTTCATCTATCAAGCCTGAATTCAAATCTGCATCAATGCTCATCTGCTTTCCTGGCATTGCATCCAGTGTAAATCTGGCTGAAACTTCTGCAACTCTGTTGGCACCATTTGTTATTACAATAAATTGTATGATAATTATTATTAAAAATATTATTATTCCAACTACATAACTTCCACCAACTACAAATTCTCCAAAAGAATTTATAACTTCTCCTGCATAGGCATCCCTGAGTATCAGTCTTACAGAAGAAATATTAAGAGCCAATCTAAAAAGTGTAGTTATTAAAAGCAATGTGGGAAATACCGAAAATTGCAGTACTTCTGTAGTAAACATTGTCAAAAGTATTATAATTATAGACAATGTTATATTAAATGCAATTAATATATCCAGTAATTTTGCTGGAAGCGGAATTATAATCATAAATACTATCATTATAATCAACAGTGCCATAAGTATATCCACATTATCTTTTAACTTAAATCTCTTTCTGCTTCTTTCCAAAATATCACCTCATCTTGTAAACCAAGGCCAATATCTCTGCTACTGCCTGGTACATTTCCGCAGGAATTTCCCTATCAATATCCACCTCATCATACAAGAGCCTTGCAAGAGGCCGATTTTCAATTACAGGCACATCATTTTCCTTAGCTACTTTTTTTATTCTAAAAGCTACTGCATCCAATCCTTTTGCAACCACTACAGGTGCATCACTTTTGCCATCTTCATATTTAAGAGCCACAGCCACATGGGTAGGATTTGTAACTACTACTGTTGCCTTTGGGACTTGCTGCATCATCCTTCTCATACCTATTTCTCTCTGTTTTTGTTTTATCTTGTTTTTAATTTGCGGATCTCCTTCATCTTGTTTATATTCTTCTTTTATTTCCTGTTTGGACATTCTAAGATCCTTGTTATATTGAAAGTTTTGAAATATGTAATCTATAATAGCTATTATGAGCATTATCATGGTCACTCTGAAAAATATGTTCACCGTAAGTTTTGATATAGCTTTAACAACACTTTCAAAATTTAAATTACTCAATGTCATTATATATACATAATTGTCCCTTATAAATTTATACCCTACAATTCCAACTACAATTACTATAAATGTATCTTTAAAAAGCTCCATTACAGATCTCATGGAAAACATTCTCTTGAGTCCATTTACAGGATTTAATTTGGACAAGTCAGGCTTTAGGGGGTGACTTGTTACAATTCCTCTGGTCTGAAGCATATTTGCTATAACTCCCATAAGCAATATGGGGACAGCTATAGGCAGAAATATAATTCCCAATCTCCATACAGTTATAAAAGCTATTCTCTGAACACTTTCATAATTTAAAGAAGTTGTGAGATAATTATTAAAAAATGCCACCATAATATTTTTCATCTGAGAACCTACATACCCCCCCGCGATAAGTATAACCAGCGTAGAAGCTAAAAGAGTAAGCGCAAGAGCTACTTCCTTACTTTTGGCAATCTGCCCTTTTTTCCTGGCATCACTTTTTTTTCTGGGAGTAGCTTCCTCGGTTTTATCGTCAGAGGCAAATATTATGAGCAGGGGCAGTGTATGATAAAATCCTCTTATGGAATCCGGTATGGCATAAAAAGTTTTTTCCATAATCTGTAGAAATATAGGAAGTGCAAAGCAAAAGGAAGCCATACCCACCAATATTTTTATGGGAAGCCCAAGTATCATTATGTTAAGCTGGGGAACAGTTCTTGCAACAAGGGACATTGTTAAATCCGTCATCAAAATTATAAGCAGTACAGGCACTGCTATTTTTAATGCTATAGAAAAATATGTTATAAAAGCTTTTATTATAATGTTGATAGATCCCTGTCCCAAGAAAAAAGTTCCAAGCTTTATGATGCTAAAACTCTCCAGCAAGGATTTTATAAGCATATGATGGCCATCTACTGCAAGAAAAACCACCATGCCAAGCCAATACATAAGGCGTTCTAAAAGTGTAGACGTACTATTGGAATTTGGATCAAACATACTCATCATAGAAAGCCCTATTTGTAAATCCATATAACTACCTGCGATTCTAAATGCCGTAAAACACAAACTCACCAGGAACCCCAACGTGAGGCCTGCGGCAGCTTCATTTACACAATTATATATAAATGGGATGGTATTGTTTATAGTATTTACAGTGGAATAATCTATACCTGGCAAAAGTATATAAGCCATAACCAAAGTCAATCCTACTTTAACCGTATCTGGAGTACCGCTGGGAAAAAATATGGGAATCATTATAAAAAAACAAAACATCCTAATGCTTACAAGTACTAAAGCTGTAAAATACAGTGTATTTATCAAATTACTCCACTCCATAACTATTAACTATTAACTCTTAGTTTACTGAGTTATATGTGCTATATATGTAAAAATTCTTTCGGTAAAACCCACTATTTGATGAAGCATCCAAGTTGCAGTAAAAAGTCCCACTACGGCAATGGCAATAAGTTTAGGCACAAAGGTAAGTGTCTGCTCCTGTATCTGAGTGGTAGCCTGAAATATACTTATTATAAGACCTACAAGTATTGAAACTATCAGAATAGGTGCTGAAATTAAAAGTCCCGTCTGTATTGCATCTTTTATAATACCCAATACCATATTTTCACTCATCTAAATTCACCTCACGAAAAACTTATAATTAGAGATTTTACAAGTAAATACCATCCATCTACCATGACAAATAAAAGAAGCTTAAAAGGCAGTGATATCATTACCGGAGGAAGCATAAACATTCCCATGGACATAAGTACACTTGACACTACCAAATCTATTATCATAAAAGGTATATAAAGCAAAAAACCTATTTGAAAAGCAGTCTTCAATTCGCTTATCATATAAGCTGGGATCACCACATAAAGGGGTGCATTGTCTTTTGTAACCTTATAGTTTAACTTGGCATTATCCACAAACAACTTGAGATCTTTTTGTCTTGTCTGTCTCAGCATAAAATCCCTCAAAGGTTTTGCTCCCGTTTCTATGGCCTGTTCTTCAGTTATCTTATTATTCAAATAAGGCTGTATGGCCGTAGAATTTATCTTCCCGTAAACAGGTAGCATTATAAATACTGTAAGAAAAAGAGCAAGTCCTATTAATACTTGATTGGGGGGAGCCTGCTGAGTTCCCATGGCACTCCTTAAAAATCCAAATACCACTATGATTCTTACAAAGCTTGTCATCATCATTATAATTGAAGGAAGCAGTGTGAGTATTGTCAGTACTATAAGCAATTTTATATTACCTACATATTGCTGCGGTGTAGAAGCGTTATCTACAGAAACATTCACATTTGGTATTGGAAAATCAGTAGAAGCTGCTTGTACACTAAAACCTGTTAAAATAATAAAAGCAAATATCAAAACTGAAATAGTTATAATACTTTTACTGTGCTTATTGTTCATCTTTATCTTCCTTTTTTAATTTAAGTTTTTTGTCTAAAAAATTGTGGTTAGTCTTTTTCAATAAATTTTCAAGACCACTTTTTGTATATAAGTCCTTTAAATTTTTATATTCATATACATTTTTTGCGCTCTCGATTTTTGATATCTCCTCTTTAGCTAACTCACAAACTATTTCAATTCTGCCACTTGCAGATGAAACCACATATCCCTTTTCACCCATTTTTACTACAAATAGGCTGTTTTCTTTGGAAAGCTGGGTTCTTTCAAGTATATTTATATATTTGCTACCTTGAATACTTTTAAGCTTTCCTCCTCCATATTTCGCAAAAATATATATTAGAAAAATTATGAAAAGCAGTGATATAATTATTTTAAACAGCATCCACCAAAATTGTAAATCCATCTAAATTTCTCCATTTCCAATGGAATTTATATACTCTTACTGGGTCAGTATATCATCAAAGTATACATTATTTAATTTTCCCTTTTCCAGCATAGGGTTTATTTTTTGAATAATTTCCATCTTTATATTATCCATGTATTTAGGATTTATATCAGATACCTTTTTAGTTCTCAAAATATCAATAACAGCATCTCTTATCATGGGTTTTTTATCAGTAAGCTCTGCAGATAATTTTTTATCATCATACCCAAGAAATACACTTATTTTTAAATAGTTTTTTCCACCCTCATCTGCCAGATTCACTGTAAAATCACTTAAATCAAAGGTGTAGTCAGAAACAACCTGCTGCAAATAGCTTGAATTACCACCTCCTTGATTTGATACCTGTTGAGTTTGCCCTAAACTGCTGTTTTGCGAAACTGCACTTGAATTCTTACTACTGTTTTTTAAAAACTTGTTGTACCCGAAATAAGCTCCTGCACTGATTGCAATCAAAAGCAAAAGAGTTGTTAAAACTATCTTGAAACTTATTCCGCTCTTTTTTTCCACTCTGTTTTCCATCATGCTCTCTCCCTTCAAAATATTATGTAAAAAATATAGGATACTTTTATTTAAAATCTCCCCTGTATATTTTTCTCTTATAATCTATAACCCTTCTAATTATCTCATCATTGGATTCCTGTACTATGTACTTGTTTCCATTTGTGAGAGTAATGACACTTTGAGGAGTTTCCGTCAATTTTTCTATGTGATCCGCATTTATAACAAATTCCTTGTCATTTAATCCTGTAAGTTTTATCATAGAAACCTCCTTAAAAATGAAGACAGTATTTTCAATAAAACATTTTTCTCCACCTTTTTATAAATTTTAGCATCATTGGACATAAGATACAATAAAAAATTCATAAAAATAGTCTAAAATAATATATATAATTTGTTATAAATATCAAGGGTATGTAAATATATCTTTGTAGAGAAATGCTATAAATTATAATTTCAATTCAAAATT
This sequence comes from Clostridium moutaii, assembly GCF_041205085.1. NCBI lineage: Bacteria > Bacillati > Bacillota > Clostridia > Eubacteriales > Clostridiaceae > Clostridium > Clostridium moutaii. The sequence continues at coordinate 97,148 of NZ_JBGEWD010000001.1, forward strand.
TTATCCCATGGCTGCCACCGCTAACGCCCAAACTTTTTTAAGTTGGGAATAAGCACTGCTACGCCCCTGGATAAGTTCTTCTAAGGTTCAGATGAGAAAAGCATTCCCTATGCTCAAGCTCACCTGAACCTTAGAATCACTTTATTATTATCTCTTCAAACCTATCAGGGTCTGGAGTATATCATCGTCTGTAGTTATTATCTTTCCATTTGCCTCAAAAGCTCTGCTGGCTATTATCATATCCGTAAACTGCTGTGCCAGATCTACATTTGACATCTCCAGCATACCCTGTGCTATTTTTCCATAACTTCCGCTGTTGTCATTTGTTGTATCACCTTTCCCGCTTCTCACTGTAGGCTGTCCTGAGTTTGCAGATGTGGAGTAGAGATTTCCACCCTCTTTTACAAGTCCGCCTTCATTTTGAAAGGACACCATGGCTATCTGCCCCAGGGCAGCTGTAGTTCCATCTGAAAGCTGTGCAGTTATATATCCATCTGATCCTACAGAAAAAGCTTTTACTTTTGCTGTACCTACATAATCCGGAATAGACAATGGCACCAATTTGCTTGTAACTGCATTTGCGCTGCTTGCATTGGCATCCTGGAATCCTATCGTATTCTGCGTACTAGGGTCTGAAGCATAATTTATAGTGGCATTACCCACCTGATATCCCATAACCCTGTGCCCATCCACCGTCAATAAATTTCCCTGGGTGTCCAGAAAGAAGCTTCCGTCTCTCGTATAAGAAGGATCTATATTTCCTCCTCCCAATACACCGTTAGTAATTGTAGTTCCAACACCACCAGAAGTCTGCCCTGCTACTGTACCTGTACCCACTACAAAATATCCCGTACCATCTATGGCAAAATCAAGATTTCTGTTTGTAGTAGCCATACTTCCTGTACTGAAATCCGTACTTATACCTGCTACTTTTACTCCAAGACCGCTCTGCTTTCCGTTGACTCCGCCGGTACTGTTGCTGGGAGCACTCGGATCCGAAAGATTCTGACTTATCATATCCTGAAAATTCATGCTCTGGGATTTGAATCCCGTGGTAGATGAGTTCGCTATGTTATTTCCTATTACATTTAACTTCTGTTGGTTAGCTCTAAGTCCGCTAATACCTGAATACAATGATGGTAGCATATATTTACCCTCCAATTTAAATTTAATATGTTTATTTAATATGTTTTCCCTGCTTCCTTCGCTCCACAGAGACCGGCTTCCACTAAGGTCCAGCCGATTTTACATTTACACTATTACCATACTGTCTATATTCGTAAATACATTCTCATTTCCTGAATTCTTATCAAGAGCTGTAATCACAGTCCTGTTTTTTATAGAAGTAATGAAAACTGTATCCTTATAAAGCAGTGCTGACTCACTGCATCCCTTGTTGTCAGCCCTATTTATGGCAGAATTTATATTTTTCATGTCATCTTCATTTAAATTTATATTTCTGTTCTTAAGTCTTTCTGCCGCATGATTTGATATAATAAAACCATTGGTCTTATCTATTTCACTATTAAGGGTATCTTTAAAAGATATTTTCCCCGAAGTATTTTTTGTATCATTTGTCCTGGTGCTTTTTTCATTATATATTTGAGACAAATCCTCAGCAAAGTGCAATTTGCCATTAACAACCCTATAACCCATGGATATCATACTCGTTTCTTAGGAATTTTCCACATTCAGAACTTCATCAAAATAAAAATCCTTAGTTTGTCCATCTTCTGTTTTTATGGTCACAGTTACTCCACCTGTTCCCCTAGATACAGATTGAACAACTCCACTATAATTATTTCCGCTGTCATCTTTTTCATTAATGTCAACTTTTTTGCCTATAAGGGAAGTGGCATTTAATAACATCATATTGTTGGTAGTTGGATCAAACATATCACCTAAATCGTCAACTTTTGCTATATCATCTATATTAAAAAGCTGTGTTTTGTCTGTAACATTTCCATTACTGTCTGTATCTTTACCCACTACTACATTTAGGTCTATTTCGTCACCATTTTTCACTACTCCCATTACCTGTCCGTTGGATAAATTACCCTCTGAATTTAAATCACTAAAAGTGACATACTTATTTATAAGGGAATTGGCAGTATTTAACTTATTTGAACTATTCAAATTTGCCATCTGCTGCAGTGATGAAAACTGTGCCAACTGGCTTACATATTCTGTAGAGCTTTGGGAACTGCTGTTTGTTGGATCCTGATTTGCAAGTTCTGCGGCCAGTATTTTTAAAAACATGTTTTCATCTATGTCCTGCCCTTGTTTTACTATTTTAGTGCCATTGGTAGTTCTAGTTGGATCCTGGGCGGATACAATTGAATCTGAAGAGCTTGTTGTATCATCTGTATTAGAGACACCGGACTCATCACCACTGACTGTACTAGCTGCCGAAGTTTTACTAGCTTGATTAAATAAATTGTAACTTTGATTTATTCCATTATCAATTGATACTGACATTGCCTGCCTCCTTCTGTGTAATTTAGATTAAGCCAATATGTTAACATTATTATCATAATAATAATCATCTTCAGGTACTTCTTCTTTTCCGGATATATTGTCTACAGACAGCTCCTTATTTTGCCTGCTGCTGTCCTGCTGTTGTCCTTTTTTACTTTCATCTCTAAAAAAAGTGGCATCCTCATTGTACAAATTCAAGGAAAAACTCTGAACTTTTATATCATTTGTCTGGAGCTTGTTTGACAAATCCTGTAAATTGGAATTTAAGAGATTGTAGGTATCCTTGGTGGAAGCTGTAATCGCTGCTTTAAGCTTTCCTTCTTCCATAACCAGATTTATGGTGATCTCCCCTAATTCCTTGGGATTTACCTTTACGGTTAATTCCTTAATATTGTTCACATCCATATACTTCAAAGTCTTTATTATATCGGAGTCTAAAGAACTTTTATTTATGACTAAATTTTTCAGGTTTTCTACAGTATTATCTGCATTTATACTTGAAAATTGGGACATGAAATTAGCAACTTTGGAAATCTTATCTCCAGTCCCACCTTCCATTATCTTTTTCAATGTTTCATCTTCATTGCCGGTAAAAGCTCCACTGCTCTTATCTCCAGATTTACCAGAATCATTTTGAGAGATATTTTCATCCTGGGAAACTACTATGGTATTGCTTAAATTTGCCTGACCTTCCTGATTTATATCCTGCACCTTGAATCCAGGTAAATTGACGTTCAGCTTTTCTTCTTGATTACTTAAATTCATCTGCCCTGCTAGTGCAGAATTTATCTCATTTTTAATCTTATTGTATACACTCTGTTGTAAATTTTGTTCATTGGATAGATTGGATAAAATACTGCTGCTGAGTTTTTCAGTTAATTTTTCACTGAATTCCTGGTTAGCTCCTAGCTTTTGTAAAATATCAGAAAGCTCCCCTACATTTTTCTTCACTATTTTATCCACTATGTTTTCCTCAGGCAAATTTTTGTTCTGTGCTGTATTTTCTTCTATTATTGATTGAAGATTTTTTAAAATCTCACTGCTTATTTTACTACCTATTTTATCGCTTATTTTATCTACAAGCTCATCATCAGTTCCTTTTAGATTTTCTTTATCAGGAAGCAGTATATTAATCAGATACATTAAGCTGTTTTCATCTATATCTCCTTTGGAAACCTTATCCTCTAGCTTTTTTATATCATCGTCACTAAATCCTGCCTTTTTTAAATCTTCTTTCAGCTTCTCATCTAAATTTTCTTTTTTATTTTCAATGTCCTCATTAGCAGAAACTTTATCATCAGATGATCCGCTGGATACCCTACCATGAGATATATTTTTATCTGAATTCTGGGTTTGGGAGGCTTTTGTAATATCCTGTGAAGATTTTTTTAAAGTACTTTTAAAATCACTGGAATTATCTGCCTGAGACTTAGCGGCATAAGTATCGGATGTAGTACTATTCAGATTAGCTGCGGTACTAACTGATGGTGTAAAATTTATATTTACCAACTATTTTCACCTCCCTTCCATACATATGTATTTGAAAATAACAATCTATTTTAAAATTATTATCTTGCACCTAAATTTCTAATAAATCCATAAAGAGCAAATTCATCATTTAATTTCTGTTCAATTCTGTTTTGCTCTTTCACAAAAGCTCCATATCCTTTGTCTTTTAATATCTCTACAGTTTTTCTGTCAATTTGCCTTTGTTTTAATTTGTCTCTTTTTTCATCTACAATTTTTTCTTTTTTATTTAAATCCTTGGAAGTCTCATTTATATTATAATCTAATGCATTTATGTAAATATGTGTTATCTTCTGATCTATGGCAGATGCAGGAAGAGGCCTGTTTTTATACTTGTTATAATTCTCTTCTAATTGGGTAAGCTTCTCTTTTATCTCTAGCCTTTCACTCTGGGCCTTTTGAAATTCTATTTTGCTTTCATCTTCTTTATCAATTCTCATATCCAAAAGCTTCTGTAATTTAAACTTGTATTTCATCAGTTTCTCCTCTCTTGTTCTAATTAAACATATTTCTAAGTCTATCTACACTATTCTGCAAGGTAGAATGTTCATCCATTTTTTGTTTCAAATAATCAGTTATATTGTCATAATATTTTATTGCCATGTCCACATTTTTATTATTACCCTCAACATAGGCACCTATATTTATTAAATCTTCCGAATTTCTATATGTAGATAACATATCTCTTGCAAAAGAAGCACTTTTTCTGTGCTCTTCTGTAGTTACTTCAGGCATAAGCCTGCTTATACTGGCCAATATATCTATAGCTGGATAGTGATTTTTATTGGCCAACGTCCTGGATAATACTATATGACCATCCAATATGCTTCTGACTGCATCTGCAATGGGCTCATTTAAATCATCTCCGTCTACAAGGACCGTATAAAAAGCAGTTATAGAGCCCTTATCTGACATCCCTGCTCTCTCCATAAGCCTTGGAAGTTTTGCAAATACGGAAGGAGTATATCCTTTTGTTGCCGGAGGCTCTCCAACAGCAAGTCCTATTTCTCTTTGAGCCATGGCAAACCTGGTAACAGAATCCATCATAAGTATGACTTTTTTACCTTTATCTCTAAAATATTCTGCGATAGCCGTAGCCGTAAAGGCACCCTTTAACCTAACCAGTGCAGGTTTGTCAGAAGTAGCACATACTATAATGGATTTTTTCAATCCCTCTTCTCCCAGATCCTTTTCTATAAAATCTCTTACTTCTCTTCCTCTTTCACCTATAAGGGCTATTACATTTACATCTGCTTCCGCATATCTTGCAATCATACCAAGCGTTGTACTTTTTCCTACTCCACTTCCTGCAAATATGCCAATTCTCTGTCCTTCTCCACAGGTTAAAAAACCGTCTATGGCTCGTATACCCGTAGAAATGGCATGACTAATTCTCTTTCTCTTCAATGGATTCGGCGGTTCTGCATCCAATTCATAAAAGCTGCCATCACATATTGGCTCTCCTTCAAGGGGATTGCCAAGGCCATCCAAAACCTTTCCAAACAATTCCTCTGAACATTCCACATTTAAATGTCTTCTTTCAGGTACCACCCTGCAGCCTGGAGAAATTCCAGTAAGTTCCCCAAGAGGCATCAGTATAACATCATTTTCCTTAAATCCAACAGCTTCGCAGGTAATTTTATGATTTTCCTCATTATATATAGTACATACCTCTCCTATAAAAGCCTTTATTCCTTGAACTTCTATAGTAAGTCCTATGACTTTTTTCACAGTTCCCTCCTGATATGTAAAATTAGCCTCACCTATTTTTCTATTTAACTCCCGAAAGTTTAAGTTTATCATCAAATCATCACCTTTATAATGGGGGAATCCATTATTTTACGTCCTTAAATATATCCTTTAACTTTTTTATAGCTATATCCACGGATAAAATAACCTTTCCATTATCTCTTTCTATAATCACATTGCCTTCTTCTATAGTTTCATCGGGTATTATAAATATATCTCCTTTAAAAGGTAATTGTTGCTTCCATATGTTAGCTTGTTCTCTAAACTCATCACAATATTTTTTTCTGCTCTTTATAATAAAAGTTTTAGAATTTTTGACCTGGGAGAGTGCATTAAATACCATATTGTTCAAACTACTTTTATCTTTAATTTCCCGTTTTAAAATATTTTCCACGGCATTTATTATAAATTTTTTAATTTCATCTTCCTCTTCCAAAAGATACCTGTTTCTTTCCTCCACAGAAGCTTTTAAAATAGCATCCGCCTTATTTTTTATATCTTCACCCTCAATTTTGGCCTTTTCTATATTTTTCACATATCCTTCATCATAGGCCTTTTTGAAGCCTTCATCATGTCCACTTTTTATTCCGTCTTCATAACCCTTTTTATTTGCGCTATTATATGCTTTTTCTTGAATTTCCTTAGCTTCAATATTGGCTTTGGAAAGTATCTTTTCTCTTTCTTTTGCAGCACCTTCCATCATGGTTTGTATTAAATTCTCATAATCACTCATGGATGAATTGCTGCTGTTTTTACTTTTTTGAGGAGAATGTTTTTTAAATACCGTGACTATATTTTGGGTGCCACTTTCATTTATGCTGTCACCTTTTATGATTTTATACGATGATAGCATCTTCTCCACCTCTTGCCATAACTATTTCTCCTGATTCATCCAGTCTTCTTATAATATTTACAATGCCCTGCTGGGCTTTTTCTACATCCATAAGTCTAACAGGCCCTAAGAATTCTATATCTTCCTTTAATGCTGAAGAAGCTCTCTTGGATTGATTTCTAAATATGGATTCAGCCACCTCTTCAGAGCATCCTTTAAGTGCAAGGGAAAGATCTTTTGAATCCACTTCTCTGAGCACCCTTTGAATGGATACATCATCCAATGTAACAATATCTTCAAATACAAACATAGATTCTCTGACCTTTTCTGCCAGTTCCGCATCTTCTTTTTCCAATCCTTCTGTAATATTTTTCTCAGTAGTTCTATCCACTTGATTCAATATGTCTACGATAGTCTGAACACCGCCAATTACCTTCATATCAGACTTCACTACAGAAGACAACTTATCATCAAGAACTTTTTCTATCTCCTTCACCACCATATGGGAAGTAGTACTCATTGTTGCAATTCTATAGGACACTTCAGCTTGTACACTTTCAGGAAGTGATGAAAGTATCTGCCCAGCTTTATCTGGTTGAAGATAACAAAGTATAAGAGCTATAGTCTGGGGATGTTCATCTGATATTATATTTAAAAGCTGATGAGCATCCGCCTTTCTAGCTATGGCAAATGGTCTAAATTGCTGGGTTGCTTCTGTAACCTTATCCAATATTTCAACAGCCCTTTGGCTTCCAAGAGCCTTTGACAAAAGATTTCGAGCATACTCTATGCCACCTTCCAGTAAATAATCCTTTGCCTTATTCATTTGCATGAATTCCTGAAGTATTTCCTTTTTTTGATCCGATTTTACCGAACTGATATTGGCTATTTCATAAGTTATCTTTTGTATTTCAGCTTCTGGCAATTTTTTAATTATCCCGGCAGCTGCTTCTGGTCCAAGAGTTATAAATAATATGGCAGCCTTCTGTACTCCAGTTAATTTCTGATTGTCTCTAGCCATTCTTATCACCTCTCATCTTCTGCTAACCATGATTTTATTATGTCTGCAACCTGCTCAGGTTTATTTTTAGCATATTTCTTTATTTCATTTTCCACATGAGTATCTTCATTTTCTGTTTCAAGCTCTACAGGACTAAATTTAGGTTTTTCTCTAATCTGTGTACTATCACCTACAACTTCATCTATACCCTGAGACTCAATTTCGTCATCAAACAATTCATCTTCCTCATGTTTTCTTCTCCAAAGTATCACTCCAACTATAACAGCAATTACTGCTGCTGCAATACCTCCTATAATGGCAAATAACTTGTTTCTCTGTGCCTGTTGTTCTGCTTTTTGCATGGCATCCATATCTTTCTTTGCATTATCTTGGGCCGTTGTATCAAAAGGTATACCCTCTACACTTATAGTATCTCCTCTATTGGCATCATAGCCTATAGCAGAAACTGCAAGGTTTCTTATAGAAGTGCTAGTAGCATTATCCACATTTCCATCCAATGCTATGGAAGTAGTAAGCCTTTTTACACTTCCCGGTGCCTTTACGGTTTTTTGCTCTACTTTGGATACATCATAATTTCTCGTAACCTCATTGTCGGTAGAATTACCATTATTTCCGGTAGTAGTAGTGGTATTACTCATATTATTGTCAACAGGGCTGCTGCTTGCATTATTTGTACCTCCAGTATTTGTACTGTTTACCGTATGCTCGCTTACCACCACATTTTTGGGATCATAAGTTGTAGAATCCTGTTGTACTGCATCAAAATCCAGATCAGCATTCACTCTTACCTGAACTTTACCTTTACCATATACAGCCTCCAACATACTTAAAAGCCTTTGCTCCATATCTTTTTCATATTGCTGTTGAAGCTGCTGCTGTTTTTCAGCAGGTACAGTACTATCTGCAGTACTGTCTGTACTTTGATATAAATTCTGGGATAGCAAATTCAGTTTGTCATCTATAACTTGTACATTTTGTTTAGGTATATTTTTTACGCCTCCGGATATAAGCGCCACCAATGCTTTTACCTGATCCTGGCTTAATTGCTGTCCCGGCTTTAATTTTAAAGTTACAGAAGCACTTCCCGGCTGAGTGTCTTTTACAAATTCAGTATCATCTGGAAGTACAAGATGTACTCTGGCATCTTCCACCTCTGGAAGAGATTTTATAGTTCTTTCCAATTCTCCCTGAAGTGCTCTCTGATAATTTATTTTAATCTCAGCATCCGTAGTGCCCAAATTGCTTTTATCAAATAATTCAAATCCCTGACTTCCATTGGTTAACTGCACTTCTGAAAGCACCTTCATCCTATCACTATCCACTTCATCTTTAGGTACCAAAATTGAATTTCCCTGTACTTTAACATCTACTTTGTCAGCTTGAAGTTTTTTATACACTGCTGCTGAATCGGTATCGTTCATATTTGAAAAAAGGACTGCATATTTTGTCTTTCCAAGAGATACTCCTCCAAATATAATTGCTGCTACAATCCCTACAGCTATAACTCCAAAAGCTATCTTTTTATTTTTGCCTAGTTCTTTCCACTTACCTATTAAATTTTTAAAAAGTCGTGATAGCTTACCCATCAATTAGCACTCCTTCTATAACTGTGTTCTATTCAATTCCTGATATGCATCTACAAGTTTATTTCTAATCTGCACTGCGAGTTCCAGTGACATCTTAGCCTGTTCTGTATCCAGCATAACATTATGTATATCTGTTCTATCACCTTTTACAAGTCCTTCAGTGCTGTTGTCTGCCTGTACCTGCTGACTGTTTACTTCATCCAATTTATTTTTCAGCATGGATGCAAAATCAGATATGTTATTGCTGCTTTGATCTACATTACCATTTATGCTGTCATCATTTGATATGGTATTATTTAGATTATTGTCAATTATATTACTGCCGCTTACGTTACTGCCCTGTGCAGATTTATTAAAATCAAATATGCTGCTGTCAGGTACATATTCATTTATCTTCATACGTATTGTTCCTCCCTTTATTTCCCTATTTCCAAGGCTTTTGAAAACATGCTTTTTTCTGCATCAATGGCACTTACATCTGCTTCATAGGACCTGGTAGCCACCATCATGTCTGACATTTCATTTAATATGTTTACATTAGGCATGGACACATATCCATTTGCATCTGCATCCGGGTTAGTAGGATCATATACTCTTTTAAATGGAGAAGAATCCTCAACCACACCTACAGCCTTCACACCCATGGGCACCTGTTCATATTGTCCATTTTTATTCAGCTCATTATTCAGGTTTTCCTGAAACACCGCCACTTTTCTTCTATATGGCTGTCCATTAGCCCCTCTTGTAGTTTCTGCATTAGCCATATTAGAGGCTATAGTATCCATTCTGAGCCTTTCTGCCGAAAGGCCACTGGCACTTATTCTTAAAGTATTAAAAGCTTGAATCATACTCCATCCCCCTATTTCCCATCTATTACATATTGTTTCATAGACAATCTACTATTTATCTGGGTTACAAGTGCATTGTACATGAGGGCATTAGCTGACTGATTTACCATTTCATTATCAATATCCACATTGTTTCCATCTTCCCTCATACTCGTGCTATTATCCGTTTTCACATCTACGGCACCATAATCACTGCCTATCTTCATATGTTTTTCATTATCTGTTTTAAGTTCCAAATCATCCATACTTTTTTTTAGGGATTCTTCAAAAGTAACATATTTCCTCTTATATCCCGCAGTATTTATATTAGCTATATTATCAGCCGTGGCACTGCTTCTTGCTTGGGATGCATCCAACCCCTTTTGTAATAAATTGTATACTAATTCATCATTCGGTAACTGAGATATATTCAATTTATCGTTTTCTCCTTTCTATATTATTTTATGTATTTACTTTTATAGCTATTGGTAAATTTTCTACAAAGAAAATTTATTTAATCTTATTTTATTTTTAATTAAAATTATTTTTTAACATAACCTATATTATCACAAAATTATATGTTAATGCTATAATTATATGAAATTTTTTCTAATTAATATAAATTTTTATTAATTATCAAAATTTACGATATTATAATACAATTTTCGCAAGAATATTTAGAATATTTCTCCTTTTTACCGTTAATATTATGCACCATGTATATACTATTCTATATTTCTTTATTTTCTACTACTTATGTTATACTCATGTTATATTTACGTTATTTTATATAGGAATTTGTTTATTTTGTTTTCAGCAAAAAACAACAAGGGACTTGCTTAAAAGTAGAATATATCTACTTTTAAGCAAGTCCCTTGTTGTGAAAAATCACACTCTCACATTTTCCAATATTTTCAGTACATCCTGAGGAAGTTTATTAGCCTGAGCAATCATAGCATTAGATGCCTGTACAATTATATCTTCTTTTGAATAATTAGTTATTTCTTCTGCCATATCCGCATCGCTTAAATTACTGTCGGCATCAGTCATTTGATTGGTTAAATCCTGCATATTGTAATAATTGGTTTCAAATCTGTTCTCCAGTGCACCATATTTGCTTCTAAAAGAGACAATCTTGTCTAGAGTTTTATCTATTGCACCTAATGCATCGTCTGTATTTCCGTTCAATATATCTTTTCCATTTCCACTCTTAATGGAATATAAATCTGAAATTGCGCTATCGGCACCATTGGTCAGATCAAGCTGCGGTATATCGGCACTTTCCCCTGCATTGGCTCCTATAGGCATACTTAAGGTTTTGTCCGGACTTACCTGACCTAATAATTTTAGTCCGTTGAATTCTGTCTGATCTGACATAGTACTTATTCCATCCAACATCTGATCTATTTCATTCTGTATTACATTTCTATCCGATTCAGTAGTTGTCCCACTTCCAGCTTGTAGTGTAAGCTGTCTTACCCTCTGAATCATGCTGGTAATTTCCTGAAGCCCGCCTTCTGCAGTCTGCAGCATACTCACACCATCTTGAACATTCCTGGCTGCAGATTGAAGGCCACCTATCTGCAATTTTATATTCTGACTTTGTACCATTGCACTTGGATTATCTTTTGCACTATTTAGTTTATATCCACTGGATATTCTAAGTGAATTTCCACTTTGCCTGTTTAAAGCCTGACTTTGAAGTAAATTCATGGTCAAGGCCGGCATATTATAGCTTATTCTCATAAAAATACCACTCCTCTTATTTACATTAATTGTCCTGTATAAAATTTCTTATATAACTGTCAACATAAATTTCACTTTTTTATTATACTTCTCTACAGTACCTGGGAGAGAATAATTGCTTCCACTGGATATTTGCTTGGAAATATCATCAATTTTAATGGGTATGGGTTTCACAATTAATGTGGCTGTAACTTGCTTGTCACTTACGTCTATTTTACCATACAAAATAAATTTACCCGGATTTGACGTGTTTACTTTGGACAAATTCCAACTTACAGGCACATCTTTTACAACACCTGTATCAGAAATTACGAGTACAGTGGCTCTTGGAACATATTTATCATTTTGCCATATGGTATCTGTAAAGTTATTAACATAGGATACAGATAGAGGAATTGATTTTAATGTACTTTCAAGATTATAATTTACAGCTGCACTGCCTCCAAGTATTTTCATATTGCTTACAATTTCAGATTTCAAAAAATTATAAGTCGTATTTGGTACATAATCATCTACAAACACTATAGGAGAAGCTGTTTGAGCAGCAACCGCAGAGAGGCTACCAATGAATCTGGAAAATCTTTATCAGAAGCTACATATACCGTAGCGGAGCTGCAGACAGTACATCTGGAAAGTTTTCACCATTTACTAGTACCACATAATCACTTGATTCCTTCCAGCCATCCTCACAGACTTTAGCTGCAGTTTCATATCTGTCTGTACCTATGTATCATGTATCTGTCCGTCTGAACCTGTGCATGTACTTCAGTAAAACTAAAACTTACTATAAAAGCTGCTAATATACCTGCCATCTATAATTTTTTACCTTTAAGTGCATTAAAAAATTTAATGTCTTTCATGTATATTTACATTCTCCCTTCTGGATTTCCTTATCGTTATTTCCAAAATAAACATATTTCTAATTTTATTATCGGAGGTCCCTATAGAATGCTTTAGGAAAAACTTTAATACACATTAATTATTTATACAACTCTATTTTAAACGCCAATACATATAATTAACAGCTCTTTAATAAATCATATATATCATATAGTTCTGTCATACGGCTCTATTTTTACATACATTCTAAACAATTCCAATGCTTGTTCCTCGCTTATTTGTCCGCTGTCTAAATTACGATATAATATATATAAGTTAGCATTCATACTCGGATCTGTACTTTTGGTTTCCTTCATCTTTTCAAATATTCTCTCCTTGAGAGAAATATTATTTCTATTAAGTTCTTCTTGTAAAAAATTTAATATTCTCTCCACTTCTTTTCTTGTAGACTTTTCTCTAGTACTTATTTTTATATTTTTTAATCCTGAAATCAACATATCTATACAATTTTTATCAATAAGTATTTTTTCTGACTTGTCACTTGCCATAAAGATCCCACCCCTTCTTAAATTACACTTTATTAGACAGCTTATCTTATTTTATATTTTACCAATTAAGCCAATATAATGTCAAAGGTGAAACTTATTCAAGTTTCACCTTGTTTATGAACATAATTTAAAATCAAGCTAAAGATTCCTCTTTATATTCTAAAAATTGAATTTTATCTGCATCAACAATAGTGGAAAACTTTTTGACTCCATCCTTTACATAGCTTTTAGTGCTTATTTTGCCATTTACGCCCAGGAGTCTGCCTTTTTTCAGATATGGATACAATTTGTCTCCCCTGTTGGTCCAATAGGAAATTGAAATAAAATCCGCTTCTCTCTCCCCGCTGCTGTTTAGAAAATCTTTGTTAACAGCTAAAGTAAACTTGATTACGCCTCTAACATTATTCTCCATCTTAATAATTTCTGCATCTTTAGTCAACCTTCCAATAAGAGTAACACTATTCAACACCTTTACCTCCCTGTTAGTTTTTTCTGTAATTATGTCCCCGGAAAAAGGTCTTATTCAATGTAAACTCTTATTTTCAATAACTTTTTTATATTTTATTTCATAACTACCATTTACATCATCCCCAGCTTCTTCAAAATGGGGGATGATAAACAATTCTACATCCCTGAATGAATTCTTCTAAGATTCAATGGGTAAAATTTCAGTCCAGTAACCGTCAGGATCAGCTATAAAGTAAAGACCCATCTTTTTATTTTCATAACATATACATCCCATTTTTTTATGATACTCATGTGCAGCTTTTAAATCATCCGTCCTAACAGCCATGTGAATTTCGTTGTCTCCTAGATTATAAGGCTCCCTTCTATCCTTAAGCCAGGTAAGTTCTATCTTATAATCTTTTACTCCATCTCCCATAAAAACCAGTGTAAAACTTTTATCATCTGCTTCCTTTCTTTTAACTTCTTTAAAGCCGAGAGCCTTTTTATAAAATTCTATACTCTTATCCAAATTTAATACATTTATATTGTTGTGGTCAAATACAAATTTCATAATCCATCATCCTTTCATATTTGCAATTCAAGTTCTTTATCCCATTGCTATCATAACCAATACCCAGCCCAGCTTTGTAAAATTGTGACAAACATATGATCAAATCCCACCTGAATCTAAGAATCACTTTACACAATTATATCCTATATTCTCACATATGTTAACTAAATTGTAAAAATTGTTTTTCCTTATGATATAATAAAAATAATTTAAAATTATAAGGTAGGTGAAATACATGAATAACTATAAAATTAAAATTCATTATCTGTACCACAGCGGCTTTGCCATAGAGACCTCATCACATTTTTTAATATTTGACTACTATAAGGACTCCTTTGATTCCTGCAAACACACTTTAGAAAATGGCCTTATTTCAAAGGACCTTATAAAAAATAAAAAAAATGTATTGGTTTTATGCTCTCATAGACATCCTGATCATTTTAACCCGGTTATACTAAAATGGCAGGAGGTAAATCCTGATGTAAATTATATCTTGAGCAGCGACATAAAGATTAAAAATCCTCCTGAAAATTATCACAAATTATCTCCTTATGAAAGCTTAAATTCAAACAATGTATATATAAAAGCTTATGGCTCCACAGACATAGGAATTTCATTTCTAATAAAAGTAGATGGGATTACTATATTTCACGCTGGAGATCTAAACTTATGGTACTGGAAAGAGGATTCAAGGGAAGAGCAAAAATCCGCTGAGAAAAATTTTAAAAGGGAGATAAAAAAGATAAAGGGAGAAAATATAGATTTTGCATTTTTCCCTGTGGATCCAAGGCTGGAGGAATACTACTCTTTAGGAGGAGAATATTTTATAAATGAAATTCACCCTGTGTTTTTCATACCAATGCATTTTTGGGACAATAGCTATATAACCAAAAACTTTGCAGAACTTACAAAACATTCTTCCTCAAAATGCCTTATTATAAATCATAGAGGACAGACATTTGATTTTACGTAGAAAGGATGCAAAAATGATAGATCTTAATAAAAACTTAGACTTAAATGATGCCAAGTTAGAAGTAACTGAAGATCATGTACACATTGAATTTTCAAGACCAGTGGAAATATTGAGTTCTGCTATATTAAATGGCGGTTTTACTGAGGCCAGCAATATAGTAAATATGAAAGTTCGTCAAAATAAAGATGCAGACAGCCATAAAACATTTCTTCCTCCGAAAGTTACCATTAAAGAATATATAAAATCCAAAAAATGGCATGGCAAATCTGTGGGAATGATGACTGCAGCTAACATGAAATCTTTTAGAACCTGTTCAGCAGTTCATGACAATGTAATTGTACAGAGTTTTATTACTATGGGAATATCCAATGCACGAAGAGCAGGAGATGCTGCTGACTGGAAAAGTTTTAACTCCTACAGTCCCAAGCCCGGCACTATAAATATAATTTTAGGTACAAATGCCAAATTATCCAGGGCAGCCATGGTAGAAGCCATTATGATTATTACAGAAGCAAAAACTTGCATAATGCAGGATTTCAACATATTAAGTTCTGTAAGCAAAAAGACCGCTACTGGAACAGGGACAGACTCCTGTGTGGTTTTCACAGGCACAGGTGAAAATATAGATTATTGTGGGAAACACGTTTTAATTGGTGAAATGGTGGCCAATGTAGTTTTAAAATCTTTAAGGGACTCTTTATCCGAAATAATCTCCTGGGGTAAAACACAGTGGATATAGAATTTAAAGCTCAAAGTTCAGATATCAGAATTCAAATTTGGTAGATTTTCGGTTAGTACCGAAAATCATCCTCATTTGATATTTATTCTTTCAACTTTTCTATTCCATTCCCGTAGATCCGAACCCCTTTTGGCCTCTTTCCGTATCACTTAATTCATCTACCTCTTCTATACAAACCTGCTCTACAGGTTTTACAACCATTTGAGCAATTTTCATGCCCTTTTCCACTAAAAATGGTTTCTCACCAAAATTTATCATAAGTACTTTTATTTCACCCCTGTAGCCTTCATCTACAGTTCCCGGTGAATTCAAAAGGGTAATGCCATATTTTAAGGCAAGTCCACTTCTTGGCCTAACCTGAGCTTCCGTATTTGCAGGAAGTTGAATTTTTATTCCAGTAGATACAAGCTTTCTTTCCATAGATCTTATAAGTGTTTCTTCCACTGAAAACAAGTCAAGTCCCGCATCCCCACTATGAGCATAAAATGGAATTTTTGCTTCTTCATTAATTTTCTTTACCAATAATTTCATAAGTCATACCTCATCTTTTTTTATATAGTTCCAATTCTACTAATAAAATACCACCAAAACTAATAAAAGACAAATGAAATCTAATAATATTATCCCAATCATATATAATTTCCAAATAATATATGGAAATTATATGCCATGAATGTTATTATCTATATAGCAATTATAAGAAGGTGTATGATTATGTACAATTACCTTACTGAAGAGGCCATAGATAAGTTAGAAGAGGAAATCGAACACAGGAAAGTAGTAGTTAGGCACAAAATAAATGATGGTTTAAAAGAAGCCCGTGCCCAAGGAGATCTAAGTGAGAACTTCGAATACAAGGCTGCCAAAAGGGACCGGGCTCACAATGAAAGTAGAATAAGATATTTGGAACGAATGATAAGAACTGCGAAAATAATAAAAGATACCACTTCAAAAAATCAAGTTGGAATTGGTAAAACGGTGTATTTGAAATTCTCTCAGGAAGACGAAACTGAAAAGTTTAAAATAGTAACTACCATAGAAGCAGATCCAATGAATAATAAAATAAGCATAGAATCCCCGTTAGGATCTGCAATATACAAACATGCCATAGGTGATAGTGTTACTGTAAAATCACCACAGGGCCAGTATTGTGTCAAAATTGAAAACATAGATTAAAACCATCAGTCCAATGTTATTAAATATATTTATCAATAACATCGGACTGTTTTAATCTAATTATCAGCAGATTTTTTATCTAAAATATTTTTTCCCCTTTTATAATAAGATTCCATTACATCTTTTGGAACCATACTTCCACCTGTGGCCCAGGCAATGTGGTAGGAATTATTCATTTTATCTTTCAAATTATTATCCTCTATATAATTTCTCCCAGCTTCATTCTTAAATAATTGAGCTGGACCTGAAACTCCCGCCAGTGCAGAAGGTTCCAGTGAAATATTTTCTGAATCTATCATGGTCTTTAAAAGCATATACAGCTTTTCATCCTCTACTGTATAACATCCACTCATCAGATTTTCCAAAGTTTTCCCCACAAACCCTGAAGGTCTGCTAACAGCAAGTCCGTCTGCTTCAGTAACACCGTCAATTCCAAAGTCCTGAACACATATTTTATTGTGCAAGCCTGTCATAAGTCCAAGAAGCATGCAGGGTGAATGAGTTGGTTCGGCAAAAAAACAATGAATATTGTCTTTAAACACCAGCTTTAACCCAAAAGCAACTCCTCCTGGACCGCCTCCCACTCCGCAGGGAAGGTAAACAAACAGCGGATGGTTTTCATCAATGGCAACATTAATTTTCTCCAACTGATTTTTCAGTCTGTAGGCGGCCACTGCATATCCTAAAAACAAATTAGTGGAATTTTCATCATCTACGAAATACATTTTTGGATCCAGAGATGACTGTTTTCTGGCTTCTACTATGGCTTTGCTGTAGTCCTCTTTATATTCAATTACAGTAACTCCTTTACTTCTAAGAAGATCTTTTTTCCACTGCCTGGCATCAGCTGACATATGCACATATACCTTAAATCCAAGTTTTGCACTCATTATACCAATACTCAGTCCTAAGTTCCCGGTTGATGCCACCGCAATAGAGTATTTAGAAAAAAACTCCCTGAATTTATAACTGTCAATAATTGAATAATCATCTCTTTCATTCAACATATCATTTTGCGCAGCCAGAGCTTCTGCATGTTTTAAAACTTCATAAATACCTCCTCTTGCTTTGATTGATCCTGAAATAGCAAGCTGATTGTCACATTTCAATAGCAATTGGCCCAAAATTTTCTCATTAAATATATCTTCCATCTTATTCTGCATATCAGGTATTTTAACAACTGGAGATTCTATAATTCCCTTTGTTTTTTGAGTTTCCGGAAAAACCTTTGCTATATATGGGGCAAATCTTTTCAGCCTTCTTTCTGCATCTCTTACATCCTCTTCTTTAAGTGAAATGTTTTTTACAGTTTCTTCAAATTCTTCATGCTTGGGATTTACCCATAATACCTCCTCTGTTGAAACAATCTTATTAATTAATGGAAACTGTTCTTCCCACTGTTTTATAGTTTTTCCCTGGATAATTTTATTTTCCATGATGAACCCTTCTTTCTTCAATAATCGGATAAACTTATTATAATACAAATACTATTCCTTAGAAGTAATATTCTTTGATTTTTCATTTTATCTAAACTCCACTGACAATAAAGTTTAGATTTTGTTTATAATTAGTTTAGGTAAAATAGATATATATTTTTTAAAATATAATGTGGAAGGTATGATTGATGTGAGAAACATCATAAAAAATATGTTACAAAAAAAACAACACCACCTTTTTTATCTCAAGCCACCTCATTCATGATATCGAACTGACCTGCACACGAATTGGAGTACTGTACAGTGGAAATCTCATCAATGTGAATACCACTAAAAACATATTGAGCAATTATGCTTCTCTAGAGAATTATTTTATCAGTGATATGGAAAAAAACGGAACAATTTAAGGTAACTTTAATGAATGATCAGGGTGGTTCGGGTTCAGAATTTCCGCTGTTGGTTCTTTCCATGCTCACAAACACAATACTTCCTCTTTTTATAGCACTCATTACCATAGACAGTTTTTCCGGCTGCACTATATGGCTGAAAATCCCAACAGGGTATTTAGCAGGGAGGAATTATTTGAAAATATATGGGGACTTGACTCCATAGGGGACAACGCTACCGTCACAGTACACATAAGAAGAATAAGAGAAAAGATAGAGGTTAGCCCTTCCCATCCTCAATACATAGAAACAGTTTGGGGAGCAGGGTACAGGCTAAGAAGTTGACTCAATTGATATTATTTATTTTAATATTTCTTCTGCTCTTTCAATCAATTTTTCAGCTGCCTTGGGACATAATGAGGCCAGGTCCTCTATATGGACTTGCTCTGATGCAGAAGAATCAAAGAGTATATTGGCCGAAGCTCCAAATTCTTCATCTGCCAGCCATAAAATCAAAATAACAGGTACCTTTGGAAATACGTTGAGTTGTAACCCCAAATCCCCGAAATCCACTTTTTTCCCACCCATATCAATTCCAGCTTTTAAGAATAATTCACCCTTGTTTCCAAAAAACTCTGCTAATCTTTTCATACCCCTGTCTGCAAAAAAATTGTAGGTATCCCCTACTCCCTTTATCTCCCTATAAGGTACCCATTTGTTAGACAGTTTACTATTACTACATCTGCAAAGATAGCTCATAATTAATATCTTGTCAAATAAAACATTCTTATCTTTAGAAAATGTATTATCCTTTTCATTTTTTAAACTTATATGTCCCTGAGGATATGAAATAATATACTCTCTATTAAAATAAGTTAAAATAAACTCCCCTTTTTCCGAATCATATTGTGCTCCACTTTTTTCAGCCACTTCTTCTGGATGACGTTCACCAAATTTCTTACATAAATTTTTATAGCAGATCTCATAATTATCTTCTCTAATTTCTTTCATATAAACATCCCCTTTCCCTAATATATTCCATATTTTAAAACTCATCTTATATAAATTATTATACTATACCAACAGACCTTTGGGAATAAATTCTTAAGCACTTCATCCCTTTTTATTCCAGTCCCTTCAGTATATCATCTGCATTTACATCTATCTTTACATGAGCCCATTTTTACCAACTAAATCCTCCATACTGCTGCATTTTTAATTCTTTTCTTAAGTGAATATTTAGTATTTCTAATACATTCATACTTTTTCTCCTTTTAAAAATACTTTATACTTATTATTACCAGCTATACATACATAAAAATAACGTACCTAGATTTGATTTACACAAACCCAGGTACGTTCCCTGTTAAAATCAATAGCACCTACCCTAAAATCTACAACAGCCTCTCTCTTTCTTCTCTGCACAAAAAATTTTATACCTCTATCATACAAGCCTTTATAATTCTCTACTCCAGTGGAACTATATCATACTCGGCTGCTAGAAGATCTATAAAGGCCATCTTTTTTCTTAGAAGTTCTCCTCTCCTTAAAAGAAGTTTTATCACTTCACTTGCTTCAATTGAGGCTGCTAAAGCTGGTGTGAATGATGGATTACCCATTTCCTTTTCAATTCCCTTAGATGTTTGTTTGTCCATATTATAAATCTTGTTTAAGGTATCATCCCCCGGGAATATAGTAGTAACTTGAGCATACCATCCTGCTATGGCTCCATGAACCATTGGTATATTGAGTTTTTTACAGCTGCGTTGAAGTAATAATCTTGCTGGTATGCTGTCAAGAGCATCTACTACTACATTGTGATTATTTAAAATACTGCAAGCAGTATCTTTCGTAAGCATTTTTTCTAATGCTCTTACCTTTATTAGTGGATTTACTTTTTCCATTCTAGTCTTTGCTTCTAGTGCTTTGCTAAGTCCTATGGTGTCTGTATTAGAAAGTATCTGCCTATTCAAATTAGATTCCTCAAATACATCTCCATCTACTGCAGTAATACTTCCTATCCCTATCCTTCCCAGCATCTCAATGACATAACCACCAATTCCTCCACAGCCTACAACGCAAACTTTAAAATTCTTTAAGTTATCATTTTCTTCCTCTGACAGGGTTTTCATATTTCTAACATAACGTTCCAAATTTAACCGCCTCCTACTGGTGGAAACAATGATAAGACATCATTGTCTTTAAGTTCTGTATTTGCTTTACCATCTCTACCATTTATAAGTAAAATAGCAACTTCTTCTTCATTAATATTTATCTTTTTAAATATATCCGCAGGTGTTACAGATTCGTCAAATTCTAAAAACAATTTTTTATCTCTATCTTTTCTAAAGTAAGCAAATAATCTAACTTCTATTTTCAAGCTAACACCTCCCTTGTTTAAGAAAATAGGCTTCATATACAGAAACAAGATGTGTTTTTTAATACATGAAGTCTAATCTCTAATTTATCTAGTGAAGCAAACTAAAACTTACCTACATATTCATCTAATCCTAATTTCTTTAATGTTTCTTCTGTAGGTATACCTTCTTTGCTCCATCCTCGTACTGAGTAATATTCAGGAAGAAGAACATCTAACCTATGAACTTCTCCTTTTGATGGGCCATCTGGAATAGGAGTCTTTAAAAGTCTCTTTGGTAGAGTATCTTGGCTGCTGTCTATCCCAGCTTTAAGATTAAATAGTTTCTCAAGAGTCCAAATTCTGTCTCCTGCCTCCAGCAGTGAATCTGCATCGTAAGTAGTTCCTCCAACTACTGCATTATACATATCTACATAATCTTGTATTCCTAATCCAAATGTGGTAAATATACATAATCCTAGAGAGTCGATTACAGCAGTTAAATCATGAAATAATTTGGCATAAGCTGCTTTACCTTCTAATGCAAATCTATCAAGCTTTTCTGGATAACCTAATATTTCAGGATTAATCATATATCCTTTAATATGGCATCCTCCTCTGTTGTTAACTGCGTAAGTAATACCATGTCCCTGTATTCCTCTAGGATCATAAGCTGGAAGTTCCTGTTTTTTTACCGTCATGGAATATTCTGTTGCATCATAGGACTCACAAAGTCTATAGGAACCATCTGACATCTTGTCTCCAAATCCTTCCTTATACACCATCTTCTTTATCCAGCCAACCATAGATTTTGTATCACCCCATTTGAGAGACAAATTATCTCCAGCTATTTCTTCATCTTTTATGATTCCTCTCTGATAAAGTTCCATAGCTGCAGCAATTGTTGCACCACAACTAATGGTATCAACTCCATATTCATTGCACAACATATTTGCTTCATTTATAGCATCTAAATCATAGGAATCACAATCAGAACCAAAACACCACAGTGTTTCATATTCAGGTCCACCACATTCAGTACCGTCTTTTAATCTAACCCATCTTCCACAACCTATAGGACAGCTGTAGCAAGGATTTTTCCTTACTAGTTGGTTAGCAGTGAGAGTTTCTCCACTTATTTTATCTGCTTGATCAGTATAAGATCCCTGGAAGTTTTTTATTGGATGTACCCCATTTTCATTTATTATATTAACTAATATAGCTGTACCATAAGTTGGTAAACCTTGTCCAGCTACCGGATCATTTTTTAGTATTTTCATTTTTTCCATACAAACTTGTTTTACTTTTTCTTTATCAGCTAAATCTACTTTTCCAGTTCCTTTAACTACAATAGCCTTTAAGTTTTTAGATCCCATAACTGCACCAACACCACCTCTTGCTGCAGTTCTATCCACATCATTCATAACTGCAGCCATAAGAGACAATTTTTCACCAGCTGGTCCGATACATAATACTTTTGATTTGTTTTCAGTAATTTTTTGTAATTCCTTTGTAGTTTCTGATGTAACTTTTCCCCAAAGCTGTGATGCATCCTTAATTTCTACCTTATCATCTACTATTTCAATATAAACTGGTAAATCAGCTTTATCTTCTACTATTATCATATCCCATCCAGCTTTTTTTAAGTCCACTCCCCATTTTCCACCTGAATTTGAAATTGCTATAGTTCCTGTAAGAGGTGCTTTAGTAACTACCATAAATCTTCCACTAGTTGGCACTGGAGCTCCAGTTAATGGACCTGTTACAATTATAAATTTATTTTCTGGAGATAATGCATCTATTTTAGGATCTATTTCATCAAATAAAGTTTTAACACCCAATCCCCTGCATCCTATGAACTTTTTAGCTTTATCTAAATCTAAATTTTCTGACTTACAAGTCCTCTCTTTTAAATTGATTCTTAATACTTTACCATTATAACCGTACATTAAAAATCCTCCCAAAAATATATTTGTATAGATTGTTAACTCTATAACTGAACTTATATAATTTATAAACTCGGAATTACTCATTGATCACTGAGGTATATCAGATATAAAATTTATAATCTGATGTTGTAATTGGTTTAGCTATAATGTTAACGATCTATACATGTAGCAAGAACTGCGCCAAATATTTTTACCTATGCCAATCATACTCATTTCGCCATTTTAGGTCTCATGTAAACGATTATTGTTCCAAAGAGGATCCGCAGCAGTGTTACATTTTGGAATTGTGCTCCAATGTGGAACAGTAAATATTATATTTCTTGATTTTTCTGTAAAGAGTGTTCCTTCCTATACCCATAGCCTTGGCAGCTAAAGTGACATTTCCCTTAAACTTTTTTATTACATTTTCTATATGTACTTTTTCTAAATTCTCGAGGTTCATATTAAGCATAAAATCTTCATCATAGTATATATTATAACTGCCTCCTCTTTTGCGCTCTTTATATGAGCTTTCTGTCTCAATAACACTCTCATCTACATGCTCAATATTTATGAAAAATTCAATAACATTTTCTAATTCTCTTATGTTTCCAGGCCAATCATATTGTACTAATTTATCCATTTGAGCATCATTAATTTCCACTTTTCTTTTATTTAATTTTTTGCTTATTCTATTCATATAATAGTCAATTAATAGACAAATGTCGTCTTTTCTATCCCTTAAAGGAGGAAGATGAATAGGAAGAACATTTAATCTATAAAATAAATCTCTTCTAAAATTTCTATTTTCAACTTCCTCCTTCAAATTTTTATTTGCAGCTGCAATTATTCTAACATTTATGGGTGTTTGCTTGTATCCCCCGATCCTTACAATTATTTCTTCTTCTATAACTCTTAATAGCTTTACCTGCATTTCAACAGACATTTCACCTATTTCATCTAAAAAGATAGTTCCATCATTTGCCATTTCAAATTTGCCTGGATTTCCTCCCTTTTTAGCTCCTGTAAAAGCACCTTCCTCATATCCAAAAAGTTCAGACTCTATAAGTTTTTCCGGGATTGCACCACAATTAACAGCCATAAAAACATTTTCTTTTCTATCACTGTAATTGTGTATAGCCTGAGCAAAAATTTCCTTTCCTGTACCACTTTCTCCTGTTATTAATATAGTAGACTTACTATTAGCTATCTTTTTAGAATACTCTATTATATTTAAAAAGTTTTTATTTTTTCCTATTATTTTGTCAAAAGTATATATTGCCCTACTTTTTAACCGCTTTTCTTCTAATTTTCTTTCCTTTTTTATTTTTTTAAAAACAACTATGATTATGCTATCATCCATTTTTTCTGTGTATAATGCATATATACTTAAATTTAATTTAAGTATATTGTTAATAGATTTTATGCTAGTTTCTATATTCTCTCGAATATTTGTATTATCCATTATATTACTCCAGTTATCTACCATATCTTGAATATTCATATCCATTATCGACTTTCGACTATATCCAGTAATTTGTAGTAAACCAGTGTTTACAAATTTAATTTTCCCATAGATATTACAAATTATAATACCTTCAGAAATAGATTCAATAAATCCTTCAAAGCTTTGTTTACTAGTATTGAGGTTTATCATAACAATTGAATTTCATCTCCTGACTTTATCCAACCAGAACTTAATACTCTTGCAAATATAATTTCTTTTAGCATAATACAGCCTCGTAAATTTCTTATTTTGCAGCCTTATAACATTCTTTGTCTACCTGAGTCACTTCTAAAATTACTTCTCCAACTTTGATTTTTTCCCCAAGAGGAATTAGAAAATTCGTTGTACGAACAATCTATCTATGAATGTTCATCATCCAATTTACCTAGAAAATCCTCCTTCATAAATAATTATGTTAAAATATTTATAAAGCATAAATTGTGCCAGATATAATTATAAAAAAACACTTAATAACCAACAACATATACAATGTACTGATTATCAAGTGTTCATAGTAAATGAATCAATAATATTTTTTTGTTTCATACCAAAACGTTCAAATAATAAGCAATATATTTATCTATATCACCAAAATGTTCAAAAAAGATACAATATCATCATTTTATCTTAAAAAAATGGCCAAATAACAAACAATAATATTTTTTATCTTTAAAAAATGTTCGAATATAGAGCAATTAACCTATAATTCAGGATTTGCTTACTTATTAACTACTTAATTAGTACTATTTTTCCCATATTTGGGTACTCATATCCTCCAAGTCTGTCTAATTCTTTTAAAAATGTATCGCTCTTCATAACATCAATCAATTCTTTAATTGTTTCCATTTTTAAATATTCTTCAGGTACTGCAAAATCGTATTCTTCATTGCATACTGGAATAAAATCAAGTCCCATTATTTTTGCTGCTGAATATATCCCAAGGCCACAATCTACATCTCCACTAGCCACTGCTGCTGCTACAGACAGATGGGTAAATTCTTCTCTTTCATATCCATTAATATCGTTTGGTGAAATATTTAACTCTCTTAAATAATAGTCTAACAGTAATCTTGTTCCTGCTCCCCTTTGCCTATTTACAAATCGGACACCTTTTTTTGATATATCTGAAATTTGCTTAAGTCCCAATGGATTTCCCTTTTGGACCATAAGGCCTTGGATTCTATTTACTACTTTTATTATAGCTATATTTTTATCTTTTAAGTATTTATTAATATAGGAAATATTGTACTCTCCGCTTTCCATATCCAATAGATGAATTGGGGCAATATGTGCTTCTTCATTTTTTAACGCCATTATTCCACCCATACTTCCAACATGAGCTGAAGACAAATAATAATCAGGATTTTTTACATGGAGTAAGTTAGAAAGTACATCTAATATAGGATCGTGACTGCCTATGCACACAATGGTATTTTTAATTTCATCTATATTTTTCATAAGGCTTATTTGCACTTTAGTTCCAGCTTCCATACCTTCTACGTTTTGTGGAACTTCTAATATTCCATCTGCCATTACCAGAGACATGGTAGCTCCTGCTCCCCTTGAAAGTGGTGTGGCAATAAGTTTATCTTCTACATATCCCAATTTGATTCTTACAAATTCTAAATATTTTAGAGAAGACATAATTCTTCTTGATAAAATTGCTTCTACCGTTTGTTCTTTTTGCTGGTTCATTCCCTGATATTCTTCTATAATTTTTTTAAGGACTTTATCCATTATAAAATAGGCTGAGACTGGATATCCAGGAATTCCAAGCACTGGTTTATTCTTAACTTTTCCCATAATAACAGGTTTCCCTGGCTTTATAGATACACCATGCACATAAACTTCTCCTAAATCAGATATAACGTCACTTGTATAATCTTCTCTTCCTGCAGAAGAACCTGCATTTATTACGACTATATCACATTTTGAAGCAGCCTTTTCTAAAGTTTCTTTTAATATTTCATAGTTATCTTTTACTATACCGTATCTCTTTGGTATTCCCCCATATTCGATTACCTGTGCACTAAATACCCTTGAATTAAAATCAATTATATCTCCAACTTTGAGATCCGTTCCCGGATCAACTAATTCAGTACCTGTTGGAATAATGCCTACCAAAGGCTTTTTATAAACTTCAATAATATTTACCCCTCCAGCTAACATCGCACCTATATCTACCGGCCTTACAACATGACCAGAAGGTACAATAAGCTGGCTTTCAACTATATCTTCACCTAATGGCCTTATATGCTGCCAAGGCGCTGCACTTTTATATATTTTAATTCTATTTTCATCTATTTTTACTATGTCTTCTACCATTATTACACAGTCATATTCTTTAGGAATTGGATCTCCCGTATCTACCAGTAAATAATTTTTTCCTTCTTCTAATATAATAGGTTTTTTTTCAGAAGCTCCTATAGTACTTGAGCTCTGAAGCGCAATGCCGTCCATAGCAGAACAATTATAAAATGGGGAGGATATTTTTGAATAAACTGCTTCTGAAGTAACTCTCCCCAGACATTCATCTGTGCTTACTGACTCCTTATTTAAAAAAGAAGATTTTATATTATCGAAATATTTTTTTAGCGCTTCTTTTAACTCATAATTTAATAAATATACTTTTTGTGTCATAAAAAATCACCCCTAAAATTTATAAACATATACTTTTTGATTTTCAGAAATTCCTTCTACGTTTTTATCAATCTTTATATAACCCCATGCCTTCGTAAATCCACTTATAGTCGCTGATTTAGTCAAAACAGGTACAGCTGTATATTCACCTTCCATATTATCTATAATAACTGGAAGATATTCTTCTCTTCCTTTAGCTTTATGATAATTTGTACTGAATTTGCAAGGAATAGGATATTCTATTTCTTGTAAATTCATCATTGTATGAAGAACATATCTAACCAATATTCCATAAACTACAGCACAAGAAAGTGGATGACCAGGGAGTCCAAATATAGGTTTATCTTTTACCCTACCAAGTATAGTAGGCTTACCGGGTTTTATGGATATTCCATGAAAAAGCATTCCGGGATTTCCAAGTTCCTCAATAACCTTTGCAGTTTCATCTTTCTTTCCTACGGAACTGCCTCCAGATACAAGTACTATATCACATTCGTCTAAAGCTTTTTTAACAGTTTCAAATAATGTTTTATAATTATCTTTAATTACTCCATACAGTATAGGTTGTCCACCATCTTCAATAACTGAAGAATAAATAAGATATGAATTAATATCCCTAATTTCACCAGGACGCGGCTGTTTTTCAGGTGCAACAATTTCATCCCCTGTGGAAATTATTCCAACTCTCGGCTTACAAAATACAGGTATTTGGGTAATTCCTAAGTTTGACATCATACCTACGCTGTAAGGTGAAAAAAGTGTTCCGCGTTTAAGCACACTTTCACCTAGTTCCACATCCTCGTCCTCATTTAATACATTTTCGCCAAATGAAATCGATTTATTAGCAAGTATAGTTGCATCATCCATTTTATCAGTATATTCGATCATAATAACACTATCAGCTTCCTTTGGAAGCATTCCCCCAGTAGGTATATAAATACATTCTCCTGGAAATTCTAAGGATTCAACAGGCATTTCACCCATTTTAACTTCTCCTCTTAAATTAAGTATAGAAGGCATGCTTTCACTAGCACCCTGAAGATCTTTAAATTTAACAGCATATCCATCTACCATAGATCTTTTAAAACCTGGTATATTTGAAGATGATATAATATCCCTAGATAATATTCTGCCATTGCATTCCTTAATATCTACTAATTCTGACTCTAAATTTAATTGAAAATTAGAATCTATAATACGTTTTGCTTCTTCTACAGATACTACATTATAAAGATTCATAATAACCTCCCATTTGATATACTTAAAGATATGTTAGTAAATACTTAATTTTAATACAATTAAGTATTTATATTATTATACATCCAATTATTTTAATTTTATATAATTTCGCATAAAATATATATGGTAATTCCATCTTCGTTATATATTTAGACTAATTATAATAATAATGTTCAATTTGTTACAGTTTACAGTAAATTAATTTTATGATAAAGTTACATTAGAATGTGATTCAATAAGGATTAATAAAGTTTTGAATATTATAGATTTAAGTACTATAGAAATATATGATTCATGAAATCATTTTCACTTAGATTGTTTTATGCTATAATATTTATAGGAATAATTTCCACTAAATTACGATATTTTAATATTTTTAGCTAATTGCATCATATTATTTTCAAAATAAATTTACTATACTAAACCATTAAAGATTTTTATTTTTTTAATGGTTTAAATCATATTATTATATGGTAAGCGTAGGTAAAAAATTTTAATTTAATTAAAAAGAAACATCCTAGATTTTAGGCATAATATTAAATTGTGTGGAAGTACACGCAAAAGGCTGAAATGCCCAAGCTTAAAGAAAGGAGTGTACAAAGTATGAAAAGTATACTAACTACTTGTCCTTATTGTGGAACAGGCTGCACCTTTTTCTTAAATGTAAAAGGTGGAAAAATTGTTAGTGTAACCCCAGATGATGATGTGAATTCAGTAAACCAAGGTAAACTTTGCTCAAAAGGACGTTTTGGTTTTGATTTCGTACATCATAAAGACCGCTTAACTAATCCTTTGATTAGAAAAGAAGGCAAACTGGTTGAAGTTACCTGGGGAGAAGCAATTGATTTTATTGTTTCTAAAATCAAAAAAACTTTAAAAGAATATGGTTCTGACAGTATGGCAGCTTTTAGCTCAGCACGATGTACTAATGAGGAAAATTATCTTATGCAAAAATTAATGCGTGCAGTGATTGGTACCAATAACGTCGACCACTGTGCTCGTTTGTGACACGCTCCTACAGTGTCTGGTCTAGGCACAGCATTTGGCAGTGGAGCAATGACAAACTCAATACACGAACTTGATGAAATGAGACCTAAAGATGCTATTTTTGCTATTGGTACAAACACTACAGAATGCCATCCTATAATTGGTGTTAAAATGTTCAAGGCTAAAGAACGCGGTACTAAGTTAGTAGTGGCTGATCCCCGCAAAACTGATATGGCATTACATGCTGACGTTTGGCTGCGACTTAAGCCAGGTACAGATGTAGCACTTTTAAATGGAATGTCAAATGTCATACTTACAGAAGGTTTGGCTGATGAAGAATTTATTGCTAAAAGAACTGAAAATTTTGAAGTTTTCAAAACAGTTGCAATGAAATTCACCCCAGAGTATACAGCCAACATAACACATGTACCAGCGGAAAAAATACGGGAGGCAGCAAGAATTATTGCTAAGGCTGATAATACTGCTTATTACTATACCATGGGTATTACACAGCATACTACAGGTGTTGATAATGTACTGTCTGTAACTAATTTGGCCATGCTTACTGGTAATATGGGTAGAGCTAAAACAGGTGTTAACCCTCTTCGTGGTCAAAATAATGTACAAGGTGCATGCGACATGGGAGCTCTTCCTAATGTCTATACTGGATACCAGTCAGTAACTAATCCTGATGCGAAAGCAAAATTTGAAAAAGCATGGAATGCAAAATTAAGTGATAAAGTTGGACTTACTATTCCATCTATTTTGAATGCAATTGCAAAGGATAAGATCAAAATGCTGTATGTATTTGGTGAAAATCCAATGCGCAGTGATCCTGATATAAATCATGTGGAACACTGTCTAAAACATTTGGACTGTTTGATTGTTCAAGATATCTTCTTAACTGAAACAGCTGAAATTGCTGATGTTGTTCTTCCAGGTGTATCCTATGCTGAAAAAGACGGAACTTTTACTAGCACTGATCGTACAGTCCAGCGTATTCGTAAGGCTGTAGAGCCAATAGGTAACAGCCTTCCAGATTGGGAAATATTGAGAAATATTATGAAGGCAATGGATTATCCAGCAAATTATAGTTCTCCTGAAGATATATTTGATGAAATGAGATCTTTGACAGCAAGCTATGCTGGTATTACTTATAAACGACTGGAGAAAGGTGGCATTACATGGCCATGTCCTAATGAAAGTCACCCTGGCACACCTATTTTGCATGTAGGTAAGTTTTCTCGAGGTTTGGGTAAGTTTTCTCCAATTGAGTATCGAGAACCTGCCGAACTTCCTGATAAAGAATATCCACTGATGCTGACTACTGGACGTGTTGTTGCTCACTATCATACAGGGACTATGACGCGGCGTAGTTGGGGATTAAATGGTGTGGAACCTGAAGGATTTTTAGAAATTAACCCTGAGGATGCAAAAAATCTTAATATTGAAGACGGTGATGAAATTACTGCAGCAACACGACGCGGATCGTTAATTACAAAAGCACTAGTAACAACCAGAGTACCAGTCGGGCTAACGTTTATTACTTTCCACTTTACCGAGAGTCCAGGTAATATTTTGACTAACAGTGCAGGAGATCCTATTACTGAGACACCCGAACTTAAAGTTTGTTCCGTAAAAGTAAAGAAATTAGATTTCTCAGATTTCGGATGTCAAAAGCGCAAGATTTTTCGTAAAAAAAATATGTGTAAAGAAGCTTAAAGATCAATTATTTTATAGCCAAAAAAACATATGGAATCCAGAAAATTTATAAAGAATTTCCGGTAGAAGATGATATTCATCATTTGCTCCATACCACATATACCCCAAGGAGGTAATTATATTGAATACCTTTGTTGTTGCAAATCCTAATAAATGCATTGGATGTAGGTCTTGTGAAATTGCCTGTGCAGTTGCACATTTAGATATTAGTGTGGTTGCTGCAGGATCTGCAGGTGTTCCTTTTTCACCTCGTATCAATCTAGTACGGGCAGAAAAAGCTACCGTGCCGATACAATGCAGGCAATGTGATGATTCACCTTGTGCAACTGTTTGCCCAGTGGGTGCAATTGTTCATCAAGAAAATAAGATTGTTGTAAAAACAGAATTATGTATTGGATGTAAAATATGTATACTTGCTTGCCCATTTGGTGCTATGGATATGGTTCCACAATACAAAAATAGCCATAAACAGACACAGAACTTAAGTGTAATTTCTAAAGAAGGAAATCAGAATAAGGAAGTTATGGCAGCACATAAATGCAATTTGTGCACGGGAAGACCTGAAGGTCCAGCTTGTGTAGAAGTTTGTCCAGCTGATGCCTTCGTCATAGTTAATCCCGAAGTTACAAGTTATAAATGACAGTATTAAAAATAAGCACTGATCCAGTACTTTAGGAGTTGCTAGAAAATAAAATCATATAAAAATGAAATCGGTTTTGGGCAAACGTACCTAGATTTAAGTAAATCGAATCTAGGTACGTTATCGTATAAAGGATTTCTAAGTTTGATACAAATCATAATTAAGATTATAAAGGCGTTATCTTTTAAGAAAAATCGTTATCCAGGGATGTAGTCGCTCTTTACTATCACTTTGAATAAAATAGGAGTATTAGAGCGGGTAGTCATCGGATAAATAAATATATCGGAAAGGTAGGAATAAAATGGAAAAGGATATTATATTGGGAATTATAGAGAGCCACTGCAAAATACAACAGGATAAGAAATGTCTAGCATGTTCTGATACTTATAAAATAGCAGAAAAATTAAAAATAAATGTTTCGGATATAGGAAAGCTATGCAATGAGAATGGAATAAAAATCATAGGTTGTCAGCTTGGTTGCTTTTAAAGCAATAATTGATAGAGAGGTGAGCAAAATAGTGACTAGGAAGCATAATATCCCCAATATGATTTTAATTGGTTCAACTGCTAGAAATAGTGGAAAAACTACTCTTGCTATTTCAATAATAAATAAATATAAATTAATTAGACCAGTGGTAGCACTAAAAGTAACGACCATTCAGGATAAAAATGGAAAATGCATACATGGAGGAGAAGGCTGCGGGGTGTGTTCAAGCTTAAAAGGAAATTTTGAGATAACGGAGGAGTTAAATTTATCCAGCAATAAAGATACTTCTCTATTATTAGCTGCAGGAGCAGAGAATGTTTACTGGTTAAAAACATTGAAGAATAATATATACGAAGGATTTAAAGAATTTATTACCCAAATACCTGAAAATGCTCTTATAGTATGTGAATCAAATAGCTTGCGAAAAGTTGTTAATCCAGGTGTTTTCGTTATGATAAAAAATACCCAAGACAGTCAAATGAGAAAGTCAGCAAGTGAGGTTATAGATCAAGCTGATATAATTATAGAAAATAATTTTAATGATAATTTTGAAAAAGTAATAAAAAAAATAGACAATATAATTAATTGATGAATGTAGTAGTTGCGTAAAAAAATTTGTGTAACTAATTTCTAATGAAATTCTAATCTTTCACTAATTGTCTTCCAATTATTCCCCATTACTATATAGACATAAAGAAAATTCATTATTGAAGAATAGTTATGGTGAGGAATTAAAATGACAATTTCAATTGAACAGATTGATTCATTAAGAAAAAGAGCAAATGTAAATTATAAAAAAGCTAAGGAGGAACTTGAAAAATGTAACGGTGATTTGGTAGAGGCACTTCTATATTTGGAAGAACAGAACAAAATCAAGCCTGGTTATGATTTTTCGTAAAGCAGGCTTAAATTTTCCTCTGTTCGAGAACATCCATAGATTTATATGAAATGAAGTAGAGGACTTTTACAAGTGAACTGTCAGTTAAAAATATACTCCTAATTTTATGAATTTTCCCAAGTTGATAGTAGCCTTAGATTTTTTAATACAATTTACCCAATAGAAAATTTATATCAATGGAGTATATTATATATATTGTGATGTAATCTGTTCAACAAATGCATGACTTCCTACTGTGGCTTCTTCTTCCCCGTTAAAAGCACAAAAAATTATATCTTCATCAAAAGGTTTTTGTTTAGCTTTTTCTTGTAATCCATTGGCTATTTTTATTAAGGCAGATACACCAGAATCATTATCCAAAGCACCTCTAATAAGTTTTCCGTCTACATATCCTAAATGGTCAAAATGGACTGATACTATTCCCTCTGTATTTTGTCAATACTTTTGATACTGATTTATGATAACAGTTTACGCCAGTGGTGGCGGTAGTGGTTCAGCCGCTGTTTATATTTTCCACTGTAAATTTATTACTTTTTATATCATACTTGCAGATAAACCGTTCATTTTTATAACCCACTAACATTATATTATATTTTTCTAGTAAGTCCCACACATGGAAACTATATCTGCTGTCCTCTGCCATGTCCCTTCTATACTGATTCAATAACGACTCATTAATTTTAAAGCTACCTTTTATATATTCATTTAATAACTTTACAATATCTAATTGGTTCTGTAAAACTTTTCTTTATGCTCAAAGACTATTTCATGTATAACAGACCATCTAGTCGTATCTATAATGAAGTCCTCTAATGCACAATAAGGTAACTCCATGTCCAAAGAAAAGAGAGAGCCGATTAAAAAAGTCAGCTCTCTTTCTTTGTTATCATATTTTTAGGGAGTGAAAACACGTTATCTGGTTATACTATATTTATAACTATTTAAAAGGAGGTGGTCTTGTGAACCCAACAAGTACACCCAATAGATTAATAAATGAAAAATCTCCTTATCTGCTTCAACACGCTTACAATCCTGTAAACTGGTATCCCTGGGGTGAAGAAGCTTTTACAAAAGCCAGAGAGGAAGATAAGCCTATATTTCTCAGCATAGGTTATTCCACCTGTCACTGGTGTCACGTATTTTCCAGGGAAAGTTTTGAAGACAAGGATGTATCTGAAATATTAAACAATAATTTTGTTTCCATAAAAGTTGATAGAGAAGAAAGACCTGATATCGACAATGTTTACATGAAAGCCTGTCAGCTTCTTACAGGCAGCGGTGGATGGCCGCTTACAATTATCATGACTTCGGATCAAAAACCCTTTTTTGCGGGAACCTATTTCCCAAAAGATGATATAGGTGAGACTTTAGGTCTGACAAGTATCTTAAAATACCTGTCCACGGCATGGAAAGATAGTAGATCCCAACTTTTACAGGCCGGTAATTCTATAATGAATTCAATAGCTGAATCAAATAAAACTCCTGTAAAAGGACCTTCAAGAGATATACTGGAAAAAGCTTTTTCTGAATTCAAGCATAATTTTGATAATCTATATGGAGGATTTGGTGGTTCTCCAAAGTTTCCCACTCCCCATAATTTACTCTTTCTTCTAAGATATTTCTACATGACTAAAGATGATTTTGCACTTGAAATGGTAGAAAAAACATTGGACTGCATGCAAAAAGGCGGCATATACGATCATATAGGTTATGGATTCAGCCGTTATTCTGTAGATAGAAAATGGCTCGTACCACACTTTGAAAAAATGCTGTATGACAATGCACTTCTTACTATAGCCTATGTAGAAGCTTTTCAGATAACAGGCAACAAGAAATATTCTGAAACTGCAGAGGATATACTGACTTATATTTTAAGAGACATGACTTCAAAAGAAGGTGGATTTTATTCTTCAGAAGATGCAGATTCTGAAGGCGAAGAAGGTAAATTTTATATATGGTCCATGAAAGAAATAAAAGAAGTATTGGGGGAAGAAAATGGAGATAAATTCTGTCATTACTTTAACGTAACACCTTCAGGCAATTTTGATGGTAAAAACATACTTAATTTAATTAACTCTCCTATTCCAGAGGGAGATGTACAATTTATAAAAAGCTGTAGAAAAAAATTGTTTAGTCATAGGGAAAGCAGAGTACATCCACATAAAGATGATAAAATTTTAACTTCCTGGAATGGACTCATGATTGCAGCTATGTCTATAGCCGGGAGAGTTTTAAACAATAAAAAGTACACTATGGCGGCAAAAAATGCAGCCGATTTTATCTTTAAAAAATTAATTGGGAAAAAGGGACGTTTACTGGCACGCTACCGTAAAGGAGAATCTTCTCTTTCCGGCTATTTGGATGATTATGCCTTTCTAATATGGGGATTGATAGAATTATATGAATCAACTTATAATCCGGAATACCTGGAAAAAGCTTTGGATCTAAATGAAGATCTGTTTAAATTTTTTTGGGATGAAAAAAACGGAGGTTTTTTCCTGTACGGCAACGACAGCGAACAATTGATCATAAGGCCAAAAGAAATATACGATGGTGCTCTTCCCTCCGGTAATTCCGCAGCCGCATTAAATCTGCTGAGACTGTCACATTTGACTACGAGCTATGAATTTGAAGATAAAATTCGGCAGTTATTTAAAAATTTTGCTGATGAAGTAAATGGTTTTCCCATGGCATATTCCTTTTTACTATGCGGGCTGTTGTTTTCCAAACATCCCACTAGACAAATTATTGTATCAGTTGGTGATAATACTGAGGATACCAAAAAAGCAGTAGCTATAATAAATAAAAAGTATAATCCATTTTCCATTTCACTTTTATACTCTCATCTAAATGAAAATTTAGTAAATATTATTCCCTCCATTAAGGATTACCTTGCTATTAGAGGAAAAACCACTGTGTATATTTGTGAAAACTTTACCTGTCAAAAACCTATTACAGATATAAATCTGCTGGAAAAGATGTTGTAAATACTTAAAATAATAAAAATATAAAAACCCTGCATATAAAAATATATCACTGCAGGGCTATTGCCCTTGCAATCAATATTCAAAAGTTCCCACATTTTCGCACAGGGATATCTGAAGCTTTTTATCTTTTACTACCTTTTTATAAGAGCATAAAAATTCATTCAACTCTGGATCCTGTAAATTTATTTTTCCCTGACTTTTTAAAATAACTTTTTCCTCATTTATAAATACGATGAGATCATTTAAAGAGCTTTTTATATTATATGTAATCATGGCGACCCTTCCTATGCTCTCCTTATATTTTTCCTGAAAACTCAATGTTTTTCTCAAGGTTTCATAATCAGGGCTTTTATCTAAATGTGGCATCTTAATTCCCATGCTGTTCATCTGTTTTTCTATATCTTCCATATTAAATCCATATCTTTTCATAAGTTCCTTTTGAATGTTAAATAATTTTTCCTGGGATATATTGTTCTTTTCCATATATTCCTGAATATCTTTATAAAAATCTGCCATGGAAAGCTTCCCTTGAGACATATCATAGGAAAGTTCATACACATAATCCTCAAATTTTTCCACATCTTTCTCTCTTGCCTTGTTCTTAATATCATTAAATTTCACAATTCTATCACTCATAAAAATTCCTCCTCATAAAATACTTTAATATATGAACTAAAACCTTTTATATATTAATCTTATCAAAATTCACAATATAATACTATAAATTCACATAAAATATACAACTTGTAATTTAATATTGAAGTGTTTTTTATTTCTAAATCGTTATATTAAATGTAAGGCTAAAAAAGGTGGTGATGATTATTCAAAGGGAACAGTTTGAAAATTACATAAATCAATATGGACGTTTAATCATTACTATCTGCTTATCTTTTACAAAAAATTATTTTGATGCGGAGGATCTAGCACAACAGACATTTTTATCCGCCTATAAAAACATTGAAAAATTTCATGGAGAAAATTTCAAAGCCTGGCTGACCACAATTGCAGCCAACAAATGCAAGGATTATATTAAAAGCCCTGTGAGGAAAGTAGGCACCTTATCCAAGGAAGATTATGAATGCCTAAAGGATCCCCAAAATTCACCAGAAGACATTACCATGAACAAGTATACGGAAAATGACATATATAACCTATGCAATAGATTAAAAGAACCTTATAGAACTGTGGCTGTAAATTATTTTTTCAGAAACATTAAGCTTTCTGACATGGCCAGGGATACAGGTGAAAATTTAAAAACTTTACGAACACGTCTATACAGAGCAAAAAAACTACTCAAAGTCTTATGGAAGGAGAGGTTTTTATGAATAAAATACTATTTGATAAAAATGGACACTTAACGGAGTCAGCATTAAAAGTCCTTAAAGAAAATTCTTTAAAAAATGATGAGTTTTTCTCAATATTAGAGCATATTTCTCACTGTGAAAAATGTTCTGCTAATTTTGCAGACAGCTTTAACAACAATGAACTTGCCAGGATTCCATTAGGTTTTGAGGAGGAAGTAAAAAGTAAGATAACAAGAAAGCAAAAAAATAATACTCAATTTTTCTTTTATTCCCTGAAAGTTTCCATTGCAGCCTGCATGGCGCTTATGATTGTCTTTTCCGGTACATTAAATTTTATTGCAAACACAAGAATAAAAACCATGGAGATTGCCCCCCCAAATTTAAGTATAATAAATTCAATCAATAATGGACTTGGTAATTTTTCCAACAAAATAATCAATATGGAGGTATTTAATAATGAGAATAAAAAGAGGTAATTTTTTAACATTTATTTTTTCCCTTTTACCAGGGGCAGGTCATATGTATATAGGTTTTATGAAGATGGGAATATCATTTATGTCCATGTTTTTCTTTATAATATTTATTTCGACTTGGCTTCACATAGGCCCACTGTTGTTTTTTTTGCCACTGATTTGGTTCTATTCCTTTTTTGACTGCATGAACAAACAGTATCTGCCAGATGAAGAATTTTCACTTTTAGAAGATAATTATTTATTTTCTTTTGACAAACTTATGACCCTAGACAAAGATTTATTTAAAAGGCGCAGATTGTTTGTAGGGATATTGCTGCTTCTACTGGGGATTTATTTAATATGGATTAATATTATGCGCATTCTAGTAAGTTATATTCCAAATGCACTATACAATGTTATAAATAACCTGACAGCAATTGCTCCCCAGATAATTGTAGGAATATCAATAATCATAGTTGGTATAAAGCTTATTGCAGGTAAAAAAAGGGAGAGTGATAGTGATGATAATGCTTAAAAACCGCAGAGTAGGTACGCTTACCGCCGGTATAATATTGGTCATATTTGGAGTACTGTTTTTACTCCGTCTAATATTTCCAAATGTAAATTATCTTATAATAATATCCTTATGGCCCCTTATATTAATTTTTTTAGGCATTGAAATCATTGCAGCCTACATAATAAATGAAGAGGAAAAAATAAAATACGATACCGGTGCAATAATTCTCACAATAATTCTATCATTATTTGCAATGGGTATGGCTGGTGTGGAATTTATGATGGCTCACTATTCACAGTTTAAAATATGATTTTAAACTGTGAATGCAATATATTAAATCCATGAAATCTATTTATTTTCCAACGAAACAATATTATAATAAATACAACAGTTTGTTACTTGGAGGGGTTTTATGGAAATTGTTACTGTAATACTTATAATAATAAATGTGTTGTTAACGTCTATATTAATACTTAAAAGAAATGCCAATACAGATTCAAAAAATATTTCAGATCTATATAGATCCATAAAGGACATTTTTATAAATATAAACTCTACGATAAAGGATGAATTTTCAAGGAACAGACAGGAAACCAGTTCCTCAAGGACTGAAAGTAATATTGAACTTTCCAATACTCTTAAAAATATTTCTGATATACAAAAAAATCAACTTGACAGTTTTTCCAAACAGCTTTTATCCCTTACAAACTCTAATGAAGAAAAGCTCAACAAAATGAGGGAAACAATTGAGACAAGAATTTTAGGACTACAAAATGAAAACAGCAAAAAACTTGATGAGATGAGAAATCTGGTTGATGAAAAACTCAATGAATCTCTTGATAAAAAACTTACAACTTCTTTTTCTTCAATAAGTCAAAGGCTTGAAATTCTCTATAAACAGCTTGGTGAAATAGGAAGTCTTGCAAATGGTGTCAATGATTTGAAAAGAGCTCTTACAAATATAAAAGTAAGGGGAACATTCGGAGAAATTCAGCTGCATTCCATACTTGATGACATTTTAACAAAAGAACAGTATGAAACAAATGTGGCAACCAAAAGTGGGAGTAACGAAAGAGTTGAATTTGCCATTAAAATTCCATCAAAAGATAAAAAAAGCTCATATATATATCTTCCCATAGATTCAAAATTCCCCCAGGAGGATTATCAAAAATTATTAGATGCTGAGGAAGAAGGAAATAAGCTATTGGTGGAACAATCAAAAAAAGCTTTGATTACCAGGATAAAGTCTGAGGCTCAGGATGTAAACAAGAAATATTTGGATCCTCCAAATACAACTGATTTTGGTATTATTTTTCTTCCTACAGAAAGCCTTTATTCGGAAGTGGTGAAGGAAGCCGGTTTAATGGAACAGCTGCAAAAAAATCTTAAGATTATAATAACTGGACCATCTACAATATCAGCTTTTTTAAATAGTCTTCAGATGGGCTTCAGGACCCTGGCAATCGAAAAACGTTCCAGTGAAGTCTGGGAATTACTAGGTGCTGTTAAAACTCAATTTTCAAAATTTGGTGATATTCTTGAAAAAACCCAGAAAAAACTTCAAGAAGCAAGCAATACCATAGAAACAGCTTCAAGGAAATCCAGAACCATAGAAAGAAAATTAAGATCCGTTGAAGAATTGCCCATAGATAAAAGCACCACTATATTAAAAGAAGAAGAATGATTTAAGCTGTTTAATATTACTATTTTATTAACTGTGCAACCCTGTCCTTATCTAAATTTGAGCTTTGAGAATACAGTGCTTCAGTGGCATTTTCAAGAATAATATTGGAATGTTTATACTAGTGGTTTCTTCTAATCTATTATTCTTTTTACCATGTATATTCATTATCTTATTTTTACTAATCACATTTGAAACAAGGTTAATCATTTTCTCTTTTCTCCCTTCCATTTAATTTTATTATCGTGTACTATAAAATAATCCTTAATATTTTAAAGATACCTAATTTTTATTCAAATAAGGATGATATAATATATTATAATAAATTTATTTGTATTAAATGTAGATAATAAAGTATTTTCCCCCTAGCCTTCAATATTAATTTGTCAAACTGAAAGGAGGTCAATATGTATATTTATAATGAAGGAAATGAACAAATCTATTTAAGAGCCTTAAAGGGAGCTGATATAGCAATTTGGGAGTGGAACATGGAAAATAACACATTATTTCTGTCCAATAATTTTACAAATATAATTGAACATACTGGAATAGATTTTAAGGATCTATGGGATTTTATTCAAAAAACTGCTGTTGAACCTGATAAGGTAAGTGCCAAAAATGATCTTGTTTTTTTTATCAATGGAAATACCTCCATATATAAAAGCGAGTTTAGGATTTCAACCAATAATGGGAAAATCAAGTCCATCCTTATTAAAGGAAAGGCCATCAAGAATCCACAGGGTAAGATCAGGTTGATATCCGGATCAATAAATGATATTACTGAAAAAAAATCATTGGAGGAGCATATTAATTATCTGGCATATTATGATTCTTTAACAGGTCTTCCAAATAGATTTTTGTTTGTAAATGATCTCAGGACAGCTTTAATAAATTCTCAGAATGGCTCATTAATATTTATGGATATTGATGACTTCAAACTGGTTAATGATACTTTTGGGCATGATTATGGAGATCTGTTATTGGTAATTTTCTCTCAACTGATAAATTCATGTATAAAAGACCTGGGAAAATTATATCGTTTAAGCGGAGATGAATTTATAATACTCATCAATAAATATAATTCTTACAATAAATTATCAGAATTATGCTATCATATATTTAATTATTTAAAAAAACCATTTGAAGTTAAGGGTGACAAGATATATATAACCATAAGTATGGGTATTACATTATTTCCAGAGGACAGCCATGATATAAATGAATTATACAAATACGCTGATTTAGCACTATACCATTCAAAAATTAATGGTAAAAGCACTTTT
Source organism: Clostridium moutaii (assembly GCF_041205085.1). Lineage (NCBI taxonomy): Bacteria > Bacillati > Bacillota > Clostridia > Eubacteriales > Clostridiaceae > Clostridium > Clostridium moutaii. The sequence continues at coordinate 138,658 of NZ_JBGEWD010000001.1, forward strand.
ACTTTTTTTCAGCATGAAATATTTAATTCATATCGCAGAAAGGTCAATATAGAACAGGAACTTAAAAATGCTGTAAAAAACAATGAATTCCATATGCTATATCAACCACAGGTAGATATCATAAAAAACCAAATAATAGGATTTGAATCTCTATTAAGGTGGCAAAACGCCAAACTTGGATTTGTTTCTCCAGCAGAGTTTATACCCATAGCGGAAATGACAGGAAATATTGTAGAAATAGGTGATTGGGTATTAAATTCCGTATGTAAAACCATTTATGAGATGAAATTAAAAGGTCATGAATTGAAAAAAATATCAGTAAACGTTTCTCCTATTCAACTAAAAAAAGTTGGTTTTGCAGATAAATTTGTAAATATATATAAAAAATATGGCATTTCACCTTCCCAACTTGAAATTGAAATAACAGAAGGTACATTGATTGATTTATTTTCATACAAGATTAAAACAATAAATGAGCTTCTGAAAAAAGGGGTTAAAGTTTCTATAGATGATTTCGGAACCGGCTATTCTTCACTTAATTATTTAACTGTTCTGCCTATAAGTACAATAAAAATAGATAAATCTTTCATTGATAATATCTATCATCAAAAAAATAAAGTTATAATAAATTGCATGGTTAATTTATCAAAATCATTGAACTATGAAATAATTGCTGAGGGAGTAGAAACAAAAGAACAGCTGGATTTGCTCTCTGAAACCGGATGTAATATAATTCAGGGATATTATTTCAGCAAACCACTTACTATAAATGAAGTTGAAAAAACTTTAATGAAAAAAGATGGCTTTGGAGGAGTTTAAATTGGGAAAACCAACAAACAACAATACTCAGGACAGCTTTATAATAAGCAAAAATGCATTTGAAAACTCTAAAAACATAATATTATTGGTTAGTTTAAAAGGTAAAATACTATATGCCAATAAAAAAGCAGTGAAATGTTATGGATATTCAAAAACGGAATTACTATCAATGAGTATATTTGACTTAAGAGCTTCAGATAAAGCAAATTATATAAATGTACAACTTGAAAGAGCAAAAGCTGAAAAAATAGAATTTCAAACTATACATTACAGAAAAAACGGTTCAAGCCTTCCTGTTGAAGTATCCTATATTAAGATTCAGTCAAATTCAAAGATATTATTTTTAACCGTAATAAATGATATTACAATTAGAGCAAAGAAAGAGCAGGAACTAAAAAATAAATATGAAGAACTTTCTTCTATATATGAGGAACTGGCAGCTACAGAAGAGGAACTAAGAACTAATTATGAGGAATTGAGCAAAGCTAAATTACAGGCAGAAAAAGCTAAAATAGAAGCAGAAAGTGCAAACAAAGCCAAAAGTCAATTTCTGGCCAATATGAGCCATGAAATCAGGACTCCATTAAATGGTATTATAGGAGCTATTGAATTACTGGGATTAATGAAGTTAAAAAAGGATGAAAAAGCATATATTGAAATATTGAGGGATTCATCAAAACACCTATTAGATATAATAAACAATATTCTAGATATATCTAAAATAGAATCCGGAAATATCGATCTTTGTATAAAAGTATTTAATTTCAAAAATATGATAGATATATTTATAAGAGAAGTTTCATCTGCCTGCAAAAAGAAAAACATAGAGTTTACTTATTTTATAGATTCACTTATACCTTATAAAATGGCTGGTGATGAATTAAAATTAAAACAGGTATTGATAAATCTATTCAATAATTCGCTTAAATTTACAAATAGGGGTAGAATAATTTTCAGGGTTACACTGATATCCCAGATAAATGAAAAAATAATTCTTAAGTTCTCCATAGAGGATACGGGTATTGGGATCAAGAATGAATTTAAGCAGGAAATTTTCAAGAAATTTTCTCAGCAGGATATATCGTATAACAAGGATTATGCAGGTACCGGTCTTGGACTTTCAATATCAAAAGAACTGGTAAAAATCATGAATGGGGACATATGGTTTGAAAGCACAGAAAATTTTGGAAGCACCTTTTATTTTACATCGGAGTTTTTACTGGATTTTAGTGAACCAGCTAATAAATTTTCTGCTAATTCAGATATAGCTATTACGGTATCACCAGAAAAAATAAATAAAACCATTCTGATAGTTGAAGACAACGATATAAATATGCAGATAACACGTGATATGATAAAAAATTTAAGGTATAGTTATATATGTGCATATACTGGAAAACAAGCACTGGAATTTTTGGGGAATACTGCTGTGGATTTAATACTTATGGATATACAGATGCCAGAATTAAATGGACTTGAAACCACAAGAATAATCAGGAAAAATGAAGTTCATACTAAAAATCACATACCTATAGTGGCAATGACCGCATATAGCATGTCAGGTGACAGAGAAATGTGCATTGGAAATGGTATGGATGACTACATTGCAAAACCTTTTTCAATACACATATTAAAAAACACCATAAAAAAGTTCTTATGATAATAGGAAATAGGTTGCCAAAAGCAGTCTATTCCCTATCCAATATTTTTAGTTTTTGGGTGTAAATACAGCAGATACATTTTCTATTAAATCGCCTTGGCTTTTAGCATTTTTAGGAACATATTCAGCTCTTGCCGTAGATTCACTCCTATTATTTCCAACTTCAATTTGACCTTTCCATATAACCCTGTTTTCCCAGTAGATATTTCCCTCCACAAAATAAAAATATTTTCCTGGCTTTATAGCTTTTCCATTCTTATCCGTACAATCCCAGGTAAGATCAATTACTCCCGGTTTTTGTGTTGCACCACTGACAGAATCCACTTCACTTTTTGAGGCATTTTTCCAATTGGATTTTTTAATCCATTCAGGAAGAGCTTGTTGTCTTTCGGAATATCCTCCTGTAGCTACAAATTTAGTGGCATAAATAGATCTTACGTAATTGCCCTTTTCATCCTCTATCCATACAGCTAACTGGTTGCTGGCCAATTTAGGTATTTTGCTGAGGTTATATTGGATTTTTACAGATCCAGGCCCCTGCTCAGATGTGCCTTTTTTACTATTTGTAGAAGCTTCATTAGTTTGTGAAGTATTTTTTTGTGAATTTATATTATTCTTTGCGCCACATCCACTTAATAATACAAATAATGCTACAACTAAAACCATGATTCTAGATTTATCTTTTCTCATTTCAAATCCACCTCTTACAATAATATAACTTTACATCAATATTTTATCACATTTGTTCAAACTTAAACATAATACCTACTGTATATCATAAAGACTATCTTTATATTTACCGCTTAAATTTATTATATAAGCACCTGGTATGTGGTCCTCTATAATAATCCTGGCAAAATTACACCAGCTAGAACACTCATCAAGTATTATGGAATCACTTGTTATTATCCCCTCTTTTTTATATAAAAAAGAATCCACTGCATCCATAAGGTTTACTTCTACATAAGTATTCCAATTTATGGAATGTTCCAATATGAACTTTTTTAATCTCCCCGAATTTGATACACCTCTGTCAAGTAAAAAGTTAGCACTGCAAACATGAATGTCATCAAGTTCTTTTCCTATTGCATCTAATGCATACTGAGTTTTATCAATAATGCCATAAGTGCCTCTAAGTCCTGCTAAGTCCCTAAAAGCACCATCATTACACAGTATTACAGGTGCTCCTGAAAGTGCCGTCTCCAATGTAATAATCAAATTAAACCCATCTATATACAAAGAGTTGTTTTTTAATGAATCCGGACAGATACACTTTTCTTTTCTTATTTTGATTTTTTTATCCGATGCAGTTGAACGCCTGAGGGCATCTCTCTGTCTGGAAGAAAACTGATAATGATTTCCCACCATTTCTAAAACAGAACGCCCGTTATAACCTCTGTCAAGAAGCCATTTTATTTCTTGTTGAGCTTTTTGAAGCTTTAAAACAGCCTCTTTTGAAAACCATCTGCCATCTTGCGGATCAATTCCCCTGTTGACTATCTTTAATTTTTTACACATTATTATATCCCCTACAATGAACATAGACATGATTCATCAATATCTATTTTACCCTATTTATTAAGGTGAATGTGTTTAATTTTAATATTATTCTATCTTATTTTCCTCAAAGGCATGTTATAATTAAAAAGTGTATTTTTATAAAAGATTATGAAAAGTACTATTTTCCTGTTGTAGAAAATAATTGAAAAAATAAATATTTGGTAGTATACTGTATGTATTTAATGAAATCGATTTCTACAGTATGAAAATGCAAGCTGAAATTTTTTGAGTTTTGCTAAATCAACATAAAGTACTTTTTAAACTTAACAAGATGGGAGAGGCGCTATGAAAGATAGATAACTAGTATTTTTTATTATGAGATTCTTAAAAGTATAAAGATAAGGGGGGCTATAAATGTCTGACAATAAAAATCAAAATAGTCTTGCTAAAAAAGTTACAGATGAAAAGACAAAAAAAAGTATATTATGGGGTGCCACATTTTTTACTGCAACAACATCAACAGTTGGTGCTGGATTTCTAACCCAGACAGCTCAATTTGCTCAAGATTATAAATTGTCACTTATTTTAGTAATTATCATGGTGTTTGCCATAAATATTTTCACACAAATTAACGTGTGGCGTATACTATGTGTTTCAAAGTTAAAAGCACAAGACATTGCAAATAAAATTGTACCTGGTCTGGGATATCTAATTTCCTTCCTAATATTATTAGGAGCCATAGCCTTCAATATAGGCAACATTGGCGGCACAGCCCTGGGATTCAGCATCTTGTTTGGAATTAATTTTAAAGCAGGATATTATCTAGCCGGTATTGCAGCTATAGTTATATTTTTATCTAAAAATATAGGTAGAGCATTAGATCAATTTTCTAAAGTAATAGGTATCATCATGATATTCGTTATTTTCTATATGACTATAGTAGTTCTCCATGGTAATGCAACAAGTACCACATTGACTTTGAATTACGGAACTGTATTTCCAAAGAATCCATCCACTTTGTTGTTTCCAACTATCACTTTAATGGGAGGAACAATAGGAGGTTTTATCTTATTCTCCGGAATGCATCGTTTGATAGATGCAGGAATTGATGGCGAAGAAAATCTAAAGGGAGTTGAAGGATCTGCCATTTCTACAGTAGCCATTACAACAGTTATCAGAATTATGCTGTTTCTAGTTACTTTAGGTGTGGTGGCCAGAGGTATAAAACTTGACCCAAGCAATCCGGCAGCATCAGCTTTTAAATATGGCGCTGGAAATCTGGGGTATATGTTTTTTGGAGTGGCTATTTTGTGTGCGGCAGTTACATCAGTTGTAGGAGCTTCTTATACCACAATTTCTTTTTTTAAAACACTGAATCCTTTTGTAAATAAGCATGAAAGAATACTTACAAGTATTATAATTGCTATTTCCACATTTATAATGACCATATTAGGTAAACCTGCTAAATTACTCATAGTTGCAGGATCCTTGAACGGTCTGATCATTCCCATAATGCTTATTATGATTCTGATAGCATCCAGAAGAAGGGATATTGTAGGGGATTATAAGCATCCAAAATGGCTATTTGTAGTTGGTATTGTTATAGTTGTAATTACCTCTTATGCAGGTATAGAATCATTAACTAACATTAAGGCACTATTTATGTAAATATAAAGTATACAAGCTTCAAGCTGCTAGGTTTATTCTAGTTGTAAAAGCTATTCAGAATAAAAAATATTGAAAACAATATTTTAATGGTATATAATTGCTTGCTAAAGACAAAATGATTTAAAAAATATTATTAATATAAGGAGAGGTGCGTCAAGATATGAAATGTGAGACTAATGGGTTAAAGGGAATACCTGACTTGAATATGAAATGTGATGATAATGCATTAAGAGGAGTAATTGATATGCATATTCACACATTTCCCGACATTAAGGAAAGACGTTTAGATGATATAGAGCTTGCAAAAGAAGCAAAAAGAGTAGGGGTACAAGCTATCGTAATAAAATCTCATGTTGTACCTACTATGGACAGGGCAGCAATTGCAGAAAAAGCAGTACCAGGAGTCCATGTATTTGGCGGCATTACTTTAAATACACAGGTAGGAGGATTGAATCCTGCAGCAGTCCAAAACGCTATTTCAATGAATGCAAAAATTATATGGCTGCCTACAGAATTTTCGGCAAACGACAGAAAACAAAAGGGAAAATCAGATGGCATCGAGGTATTAGAAAATGGAACAGTTGTACCGGAACTTATTGAGATTTTAAAAATGATAGCAGAAAAGGATGTAATCATGGCCACTGCACATCTATCACCCTATGAGACAAGAGTAGTGGTAGAGAAAGCAAAGGAATTAGGAGTTAAAAAAATTGTTGTCACTCATCCAGAATGGCCTTCAGTAAATATGGGTTTAGATGACCAGAAAGCCCTGTCCAAATATGGTGTATATTTTGAAAGATGTTACGCAAGAGTAGTCAATGGAAAATGGGTAAAAAATTTAACAATGAATTTAAAAGCTATTGAAGCCATTGGCTATGAATCTACAATTGTATCAACAGATGCAGGACAAGTTGAGAATCCACTATGGAGTGAAGAACTGCTTGATTATATATTGTTCTTACATAAATCCGGCTTATCTGATAAAGCTATTGATAAAATGACAAAAGAATATCCTTCAAAATTATTGGGTCTTTAATAATTATAATTGGAATGAGTATAGATTTGTATAAAAATCTATACTCATTTTCATTATTTGAGTTAATGTAAATCAACATATTTTTTAACTTATAGTAAATTGACTTAATTGTCACTCATAATACAATATCATGGATCATATATTAGTTGAGGAGATGATTATATTGGAATCAACTGTTATATTAATTATAATATTAGCAGCTGCAGTTATTGGGAAAGCCAATTCTGTAGCCACAGCTACCTGTATACTTTTACTTTTAAAACTTTTAAATATTGATAAATATATATTCCCATCACTAGAAGAAAACGGTGTTTTTTGGGGAATAGTCATACTTGTCGCTTCTATCTTAATTCCAATAGCAAATGGGAATGTAAAATACATAAATATTAAAAGCGTATTTACATCATGGCTTGGAATATTTGCTCTTGCAGTATCCCTTTTCACCACCTATTTAAGCGGTCTAGGGATGCAATATCTGACTGTACAAGGTCACAGTGAAGTCATGCCAGCTTTAATATTAGGTGCAATAATTGCAGCGGCATTCTTAGGGGGAGTTCCCGTAGGTCCACTGATAACCTCTGGAATAATTGCATTGGGATTAAAAATTTTTCACAAAACTTAAATGTAAAAGTCCACTTCTTCAGCATCAACGTTTCCTAACATAACTTTCTGTGCCAGATCTCTCATTTTTAAAAGTTTAGACTCCATAATATGATATAATTATCTTGAGGTGAGTATAATGGATGAATCAAAGGTTCCAAACCATATATATCAAATGTCCACAATAAATGCATTGGTTTCAGGGTTGTATGATGGATGCATCTCATTAAATAAACTTCTTCAAAAGGGCAACTTTGGAATAGGTACTTTTAAGGGCTTAGATGGCGAATTGACTCTATTAAATGGTGATTTTTATAGAACCAGACCCGACGGAAGTGTTTATAAATGTATAAAAAATGTATCCGTTCCATTTGCTGTGGTTACTGAATTTGAAAAATATGACATATGCAATATAAAAGATTGTAACTGCTATGATGATATAAAGAAAAAACTTGATAACCTTATAGAAAGTAAAAATATATTTTATGCTTTTTATATGAAGGGTACATTTAAACATATGAAAACAAAAACCGTAGTAAAGCAAGAATTGCCCTATAAACCTATGGTGGATGCTATTAAAGATCAACATGTTTTTGAATATAAAGACATTGAAGGAGATGTAGTTGGGTTTAGATGTCCCTCATTTGTTGAAGGACTCAATGTACCTGGATATCATTTTCATTTTATAAGCAGGGATAAAAGGGTAGGCGGACATATAAGTGATTTTTCAATCAAAAATGCAGATATTCTTATACAAAAATGTTCCTGCTTCAGAATGGAACTTCCAGATAATAAATACTTTTACAACATGGATATTACAGATAGAAACAGTGAAATAAAAAAAGTGGAGAAATAGAATAAATGGGGTCTGACCCCCCTCATCCCCCATTTAGACTTAATAGGAGAAATGGTATCTGACCCCACAACACACTTAAGCTACATTAAATTTTTTAACGGAATCTGACATACCTTTTGTCATATTACTTAATTTATCAGCAGAAGATGAAATTTCCTCTGTAGATGCACTCATCTCTTCAGAAGTAGCTGATATCTCTTGTGTTGAAGCTGATATCTGTTCTGCCACAGATGATGCACTTTCAAGCTTTTCAACTATCTTATTTTTTTCACTGTCAATTTTAGAAGCTGAATTATGCACTTCATTCACTTTAGAATTTACAGTCTTGACAGCCTTGGCGATATCTCTAAAAGCTTCAATAGAAACTCCAACGGCATCTATTTGTTTACTTAATTCCTCATTCATCAGTCCTGTAGATTGTACCATCAATTTTGTATCACCAGATATGTTTCCTATTAAAATGCTTATATTTTTAGCAGATTTTTTAGATTGTTCGGCCAATTCTCCTATTTCATTTGCAACTACAGCAAAACCTTTCCCTGCCTCTCCAACTCTGGCAGATTCTATTGAGGCATTTAAAGCCAGAAGGTTGGTCTGATCCGCTATGTCGTTTATAATATCTATAATACTGTTTATCTGTTTTATACCCTTATCCAAATTATTAATCTTTTTCAAAAAATCTTTAAATGAACTACTGACATCGTTAATTGAACCTTTTACAATTTTCATCTTATCATTACTATTCACAGACATTCCATTTATATCTCCAATATTTTTATACACTTCCTGTATGGATTCCACAATATTTTCAATTTCCACTGCAAAATCATTTACTATTGAATTGATTTTTACCAAATCCTCTGCTTGAGATTCAGCTCCCTTAGCTACCTCCTGTATGGAGTCTGCTACATTTTGTGAAGAAGATGCCATTTCCTCTGAAACTGAAGATAAATTGATGGATTGTTCTTCTACATCTGTAGAATTATTTTTCACATTTTTAATTATATCAGATAAATTTTGAATCATCTTGTTAAAACCAATACTTAACTTTCCTATTTCATCATTTCTTGATATGTCCGACCTTACAGTAATGTCCCCTTCGGATGCCTTATCCATTAAAGCCAGTAATTTTCCAAGAGGCACAGTAATGCTTGAAGAAAACTTTAATCCAATTAAAATAGCCAGCAATACTGTAATTACTCCAATTATACAGTTTATAAATAAAATATTTCTCGTGTCTTCATTAACCTCACTCATACTCTGTGACGTAGCTAAGATCCATCTGACACCTGGTATTACAACATATCCTGATAATCTTTCATCTCCATTATATTTATATAGTTGCACATCACTTTCAACATTTTGCCCATTTTTTATTTTATCAGCCACCTGCTTTATGATACTGTTCTCCACCGGTTTTAATATTTTATTTTTATCCGGATGAGACAACATTATACCCTTATTGTCCACCATATAGACATATCCTGTAGAACCAAATTTTATCTTAGATAGACTTTTAGTAAAAAAGTCAGTATAAACAGTGTCACCCACAACAGCTATAACCTTTCCATTTTCATCTTTTACCGGAGCTGTAAAAACAACCACAGGTTTTTTATTTATTTTTGAAAGTATAGTATCACTTACATATTCTTTACCTGACATTGCCTCTTTAAAATAGTCTCTATTGCTCAAATCCACTTTTATATTGTCTGGATTGCTATCACAAATCACTATACCATCAGGATCAATTAAAGAAAGGTGTTCATGATTTTGAAGCCGTTTAAATTTTTTTTCCAATATTAAATCAGCAGGACTTTTATCATAACCATAAGCATTCAGAAAATCCTGACGGCTTCCCTGCTGTCTTTCTTTAGCCGCATCTATAATCTCATTCTCCTGTGACAGCATATATACCTGATCTTGTTCATTTTTTACAATATCACTTATATGATTTGAAACCAGACTTGCACTTATGGACATATTACTCTTGCTTTTTTTTAGCATTGATCTGGAATTCCAAAAATAAACTGCTGAACTTATAATAACTACTGGAATGATTACTATAAGCAGTATAAACAACGGCATCTTTTTTCTAATATCCATATTACTACCCCCGTCTTTCCATGACTTAGATTAAATTATTTACTACAAATTTTACGATGAAAATAGATCTTGAGCCAATATTTTTTACTTAAATCAAACAGACTGTTGATATTTTTTCACGTAATATTAATTATAATTTTTATTAATGGTGCTTGAAAAATTTAGTCACATCACCCCTATCTTTACAATTTAATTTATTATCGTATAATAATGGACAATCTTTAAAGGACTTAAGTTCAGAAAATTTCACAATTCTTCAACTCAAGTCCTTGCAGAAGTTATTTTTTTAATATTTTTTTACTGTTTTTTCATGTGAATTTACATCCCTAGGGCAATTTTCTACTTCAAAAGCTTAGTTTCCTCTATCTGCTTTCTAGTTTCTTCAATACCCTGTTCCAGTGTATACTTAGGTTCCCATCCAATGAGCCTTTTAGCTTTAGAATAATCACATTTAAGTTTCATAATTTCACTTTGATGAATGCGCTTTACATGATTTATTTTAACCTTATTATTGCTTATAATATCTGCAAGTTCATTTATAGTAACATCTCTTCCTGTACCTGCATTTACTATTTGTGATGACTGCAGCTGTGCTCATGTTCACCGCAGTCATGACTGTTATCATGATGGTGATTGCACTCTATATTAGGATTGTAATTGAGCTTTCCTGCAATATAATCTTTTACAGCTTTATCTGCACTACCAGCAACCCCACCAAAAAGTTGAATACCGTTTTCAACAAGAGCATTTTTGGCACCGCCGCCGATGCCTCCGCAGATCAATATGGAAACTTTTAGAGATTTAAGTATAGTTACTAATGCACCGTGTCCTCTGCCGTCTGTAGAAACAGTTCTGCTGTCAACAATTTCATTGTTGGTCACCTCGTAAATTTTCAATACTTTAGTATGACCGAAATGTTGAAATACCTGTCCGTTTTCATAAGGTACTGAAATAATCATGGTTTTTCTCCTCCTATATTTATATATGGCGAGTATATAGCATGGTTTGTGTTAAGCAATTTTTTACTGCTAATCACAGCATTTAATCTCATTATTTGCTTACAAACAACTGCTTTTTATTATTTAGAACATTGTCTTAGAGAAACGTAATTTATAAGGCTGATAAAATTTTTAACAGTGATGCAATGGATTTTTAGATACAATATTTATGGCTAAAGCTATTTCCTTTACTATATTTGTATTAAATTCCTCTGAAAGCTGGTTTATCTTAGTATATAATAGTCCTTTTTCACTGGATATATATTTGGGTGGGAGATTATTAAGTACTATAGCTTTTATGTCATCCATGCATTTAGGGCATTTACAAATATCATCATAATTTTCTAATATCTTAGGCATTAATTTATCTACTATATCCTCCATATAGTTTTTAATCAATTATCTCACCTCTTCATTCTTAGTTTCTAAAAGTATTTTTTAAGTTGTTCTACCCTATCCATGGAATCAACCTCCCTTTGAGCAGAATATTTCGTGTGGCAGGCTATACTTTATTATTTAATCTTTAACCCTACTGCTTTATTATAATCCATATCACTCATCCTTTTCCATAACAAAATTTATCCCATGGCTATCATTGCTAAGATCTCCCACTTTTGCAGAGAATTATAGAAGAGCAGCTAATTAACTGCTCCTTTTTCAGCTGCAGCTATGATTTCTTTTTCCAGCTGATATTCGCAGCACTTACGTAGATTCGAGTATTTATGATATCCCTGTCAAGCACAGACTGCGTGTCAACATTTATATGTCCCTGGTTTACCACTTCCTCTCCCGCATCTTCCAATGCCACAAAGAAAGAAGAGTACAATTTTTTCAATATTTTATTTTCAGAAACAGACTCCAATATTCCTCCCTTGTCGCATAAAATTGAAGCGGCAAGCTCTCCACCTGTCATAACCTTGAAGGTTTCCAAAAGTCCTGAAAAATTATATTTCCCAGGGAAACCACAATTTGAAATGAGCACTGTACGGGTAGAATTTTCACCAAACCGCCTAGGATGGGTATATATTTTACCATTTTTAACTATCCTGCTGCTATTTAATGGAAGCATACGATCCATAAAATCCTTCATTATGCCGGTTACAGTAAAATAATACAGCGGAGTGGCATAAACCATTATGTCAGATTGCACTATCTTTTCAAGAAGCTCTTTCATATCATCTTCATGAATACATTTTCCAGGAGTTTTTGTCCAGCAGGTAAAGCACCCTGTACAATGATTTATCTTCTTATCTTTTAAATAAATTGTCTCCACATCTGCCCCTGCCCTGCTGCACCCTTTTAAAAAAGGTTTCAAAACCACCTCCGTATTTCCATTTTTCCCTCTCGGACTTCCATTAACGGCTAGAACTTTCATACAACATCCTCCTCACTCCATGGATTTTAATATTTCAATCGTATCTTCACACCATTTTATTTTTCCCTCTGAATCATTGATTCCAAAATTAAGGGTAATAAGCCACAATGATAAATTATTATCACCTATTTTCTCCCTGTTTTGCTTCAAGTAGTTTTCAACCTCTCTGTAATGTTTGAGATGAAATTCACATTCACTTTTAATCCTGCTTACCTTCTCTATAATATTCTGAACAGGTATATTCTTTGACCAGAATATCTTTAAAAGAAGCTCAGATCTTAAAGGTTCCTGCTCAGCTGGAAGCATAAGCCACTTTCTGAGCTCTTCTCTACCTTTTTTTGTTATGGAATACACATTTTTAGAAGGTCTTCCCTGTGACTGCTCAACCTTCTTTGTTATGAGTTCCTCTTTCTCCATTTTCTGAAGTACAGGATATATATGTCCATAGTTTTCATTCCAAAAATGGCTTATGGAGGAATCACAAAATTTCTTAATGTCATACCCTGAACCGGACATTATACTTAGAACTCCCAAAAGAGCATATTTGGTCTTATTTACTTTTGCCAATCAACTTCACCTCTATTTTTTTATATATCATTGTGATATATTATTTTAATTATTATATCACAGTGATATATAAAGTCAATTATAAATTTTCTTGACTGCATAACAATGTTATGTTACACTGATTTTATTCAAGAAGTTATTGAGGAGAATGAGGCCATGGAAGAAGAAAATTTAATTTCTAAAAAAGATTTACTAAAACTAATGGATATTTCCTATGGACAACTATACAGATGGAAAAGAAAAAAGTTGATACCAGAGGAATGGTTCATAAAAAGATCAAGTTTTACAGGACAAGAAACATTTTTTCCAAAGAATAAAATATTGGATAGAATAAAAAAAATTAAGAACTTTAAAGATGGTGTATCTTTAGATGAACTCGCGGATATTTTTTCTCCAACTTTTTTTGAAATATTTCTAGAAGAAAAAGATATGTTGAACCAGAACATTGTTTCAAAGCAGACAATATCTCTGTACAAGAGTATGCATAAAAAAATAACTGGATTTTATTTTAATCAGATTTTATTTATGACTATTACAGACAAGTTCATAAAATCGGGTAAAACAAGTTTGGAAGAAGCTAAATTGATACTTGATACTTTGGAGAAAAACTATGAAAATTTTGACGGTAAATATTTTGATGTAGTACTTATAAGAAAACTTGGCATAGGAATATGTCTTCTTATGAGGATACCGAATGAAATATATATTGAAGATGAAGCAGTTCTCGTATTAAAAATAAATACTGGAGAATGTGTGGAAAAATTAAAATCTAAATTGATATTATAAATGAGAGGGAGTATTAAAATGGAGAATAAATTATCGGATATGAAAATCTCTGGATCAGGATCAATAAGCGGCGGAAGTTATAATGAAGTAAAAATCAGCGGTTCAGTTAAAATAGATGGGGATATAAATTGTAATTATTATAAATGTTCAGGCTCTTCCACTGCAAAGGGAAATGTAAAATCCAGGATAATTGGGATCAGCGGCAGCACTAAAATATGCGGAAACCTTGATTCAGAAGAAATGTCTGTAAGTGGCTCTTCCCATATACTAGGTTATGTAACTGCCAAAAAAGTTAAGGTAAGTGGTTCAACACATATAGAAAATAATTTAAATACTGAAGATGTGCAAATATCAGGTTCAATATCCATAAATGGTGACTGTGAAGCAGAAAATTTTAATATAAGGGGAAATTTTAATATAGGTGGATTATTGAATGCAGATGATATAGATGTAGAAATGTATGGAAAATGCAGAGCCAAAGAAATAGGTGGCGAAAATATACAGGTAAAAGCAGGATCAAGCAATTTTTTTATTAAAATGATAAATTTGTTCTCCAATTATGCAAGACTTGTAACAGATGTAATTGAGGGAGACGATATTTATCTTGAAAATACAGATTCCAAAATAGTAAGAGGAAATAATGTTGTAATAGGACCCAATTGTAATATTGAAAGAGTTGAATATAGAAACACGGTGGATATAGGGGAAAATTCCAAAACCCTTTGCAAAAAGATAGATTAGAGAAGTGATTTACACAGATAATCATGACCATCAATTAGCTATAAGACTAACTGATGGTCAATTCAATCATTCCAATTCTTGCTCATAACCCTTCAATGCATAAAATTCCGATGCAGCTTTATTTTTAAATTCTCGCATAGAAATTAATTAATGCGCAACCTGCCGGAAAGATTTATGAGACAAAGTCGAACTTTCTAGTCGGGAGCTTGTCCGTTTAAAATTTTATTTGCTTCTTCACTTGTAAGATTGTAATTTAAGAAAGATTTATAGAAATTTTGTGTCTCTTTTACCATGTCCAAATCTCTAAATTCATTAGGATGCAAAGTTTTTGACGCCCATTGTATTTGAAGAGCCTCTTCTGCGCCATATCTATCCCATAAAAATGCTCCTGTAGGATTTATGTATACCTTTTTATTTTTAACAGCATTTATCTGACTCCAGACTGAATTATTAGAAAGCTTGTTTATTTCAGAAACAGCACTTTTTCTGTCATCAGTTGTATTGCTTCCAACTATTATAACATCTGGGTTCCATTTAAGTATCTGTTCCATAGATGCATCCTTCATATTGCCGTCTATGTCAGAAGCTGCTACATTAACACCACCAGCGGCTTTTATCCAGGAATCTATTATAGTATTGCGCCCATCTACTGTAAGTGGTGAAAAAGATATTATATGTAATACCCTTGGCTTTTGTCCATCGGGAATTTTAGAAGTTCTATCTGTTACCATTTTCAATTTGCTATCTAAATAAGAATTATAATCATCTGCTTTCTTTACAGAATCGCCTCCAAGAATTTCCCCTGTCAATTTGACAACCTTTTTCATACTGTCAAAATCAGTATAATTCAATTGAACAGCAGGTACTCCTAATTCTGTCAATTTATTTTTTATTTTAGAATTTGTAGGCATAAATATGATATCAGGTTTTTTGTTTAAGAGCTGTTCCGTATTTACCGTAGAATTTGTAAATACAGTAGTTGCATTTTTCATATGAGGATTAACTTTATAGAGCCATGGCACTGATTTTGGAGTAGAAATAGTGGCCACTATTTTATCTCCTGCGCCAAGCATAGTTATCATTTCGTTGTGAGCTGGCCATGAATCTGCTATTTTATTTATCTTATCTGGAATCTTTACCTTTTGCCCTACGGAATCTGTAATTATCCTTTCTTTAGGTTTTTGGCTGTCTGAACTTGTACTGCTCTGTCCGCATCCTGCCAGCAGAAAAACTGCTGAAAATACAGCCACAGCCAAACTTCTTAATTTCCCCTTGTTCTTTAACATAATCTCCCACATCCTTATTAAAAATATATATTTTAATTATAGCACCCCTGAAATATCAAATGGATATTGATTCAAGAAGCACAAGAATTAATCAAACCTAACAACAAAGATATCTGCCATATTAATCTTCCATTAATGGCAAACAAGTTTTGATTTCATATCCATTATACAAGCTTGCAGTTATAATTTTTACATTCACGCCGTAAGCTTCTTTAAGATTCTTTTCAGTAACAATATCATCTGCATTTCCCACACTGAATTTATTACCTTTTTGCAAAAGAGCTACTTGAGTAGAGCACAAAAATGCATGATCAGGAAAGTGAGAGGTCATTATAATTGTCAGTCCCTTTTTAGCAAGCTTTGAAATTTGCCTTAGCACTCTTATCTGGTTTCCAAAATCCAAATTGGAAGTTGGCTCGTCCATAATAAGAATATCCGGCTCCTGGGTAAGTGCCCTTGCAATTAGAACCATTTGTCTCTCACCTCCACTTATCTCAGTATAGATTTTATCCTTAAGATAGCTTATCCCAAGCATTTCTATATTGTTTTCTGAAATTTCTATATCTTTACGACTTGGAGATCCCATTGTCCCAATATGAGCTGTCCTTCCCATGACAACCACATCTCTAACTGTAAATGGAAATGGAGTAGTATGAGCCTGAGGTACATAACCTATAGCCTTTGCCAATTTTTTTCTATTCCAATTACTTATATTTTCATTATCTATTCGTATTTCACCTGATTTTAATTTTAAGAATCTTAAAATAGCTTTAAAAAGGGTGGTTTTTCCTGCGCCATTAGGGCCAAGAATACATAGTACTTCTCCAGATTTTACAGTTAAAGATATTCCACTTACTATAGTTTTTGCTCCATATCCACAGGATAAATTCTTTATATTCAAAATCATATCCAACCTCTTCTCCCTTTTACAAGTAAATATATGAAAAATGGTGCCCCTATTAAAGATGTAAGTATTCCAAGCGGAATTTCGGTAGTAAATATTCCCCTTGCTATATCATCAACCAGAAGTAAATATATACTTCCTATGAGCATGGATGCAGGCAGTGCCACTTTATAATTAGGCCCCACAATCATCCTTGCTAAATGTGGTATTATGAGTCCTACCCATCCGATTATTCCTCCTATAGACACAGATGCAGCTGTAACCAAAGTAGAACAAACTATTACGATAGCCCTCATCTTATATGTATTTATACCAAGAGAACTTGCCTCCTCGTCTCCAAAAGAAAGTACATTTAAATTCCACCTTAAAATAAGCAGTGGACCCAGGCCAATAATCATTGGAACAATTATAATCAAAACATCACGCACAGTCACAGTAGAAAGTCCTCCCATAAGCCAGAATGTTATTTCCGGAAGCTTGTTCTCCGGATCACCCACATATTTAATTATAGATATAAAAGCCTGGCAAAGACTTGCTATAACCATACCAGTAAGTATAAGACTTAATACCGAACCCTCTCCTCCTCGATTTATTGCCGAATTAATACCCAATGTAACAAGTACTGCTGCTAGTCCAAATATAAATGATATAATCTGGACTTCTATAGAGCTAAAAGAAAATAAAAGACCTATAGCTGCACCAAGACCGGCTCCTCCCGATGCTCCAAGTATGTCTGGAGCTACCATTGGATTTCTAAATAATCCCTGATAAGCCGATCCAGCTGCAGAAAGGGCACAACCTATAAGCATGGCTGCAAAAATTCTAGGCATCCTGACCTTAAATATTACATTTTCTACATTAGGCCCATAGGCCGTGGCAGCTCCTGTTATTTTAGCATAAAATACATTTATAATTTCAGAAATTGGTAATGTGTAACTGCCAATAGTAAAAGAAAATAAAAATACAATTATAAGCAACATTAAAAATGTCCAGTTTGCATAAAATCTTTTATTATTTGATTTAGTTTTCTCTTTTATCGTATTTTTTCCTATTTTTATAATCTTTTCTAAAGAAAGATCTAAATCTTCTTTCATTAGTATTCGCACCCTCTTTTTATAATATAATTAACCTTAAGCTTAATTCTAAGTTCTCCATTTATATGAACGTTTTCAAAAGCCTTAACTTATATATTACCCAACAGGATTCCTCCTGAATATGACCCTGTCGATTTTGACAACATGCTCTTTTACGAAATATAGATAATAATTTTATAAGAGATTTGAAAAATTTAGAATTATTTTCCTTAATATAAGCTTTGATACCTGTAATATCAGTAATTATATCTTTGAAAATGTAGGATTTAATTGTTGCCAAATGAGTTCAGTGATATGACTAAGTAATTAAAAATCTATGACACTACGTAACATTATATAACATAATGTTATATAACACAACAGTTCTAAGATATATTTATACAAATTCTGTGCATAATTACATTTTACAGGATATTTATTTAGTATGGTCTTGAAGGAATGGTTCTCAACGTCTGGACAGCTGACTCAATCTGCCCCGGATTATTCAATTTACTAGAGAATTACTTATATCTATTTTACCATCTTACTGGAAATGTTGATATTAATTTTTTAATTTTCGTACATCCTGCCGGGGAGGTCTTGGAATGGTATACATCTGTAATGCTGGGGGTCATGACAAAATGGTCAATGCAGAATCCGGTGCTATTATCCTGATACCTATATTGAAAAAACTCACTGCACTCTGCTGAAATATCTTCATTGCCTTTTTAGCACTGTATCTTCTACTTTATTATAATCCATATCACTCATTCCTTAAAAGGGTTCTATTCTGAGGAATGCTTCCCCAGATATGATCACTTTTTTAAAACACAGTTACCCGTTTATTGACTTAATAGTAATTTTATGGTATTATTATAAAAATATAAAATTGCAAGTTGAATTTTGTGTTTATTCATCAGGTAATTTTAAGCTGAATGTTTTATACATATCGTTTTAGGTCGGGGAATCCAAATCTTGCTTTTTAAAAATCAATAATTTCTCTTAAAAGATAGGGTGGTGATTTCTCTATCCGACATTATACCTTTATTGGCATTACGCTATATTTAATATGTGCTGGAGTTTTTCTATGCATAAATTTTGTTAGTAATTAACTAACAAAATGAGTTGAATTAATATTATTGCTTACACTTGAAATACATTGTGATAAATATTGCAAATATAGAAAACTTACAATCAAGTGATTCTTGAGTTCATATGGAGTTTGCCCATAAGAAATGCTTCTCGTATCTGAACTTTAGAAGAACTCATCCAGATGTGCAACAGTGCTTATCCCCACTTTACAAAGATGGGGGGTATTAGCAATGGCAGCCATCGGATAAAATACATAATTGGGGGTTAGAAAATGCCAAAATATATTTTAAAAAGATTGATTTACAGTATTATTACAATCTGGATAGTAATATCAATAACTTTTTTACTAATGCATTTGATTCCAGGCGGTCCTTTTGATGATGAAAAAAAACTTCCACCACAGATTAAAGCTAATCTAGAAGAAAAATTCGGATTAGACAAGCCACTCAGTATACAGTACACTGCATATCTAGATGATGTACTACATGGTGATCTTGGTCCGTCCATGAGATATGAAGGTAAAACTGTAAATGAGGTAATATTTCAATCATTTCCTGTATCCGCTAGAGTAGGATTACTAGCCATACTTTTTGCATTAATATTCGGCCTGCTTATGGGAATAACCGCTGCCCTGCATCAGGGAAAGTGGCATGACAGCCTAGCAATGCTCATATCAACTATAGGAGTAACTGTTCCCAACTTTGTAATGGCTACTTTCTTTATTTATTTTTTTGCGGTTAAATTAGGTTGGTTTCCAGCAGTGGGATTGGACAGTCCTTCAAGTTATGTACTCCCGTCTATTGCTCTTGGCGCATATTCCATGTCATTTATAGCCAGGCTATCAAGATCCAGTTTACTTGAGGTAATAAGACAGGATTATATAAAAGTAGCAAAGGCAAAAGGTCTATCTCAAAACAGAATAATATATAAACATGCCTTAAAAAATTCTCTCATACCCATAGTTACCTATATTGGTCCATTATTTGCCGGAATACTTACTGGAAGTTTTGTAGTTGAAAACTTATTTGGAATACCCGGTCTTGGAAGAGATTTTGTCCAAAGTATATATAACAGAGATTATACTACTATATTAGGTATCACTATATTTTATAGTGCATTTTTAATACTATGTAATTTAATTGTAGATATATTATACGTTATTATTGATCCAAGAATAAAACTTGAATCCTAGGAGGTTAGGGTATGGAATTACTAAAAAGTGAGTTTGAAAAAGTATCAAAAAAGGAAAAGGAATCAGAAACCCTAATAAGACCAACCATGTCTTATTGGCAGGATGTATGGAGAAGGTTAAAGCTCAATAAACTGGCTATGGCTGGTTTAATATTTGTAATTTTTATCACTCTGCTGGCTCTATTGGGTCCAATATTTTCAAAATATAATTATTATAGTCAGAATTTAAATGGAGCAAATTTGCCGCCAAGCGGTGCTCACTGGTTCGGCACAGATAAATTTGGAAGGGATGTTTTTATAAGAATATTATACGGAGCAAGAATTTCTCTTACTGTAGGTTATGTTGCAAGTTTATTGGACATAATAATTGGAATATTATACGGAGGAATAGCAGGTTATTTTGGCGGAAAAATAGATAACATAATGATGAGAATAGTGGATATTCTATACTCTATTCCCATGACAATTTATGTAATACTTTTTATGGTGGTATTTGGTGCTGGGCTCAAAAGCATAATAATAGCTTTGGCAGTTGCATTCTGGCTTACCATGGCAAGAATAGTAAGGGGGGAGATAATGTCATTAAAACAGCAGGAATTTGTTCTTGCTGCAAAAACCCTTGGGGCGTCCTCTGCCAGGATAATTTTTAAACATCTGATTCCAAACTGTTTGGGTCCAATAATTGTAACTCTAACCCTCTCAGTTCCAGAGGCTATATTTACAGAATCATTTCTAAGTTTCATAGGACTTGGTGTATCAGCCCCAATGGCCTCCTGGGGAACTTTGGCCTCTGATGCTCTAGATGGCTTCCAATTGTATCCACTTCAATTGTTCTTCCCATCTATAGCCATATGTTTAACTATGCTTGCATTTAATTTATTAGGTGATGGATTAAGAGATTCTCTAGATCCTAAAATGAAAAAATAATAGGGGGATATGTAAATGGATAGATTACTTGACGTAAATGATCTGCACACATCTTTCCAGACTTATCTAGGTGAGGTAAAAGCAGTGAGAGGAGTATCCTTTCATCTTGATAAAGGTGAAGCTCTAGGAATAGTTGGAGAATCCGGAAGTGGAAAAAGCATAACCATGATGTCAATTATGAAGCTTCTCCCGGAAAATGGGAAAATAACGGCAGCTAATATAAAATTTTCAGATAGAGATTTAACAAAATTAAGTGATAAAGAAATGGAAAGTATAAGAGGAAATGATATTGGAATGATTTTTCAGGATCCTATGACTTCCTTGGATCCTGTTTTTAAAATAGGCTCTCAATTAGAGGAACCACTCATAAAACATAAACATATAAGCAAAGAAGATGCAAAGGAAAAAGTTATTGAAATGTTAAAATTGGTTGGAATATCTAGTGCTGAAAAGAGAATAAACCAATATCCCCATGAATTCTCAGGTGGTATGAGACAAAGAGCAATGATAGCTATGGCATTAATTTGCAATCCAAAACTTTTAATTGCAGACGAGCCTACTACAGCTCTTGATGTAACAATACAGGCACAAATACTTGAGCTCATGAAGGATTTAAAAACCAAATTGGGTATGTCTATAATTTTAATAACACATGATCTCGGCGTTGTAGCTGATCTATGCAGCAGAATAGATGTAATGTATGGTGGAATGATTATTGAAAGAGGAACCACAAGGGACATATTCTATAATTCAAAACATCCATATACATGGGGCCTTTTAAAAAGTATACCAAATCCCCAGGAAGATATAAAGCAAAGACTTAGACCAATAGATGGGACTCCACCAGATCTATTAAAACCCCCGATCGGTTGTCCTTTTTCTCCAAGATGCGAATATGCCATGAAAATATGTTTGAATAGGATGCCAGAAGCTTTTAAAATAGATGATAACCATTTTTCTTCCTGCTGGCTTAACCATCCAAATGCACCTAAAATAGATAAAATAAGCGGAGGAGATATAAAAAATGGGAAATAATAAACCACTTATTGAAATAAAAAATCTTAAAAAGTACTTTCCTGCAAAAAAGTCATTCTTTGGAAAAGTAACAAGCAATGTCAAAGCAGTAGACAACATATCTTTTACCATAAACAAGGGGGAAACTCTAGGGTTAGTTGGAGAATCCGGATGCGGTAAAACCACTACAGGAAGAACTATAATCAAATTATACGAGCCAACCGACGGACAGATAATATACAATGGTACAGATATATCCAAGCTTTCTAGCAGCAAAATGCTACCCTACAGGAGAAAAATGCAGATGATATTTCAGGATCCATATGCATCTCTTGATTCAAGAATGACAGTAGGTGACATAATAGGAGAATCCATAGATATTCACAATTTAATGAAGGGCAGAGAAAGACATGATAGAATTCAATATCTTTTAAATAAGGTAGGATTAAATAAAGACCATGCAAGCAGGTATCCACATGAATTTTCAGGTGGACAAAGGCAGAGAATAGGTATAGCAAGGGCTCTTGCAGTTGAACCTGAATTTATAGTATGTGATGAACCCATATCCGCTCTGGATGTATCAATTCAGGCACAGGTAGTAAACATGCTTGAAGATCTTCAGGATGATTTGGATCTTACATATTTGTTCATAGCCCACGATCTATCCATGGTAAAACATATATCCACAAAAATTGGAGTAATGTACCTTGGAAAAATGTTAGAGATGGCGGAGAGCAATGAATTATACAAAAACCCTCTTCATCCCTATACCAAGGCACTGTTATCGGCGATACCAGTGCCTGATCCTGATATGTCAGCTAAAAATAAGAGAATAATGCTTGAGGGAGAAACCCCTTCTCCAATAGATCCTCCACCAGGCTGTAGGTTCAGGGACAGATGTAGATATGCCATGAAAAGATGTTCTGAGAAGAATCCTGAATTAAAGGACATGGGTGATGGCCACTGTGTGGCTTGCTGTCTGTATGATGATATATAGATGTTTATATTGCATAAACATATTATATACTAAAATTTTTTTAGGGAGGGCTATTATGTTAAAGAATAAGTTTAAAATTCTAGCAGTTGCAATGTCACTTACATTTGTAGGCTCATTGTTTGTTGGCTGTGGAAATTCCAAAAGCGGCACAAGCTCAAATGGTAAAAGCACTATAAAAGTAAATATTGGTGCTGAACCCAGGACAATTGATCCCGGATTGAACAATTCAGTTGAAGGCGCCCAGGTAATTTGTAATGCTTTTGAAGGCTTGACAAATTTAGATAAAAATGAGAAACCAATACCTGGCGTTGCAGAAAAATGGGATATATCAAGCAATGGGCTTACTTATACTTTCCATTTGAGGAAAAACGCAAAATGGTCTGATGGAAAAGCTGTTACTGCAAAAGATTTCGAATATGCATGGAAAAGAGCTCTGAATCCAAAAACTGCTTCTCAATATGCATATCAGTTATTCTATTTAAAAAATGGTGAAGCTTATAATGAGGGCAAATCCAAAGAAGATCAGGTAGGTGTTACTGCTAAAGATGATTATACACTGGTAGCTACACTTGAAAACCCTACCCCTTATTTCTTGTCACTTACATCTTTCCCTACTTATGATCCTGTAAGGAAAGACGCAGTTGAAAAAAATCCAACTAGTTGGGCTACAAAACCAGATACTTATATATCAGATGGTCCATACAAGCTGGTTGAATACAAATCAAAAGACAGTTTGAACTTTGAAAAAAATTCCGATTACTGGAACAGCAAAAACATAAAGATAGATAGAATAGAATTCAAAACTCTAGAAAATGCAAGCAGCTATTATGCGGCATTCAAGACAGGAGAACTGGACTTAATCGATAAACCACCTGCTACAGAAACTCCTAATCTGTTAAAGAATGGGACGGCAAAAGCCTATCCGTATTTAGCAACCTATTACTACGATATGAATTTATCACCACAGGCTAAAAGCATCAATCCTGATGCAGCTAAAGCACTAAGTGATATAAGAGTTAGAAAGGCATTGAATTTGGCTATAGACAGAACTTCTATAACTAAAGAAGTGACAAAATCCGGTGAAATACCTGCTACCTCCTTTGTACCTAAGGGTACCAGTGATTCAAACGGAGAGGAATTTACAAATAAAGAATATCTTCCAAAAACTGCAGATATACCACAGGCTAAAAAACTGCTGGCTGAAGCTGGTTATCCTGGTGGAAAGGGATTCCCTCAAATGGAAATACTATATAACACAATGCAGGGACATCAGAATATAGCACAGGCAATTCAGGACATGTGGAAAAAGAATTTAGGAATAAATGTCACCCTCAAAAATGTTGAGAGAAAAGTTCATCTGGCTCAACTTCAAAACCACCAGTTTATGCTGGGTAGAGATGGCTGGACAGCTGATTATAATGATGCCATGACATTCCTTGATATGTTCACAACTGGAAATGGTAACAATATGACAGGATATTCAAATACTAAATATGATCAGCTGATAGCCCAGGCTAAAGCAGAACCTGATAAGGCTAAGAGAGCTAGTTTAATGCATCAGGCAGAAGATCAACTGATGATTGATTTACCAATAATACCAATCTACTACTACACTGAAGTTGTATGCATGAATCCAAAGCTTAAAGATGCCCATATATCAAATTTAGGTTTCTTTATTTTCAGGGATGCACATCTTGATAAATAATTGATAATAATATTGTTTTACCTTCAGACATACTATAATATCTAATATATTCACATTTATGCAAGCTAATCCATAAAGTTAAAATAAATTATTAAAATATTATAGGATAAACATGCATTGCACACGCAAATATATGTTTATCCTATAATTTTCTTTCTCAGTGAGCTTGCTACTTAAGGTTAAGCATTAGCTTGGAAAACCCTTTTAAATCATCTATATGATTTTCAATTATAGCCCTCACTATGTCTAAATTCACAGTTTGATAATCATGGACAGCTATATTTATCCGCACATTGATGAAATTCTTTCCTGATTGAATAATTTACTGACTTCATTACATATTGAAAGAATTTTATCTGAATCCAATAACTCTAAAATATTGCCATCATAACTTTCAAGAGAGCAAAGATAAGCATTAAATATTGGATCAAGGGATCTTATTTCGTCATCCAGGAATGAAGGAACATTAACAACCATTTCTGCACTATCCACAAGATATCCGTAAGTATGCCCCTTAGGCATTACACCATATAAATTGCAGAGAGCAACCAGATAGCATTCAAGCGCCATCGAAGCTATATTAAATATAATAACAGAATCCTTACCTTCACGCAAAAACTGCTCTGCTCTGTGGTGAAAGCCCTTGGCACTTTTGTAACTTTCTTTAAAATCTTCCAGATTTATTTTACTGTCCATTATTACGATCCTCCCTAAATAAATTTTACAGTCATTCGCTTATATTTTTAAATATATCCGTGCTATTTTATCACAAATATTTTTATACTATTTTTTTGATTATATTGTATCATTTATTCATTGTCAACATTTTTATTAGCTACTTGTCAATTAAATTTATATAGCACGACAGATCTGCTTACTGTAAAATTAAAGCATATGTCCTGCGGATTTTTTCAAATTTAACAGTTCACAAAAACACCTATTTCTAGGGATTTAATCTTTTACATTTTCCTATTTTGTCAGAAAATTAGATAAAATTTATCATGCAGAACAAGTTTATTCAATAAAAAATTCAAGTATATTGAAAAAAGATAGAAAAGGGTCTACAATAATCTTATGAGATAAATTATGTAAAAAACAACAATATAACATTTACATACTTAAAATAATAAAATTGAGATTACTCTTTATAAAGGGCATCAAGAATAGGAGGAATATAAATGGAATTTAACAAAAAAATTGATGAAATGAAAGAAGAGTTGGTTAAGGCAACTCAAGAAGTAGTTAAAATCAAAAGTACTCAGGATGACGGAAAAGCAGGTATGCCTTTCGGCGAAGGCGTTGGAAAAACGCTGGACAAGGCTCTTGAAATTGCAGCTGACCTTGGATTCGACACATATAAAGAAGAAGATGGATACTATGGATATGCAGAATATGGTGAGGGAAAAGATTATGTAGCAGTTCTGGGACATATGGATGTGGTACCGGAAGGAGATAATTGGATTCACCCACCTTATGGGGCAGAAATTCATGAAGGCAAGATTTTTGGAAGAGGTACTTTGGACGATAAAGGGCCAACAATTGCAGCTCTTTTTGGATTAAAGGCTATAAAGGATCTTAAAATACCACTTTCAAAAAAAGTTAGGGTTATTTTTGGAACGAATGAAGAGACAGGAAGTTCCGAAATGCATGTTTATAATAAAAAAGAAAAGGCGCCAGTATCCGGATTTACACCAGATGCCATGTATCCACTTATAAATGCTGAAAAGGGTATAAGAAGATTTCACGTTGTTAAAAAATTAAGTCCTTGTAATTGCGGAATTGCAATCAAATCATTAAAAGGCGGAATAAGACCTAACATGGTTCCTGATAAATGTGAAACTGTAATAGTTACAAAAGATACAGAAAATATTGTTAAAGCAGTAAAGGAATTTGCAGATAAAAAAGGCTATAATATGAAAGCTGAAATTGTAAACGATAATGTAGTTTTACACTTATTTGGAGTGGGAGCTCATGGAAGTATGCCTGAATTAGGTAAAAATGCTGTAATGCAGACTTTTGACTTCTTAGGAACTGTTGCAAAGGGATCTTGTCCTCTTGCAGACTATATAAACTTCTTCAATAAATATATTGGATTTGAAACAGAAGGTACTTCGCTTGGAATAGCTTGTGAAGATGAACCATCAGGAAAATTATCGCTGAATGTAGGAGTTGCCGAAATCAATGAAGAAATGGCAAATTTATGGATAGATATAAGATATCCTGTTACTATGAAAGGTGAAAAAATAATGGACACCCTTTCCAAGAAATTTGGGGAATGCGGTGCAAAAATAGAAAGAGTAGAAGCTGATGAACCTCTTTATTTCCCGGAAGATAGTAAATTGGTTAAAGTTCTTCTCAAGGTTTATACTGAGCAGACGGGTAAGGAAGGAAAAGCTTATGGAATAGGCGGAGGAACTTATGCCAAGGAACTTCCAAATATAATTGGGTTTGGACCAATATTCCCTGGAAAACCAGATCTTGACCATCAGGCTAATGAATATATTGAAATCGAAGATCTAATAATGAATGCTAAAATATATGCTCATACAATATATGAACTTGCAAAATAGTTAGGGATGTGGTACTAGGTATACATTTGTGTGAAAACTAAATCTATACCCATTAGGAAATGTCAGTGGATTTGTGTAAAAACCAAATCTACTGACATTTTTTCCTGCTTATTTCATCTCCGAATTTATCCAATTGAGATTTAACCAAAATTAACAGAATCAATTTTTTCTTTTGCTTTTAACAATAATTCAACTGCCAGTTTATTTTTTTCCTCAGTAGCTCGAAAGGTTGGAATACTTATACTAACAGCTCCCATAATTCTCCCCTTTGAAGTTAAAGGGACAGCATAACATCGTAAAAATTTTGTCACTTCCTCAACCTCTAATGCCACATTAGTTTCTCTAATTTTCTTTAATTGATTTTCTAAAACATTAAAATCCGTTATAGTATTTTTCGTAATGGCCTTTAAGCCATCAGGATAAAGTGATTTTATTTCTTCAATCTTGTGTTGACTTAATAGAGCTTTTCCTAAAGCTGTACAATACGCCGGTATTCGTTTTCCTACACGGGAAATAAGGCGGATATCCATATCTTTTACAGGATCCTCTTTTAATACATATAGTACATTGTTTCCGTCAAGAACCCCCATTTGACAGGTTTCATCAATATTACCTACAATATCCTTCATTATTTTTTGTATAAACTCTATCATATATTTATTTCGTGAATAAAGAGATGTCCCGATACAAAAAGCAGAAATTCCAATTGAATATTTTAAAGAATTTTTTTCAAGAGAAACAAAGTTACGTTCCAACATTGTCTGCATAATAGGATAAAGAGTACTTTTAGGTACATTAATTGCTTCAGAAATCTCCGTTAAGGTTAACTTTTTAGGACTGATTGACAAAAAATTTAATATATTTAAAACTCTTTCCGTTGGTTTATGTGTCATATTACACCCACCATTCCAATTTTTATAAAAATTTATTACATAAAAATAATTATTGTTGTTTAGCCAGTGCTTTTTTACCTTCTTCAAGAACTTCAATAATTTTGTCTACATCATATACGCTTCCGCTCCAAGTTCCGCCACTAACGGATTGAAGTGCCGCCCATAATCTTGTATCATCTGGAAGATTTGAATCAGGTTTAAGATCCGGATGGGGTTCACGTGCTTCTAGTACTTTAGCTGCTTCTTCATAAGAAAGTTTTTTATCCTCAGTCCCAATAAAATTAATTGATCCCTCAAGCTTATTGGTGTCAACTATGATTTCAATAATATCACCATCACGCAATTTTCCCAGAGGACCTCCTGCCAATGCCTCAGGTCCTACATGTCCAAAACAAGCACCTGTAGAAACACCGGAAAAACGTGCATCTGTAATCAGGGAAACATGCTTACCAAAAGGTAATTGTTTTAAAGCAGAGGTTAACTGATATGTTTCTTCCATTCCTGTTCCCATTGGACCTCCGCCCATGACAACCATTATGTCTCCAGCTTTAATCCTTCCAACATCTTTAAGTGCTTTAATAGCTGACTTTTCGGAAGTGAAAACTTTAACCTTTCCAGTATGTCTAAATACTCCATCATCATCTATGACAGATGGATTAATAGCTGTTGATTTTACTACCGAGCCTTCAGGAGCAATGTTCCCTACAGGGAAAGTTACCGTTGATGTTAACCCTCTTTCTTTTGCCTTACTTTGGCTCATTATAATTTCATCAGGATTAACTCCATCCACTTCAATCAAACGTTTTCTACATTGTGTACGTCTTTCAGATTTTTCCCACCAATCAAGGTTAGCTCCAAGTGTTTCTCCTTTAACAGTAAGAACATCTTCATGCAGCAGTCCCAGTTTTCTCAAATGAAGCATAACTTCAGGAACTCCTCCTGCTAAAAATGCACAGACTGTTGGGTAATTAATCGGTCCAATAGGAAGAACACTTACTAAACGAGGCACTTTCTTATTAATTCTTGCCCAGTCTTTCACAGTAGGAATTTTGCAATTGGCAGCATGTGCAATTGCCGGCAGATGAAGAAGCAAGTTGGTTGATCCTCCGAAAGCAGCATGAACCACCATGGCATTTTCAATTGCCTTATCTGTAATAATATCCTTGGTGGTTATTCCATTGTCATCCATATCTAAAACTGCCTTGGCTGACTGCTTAGCAATTTCTTCCCATATCGGCTGACCTGAAGGTGCTAAAGCAGAGTGAGGCAATGCTATTCCCAATGCTTCAGCGATAACTTGGGAAGTACCAGCTGTTCCCAGAAACTGACATCCGCCACCAGCAGAAGCACAAGCTTTACATCCCAGTCTTAAAGCATTCTCTAATGAAATTTCATTATTGGCAAATCTGACCCCAATAGTTTGAATAGTTCCTGCATCTTCCCCTTCTACAGGTTGAAGCGTTGCACCACCAGGGACAATAATAGTTGGCAGATCATGCATAGATGCTAGTGCCATCATCATGGAAGGCAGGCCTTTATCACATGAAGCCACTCCAATGACTGCCCGGCGTGTTGGCAGTGAGCGAATTAAACGTCGAAGTACTATTGCCGCATCATTACGATAAGGTAGAGAATCAAACATTCCTGTTGTACCCTGGCTACGTCCGTCACACGGATCCGTCACGTATGCAGCATAAGGAACACCTCCCAGTTTTTTGATTTCTTCAGATGCTGCTCTTACTTGTAATCCTAATTCAAAGTGGCCTGTATGTAATCCCAATGCAATTGGAGTGCCGTCATTATCACGAATTCCACCTTGATTACTAAGTATTAATACATCCCCGCCCAAGAGTTTAGATGGTTCCCATCCCATACCAGCATTTAAAGTCATTCCGAATATATTGCCGCTGGGTAAAGTTCTCAATAGTTCGGGGGTAAGTGGAAGTGAACCATCCGGCCCTTCTGCATGAGTGTGGATCTCATATAATGATGTTTCTTCTTTGTCGTAAATCGATTTCAATGACATAACTAATCCTTCCTCTCTATAATTTAAAATTATTTTGATAGTTTAATTAACAAAGCATGTTGGTCAAATAGTAATTTTTAAGAAATTACAGGAGTTAAAAATTTAGCTTTTTTCACGTATTATCTCTCCTTTAATAAAAATCAGATTAGATTCAAAGTGTATTTTGCAATTGACTATATAATTTTGCACATATAGACAATTTAATAATTTGTGAATATATTTCTTTTCCATTTAATTCGTATATACGAATTAAATTTGTTTATACGAATTATATAATTAATATTATCACAATTTTTTATCATGTCAAGGTAGTAATCCAGTATTTCTCGTAAAAATTAAAAATATTTATGAGGTTTTTTATTGTAGTTATGAATAGGAGTAAATTTTTTCTCAGAAGTTTAGCACAAAAAAATTTTTTAAAGCATTAATCTGTTAATCAATAACGATTTGGATTATTATAAGAAAAGTTATAAATTATGATTTTTACTGGAAATTATTACAGAAAAAATTTGCAAAGCAAAAGCACCCTTTTTATAATAGGCTGCCTAAAACTAACTTAAAAGGTATGTTATTGTCAATTAAAGTTGGCAAAAGTACCATCTATATAATTAAAAAAATTGTTCAAATTTAGGTAAATAAAATATATGGGAGCAGAGTATCCTGTAATAAATATCCTATGGAAATGGAGTTTGATTTTAGCTATTACGGAACTTAATATAAATTCAAAAAATGTAGAGATTGTTATTTTGACAATTTTAAATTTATGCTAATCATCTTAGTAGCAATTTGCCGCACCATTGAGCCATTAATTGACTTATATCCAAATTTCAATAAAATTCAAGATATATTTACACTATTTATCAATAGACATATTGATAAATTTGTTGCTTCCATATTAAGTATCCCCGACCATTTAAATGTGTTCCGTCATAAGTATATTTGCTTGATAATTTATTATCTTTTACAAACTTGTCAAACAAATCGATATATATAATTTTATTGCCACTTAATTTTCGCAATTCTTCATTTAAGAATTTAACATCTCTGTTGGATCTAATGTTATTGTTGGGCAAAATACTTTCAACATAAATGGTTGTATCTGGAGAATCCATTCTTATTTCATTTAAAATCTGTTTATAGTTGTCTAATATATATGATGGCTCTTTCTTATGTAAAACATCATTAATTCCTATCATCAAAAATATTTTTTCAGGATGTCCCCTGGTGATTGTGTTCAACCTATTTAGGATACCATTTGTAGTATCCCCGTCAATACCTCTATTTTTTATATTGGGGTTATTAAATAACTCTTCCCATTCGGATCTATTTGTAATACTGTCTCCTAAAAATACAATGTCTCCACTCTTTATATTTAAAGTTTCAAATTGACTTTGTTTTGCTAAATAGTATGTATTTTTTATGATATTCCTATTTACATTCTCTCTTTGTAAAATCTGTGTTCTATGACTTTTATAAATTGCATGTATACCAGAAAATATAAAAAATATATTCAATAGTACAGATATAAAGCATATAATATTCTTTTTTCTCATCTTCAGCCTCCATATTAATTGCAGTGTTTAAGAGAAATCATTTTTTATAGTATATCTAATATGCAAGCAATTGTCCAACATGAAAATTAAAATTAATTTTCTTTACCCATATGACAGCACACCTCAATGCGACCTTCCGATCATTGCCTCAACCAATTCACTATTTTCCACTTTATAAATTATTATTTTGTTGTCTCTCACTGTACTACTGACATCCAGAATTTAGCACCTTCAGCTTCACCAATCCATATACCTAAAATATCTTTATACCCTTTCATATCAAGTGTATTGTTTAAAACAAATTAAATATTTGTTTTAACTCACTATATTTTTATATAATAAAAAACAGCCTTATAAGGCTGAAAATGTCAGAACAATGTTTTAAGTTCATCGCTGGTTTCTATAAAAATGTCTTTCAAAATATTCTAACTTAAAATTGTTTCAAATTTTACGACAAGCATATTTAGCAATTTTATATGACGAGTTTTTATATTATTGAATATTTCCAAGGCAAGTTTTTCATCATACACATGAGAAGTTCTATTTCTGTCAAGCATCATAGTTATCCAATCATCTCCATCTGTAATAAGTCCCTGTTTAAATGCCAATCTTATAGTACTTCTTGGACTTGCAGCACCTTCTATACCCTCATATTCCAGATAGGATTTCATGAATTTCCAGCTAAGTTCAAATGTAAATTCAAACCTCTGGATAACTGCATCAACTAAAATATCACTGTTATCTTCCAATTCACTTGCTTCTTTCAATCTAAAAAAAGCTTTTTTAAAGTCTCTGAATCTCTCTATAACTCTATCTGGCAACATAAATTTCAATTCCCTCTTTCTCTATATTA
This sequence comes from Clostridium moutaii, assembly GCF_041205085.1. Classification (NCBI taxonomy): domain Bacteria; kingdom Bacillati; phylum Bacillota; class Clostridia; order Eubacteriales; family Clostridiaceae; genus Clostridium; species Clostridium moutaii. Next base: position 171,451 of record NZ_JBGEWD010000001.1, read on the forward strand.
TTTCTCAATTCTTTTTTTGATATATTTTTCATATTTAATAAATCAAAAGTAAAAGCTGTATTCAGTTCATTTAATTCATCACAAATAAAATTAAAATCTCTAAATGTCATATTACTTCCTGAAACAGCTATGTCTATATCAGAATTATACTTGTAATCTCCTCTTGCCCTGGAACCAAAAATAACTGCCCGCTCTACACCTTTGGATTTCGAAAATATGCCTTGAATTTGTATTAACAATTCTTTTTTTATCCCCAATTTTTCTTCAAGTTTCAAAGAATCACCTCACTTAATTTTCTCTTACTTATTTCATCTCCAAATTTGCTTAAAAGTGCATACAGCATACTTATGCAATCAAGCTTTGTCTGCCTGTCTTCTATGTTTTTTGTCAGTTCTACTTACTGTAAAATTGAAGCATATGTTCTGCGAATTTTTTCAAATCATATATGTGCTTTTCAATTATTTCCTTCACTATAGACAGATTTACAGTCGGATAATCATGTACTGCTATATTTCTAAATCCAACCATAGATTTTAAATTATTCATAAGCTCCTTATCTATAATATTATTTTGAAATAATACTTCAAATGCATCCCTGCTATTTTGTGGAATACCAAGTTTTTTTTTCGGAAACTATATGCATTGCCAAATCTATAGAAGCCTCACAGGCCCTTTGAATATTTAAAATTATAGAATCCTGTTTAGTATAATTTTTCAAATTTTCAAGGTTATTTTTATATTCTTCATTTATCCTATTTATACATCTTTCAATAACAGATATTTTGTTCAATATCGCATCATTCATATACATGTCCTCTCTTTTTTATATTTTTTAATATTATTTCTCTCTCTTCATTTAATATAGCATAATCTTTAAATGCATACATTTCAAAATAAGCCCTTCTTTTATTATCACTGCAGTATATATGTTCGCCTTTAGCTATTACCTGAACTTTAAATACAGTAGATGCTTTTTTTAAATCAATCAAATCAACATCTCTTTTTAATATATCTGCAAGTTTTTGTGACAACATAAATATTTCGTAGTCAGAAGTTTCAATATCACTAATAAATGCAATGTCAATGTCACTATCTCCTCTAAATATTCCATTTACACTTGAACCAAATAAGTATATCAAATATGGTTTTATATTTTCTATAAGAAATGATATTATCTTATCTATACTGTCTTTATCTATATTCAATGAATTCACCTCACTTATAAAATACAAATTTCTGTCCTTCCACTTTATTATAATCCATATCACTCATCTCTTTCCATAATAAAATTTATATTTTTATTATGGGCATAAAAGGATTGGTCTATTCAAACGTTTGTTCTCAATTTATTCATCACCTCCCAGAGTCTTTTGTGTCACTCCACTATATCCCACTTAATCCTTATGTTCCATATTTAAATACTTTAAATGAAATGTTAATATACTGTTAACTGTCAATTTTACAGTTCAAATAATTTATAAGGCGGATTTCATTAGAATGCTAAAAATGACTAAACTTTTAAGCTGTATACTAGGTTTTTTAATACTAAGCATTTCATCTGCGTGCCTTCCAAATTAACATAGTTTTAGCTTCATCTAAAATTACTAGGATTTATGGAAATGACAGATATAAAACAAGCATGGAAATATTAAATTCCGGATGGGAAACATCAAAAAATCTTGTACTAGCTAGTGGTGAAGATTATCCTGATGCACTGTGCTCTGTTCCATTGGCAAAGAAGCTATCCGCACCAGTTCTCTTAACAACAAAATCAGAAATAAGCAATGAAGTAATCAATAAAATAATTCAATTGAAAGTGGAAAACCTATTTATCATTGGCGGTGAAGGAAGTATCTCAAAAAATGTTGAAGATACTTTAAAGAGAGAAACCAATGTAAATATTGTAAGGCTATTTGGAATCACAAGGTATGAAACTTCCATGGCAGTGGCCAAATATATGTACTCCAATTTTAATATGAACAAGGAGATTGTAGTTACATCAGGTTTAGGTTTTGCTGATTCCATATCAGTTGCTCCCATAGCAGCTCAAAAAGATATGCCAATCTTATTGACTGATAAATACCTTTTCAGATAATAGTAAGGACTTTCTGAATAAAAATAGTATTATAAAAACTTATATAATTGGCGGCTCCGAAGTCATCAGTGAAAATGTTGCTAAGAATTATCCTTCACCAGAAAGAATTTGGAGAATAGATAGATATGAAACAAATTTAAATATTATAAATCACTTCAACAGCGATGATATAAATAAAATTTACGTAGCTTCAGGAGAAAACTTTCCGGATTCACTGTCCGGTGCAGCGGTGCAGCTCTTGCCGGAAAAGATTCCTCTTTTATAGTTCTAACTCCAACTTCCCCGAATAATGCAACAAGAAGTCTTGTTTACAATGTCTGGAGAAAAGATTCCAGTACAAGCAATGTGATAATTTTAGGTGGAATATATGTAGTGTCAGATGATGTTGTGAAACAACTTACAACAAAAGAGCTGGACTTTACCGGTAATATAATCAATGGAGCATTAGTTTCCTACAATAATGGCAACACATATTACTACAATCCACAGGATGATACATATCATCAGTTAAGTGCTGATAATACAACAGATGGAACTAGGGAAGAACATGTGGATTTAAATATAAAAGACCCCTATATCGTAGACCACGGCTATCCTTTCTGCATAAAAGATGGTCGGATATATATGAGTATTACCGAAATATCTGCTTCTCCTCCTAATAAGCCTGAATTTATAATGGCAAATCTTGATGGAAGTGATATAAAGATAATTAAAGAAGATAATTTGTCAAGATTTCAACCTGTAGACAATTGGATTTATTACAGTGATTCCAATGGTATTCATAAGATAAAAAATGATGGAAGTGAAGACACTTTATTGACTACATTTCATTATACTAATAATGAAATGTACAGTATAAATGTATTTAATGATTATATATATTATACACTTACGTCTTTTAATGAGGAAGGTAAAAGTAATGACGGACTCTATCGGATGAATCTAGATGGCAGTAATATAATAAAAATTTCTGATAAAGCAACTGATTATTTGTTTGCTGTCCCTGGTTGGATTTACTTTTATAAAAACAGTCAGGTATTAAAAGTAAAAATTGATGCTTAAAATTTCACGATTATCATTATGAAAATAATTTTTTAGAAGATGGAAATAGTTTCTATCAGACAATCAAATGGCTATGGGGGTTTTCTTCATAGCCATTTGATTCACCTACTTTTACTATCTGCCACTCTAATCTGTATTAAAGAGCATAACGATTTTCTTAAATAACCTTAGAAAAAACTTTTACAGTATTAACTAGGGTGTGTCTGAAAACAATGTAGCAATAGACTACTTAGACAAAATAAAAATAGCAGCAATATAAACAAAAGCAAGGAAAGAATCAGCAAGCTTGTCACAACGAGTTGCAATTCTTCTAAAATGTTTGATTTTATTAAAGAAACATTCTACTAAATGACGTTCTTTATACAGCCACCAGTCACAATCCCACGGGTTTTTTGCATTGGATTTTGGTGGAATAGTATATGAGGCCTTCTTGGAAGTAATATATTCTCTAATTTCGTTTGTACCGTATGCTTTATCTGCCAAGATATTGCTATCTTTTATATCAATGTTGGAAAGAACATCTACAGCCTGTGTACTGTCGTGTAAATTACCAGATGATAATTGAAAATAGATTGGATTACCAAGCCCGTCAACAACTGCATGAATTTTTATGGTATGTCCACCACGGCTTAGTCCAATATGCTGTTTTGTTTCGATATTTATAGCCCCTTTTTAGCACCAGCACTATGCTGGTGAGCTTTTATACATGTTGAGTCAATGCTTAAATTTTCATAATCTGCCTCTGAGGTTAATTCTCTAAAAATTGTTAATAAAGTACCATCATTACGCCACTTACAAAAACGACTGTATACAGTCTTCCATGAACCAAAGCGTTCTGGCAAATCACGCCATGCTGCACCACTTCTTGCAATCCATAGTATGGCATTAAATATAAGTCGGTTATCTTTTGGAGGTCGTCCTGTTTTTGCTATTGGAATTAAGTTTTTTATTTGATCCCATTGTTCATCTGATATTTCATAACGCTTTTGTGCCATATTTGCAACCTCCGAGTTTTTTGTTTTATTTTACCTAAAACTCGATTTTTGCACAATATTTAGTTTTCAGACACGATCTAATATGGCCACTTGATCTTTCTTTAATTCTATTTTATTAATTTTAGTAGCTTCAGGTATGTCAACTTTATCTTGATATAAATCAAATAAACATAATTTTAACGCATCCTCTGCCATTATATATGCTTCCTCTAACGTTTCTCCATAGGTTATTATTTCTTCAAAATCAGGAAAACTTACATTATAATCATTTTCCCCCATAGTAGTTACCACTGCAGGAAAAACATATATATTCTTATATAATAATTATTAAAAATTCTTTCAACGCTTTCATTTTATCCAAAACTCTAAAATTACTTTAAAAGTTTGGTTCCCATAATCCACTTTCTAGTTTCCTTTAATCCCTGCTGAAGAGTATATTTAGGTTCCCATCCAATAAGCCTTTTTGCCTTAGAATAATTACACTTCAATTTCATTATTTCACTTTGCGGGTGAATGTGTTTTACATGATTTATCTTTACTTTGTTATGAACTATAATATCTGCAAGTTCATTTATAGTAACATCTCTTCCTGTACCTGCGTTTACTACTTGACCATTTACTTTTTCCGAATATCCTGAGGCAACTATAAAGTCAGCACAGTCTTTTACATAGAGAAGATCTCTCGTCTGCTCGCCAGAACCGTATATATTTATATTCCTGCCGTGTAGCACATTATTTATAAATATGGCCACAACTCCACCTTCCCCTCCAGTTTTCTGAAAAGGTCCATAAGTATTAAATGGCCTTATTACAACAGTTGGAAGTCTATAGGCATTATAATATGAAAGTACCATATTTTCAGCAGCTATCTTGCTGCCGCCATAAGGCGAAACAGGTTTCACAGGATGATTTTCAGGAATTCCTTCATTCCCAGATACATCATATACCATACACGTACTCATAAAAACCACTTTACAAGGATAAGTATCCTCTTTGGAATCAAGAATCCAGCCGTTTCCATCTGTTCTGCCATTTTTCCCAAACATCTGCATCTTGGCCCTTTCAAGTATATTGAAAGTTCCAACTACATCATTGAAAAAAGTAGTCTCCGGATCATCAATGCTATCTTGGACATTTATTGAAGCTGCGAGATGATATATTATATCAAACTTATCTTTAAACACTTCATCTAACTTGCTTTTATCTCTTATATCTCCACCTATAAATTTAAAATTGGAATTGTTTTTAAATTCTTCTATATTTTCAAGTCTCCCATTGGACAGATTATCCATCACTGTAATTGAATGATTTTCACTTAACAATTGTTTTACAACCCAGCGGCCTATAAATCCTGCCCCTCCTGTTACAAGTATATTCATATACAATCAACCTCCTTAGATTTATATATAATTTATTGAGAATGTATCTAAATTACTACAATCCATTAGTTAAATATTACTTGTCTGTAATTCTGTTTGCATTAGGCAATATATGTAATATCCTTTTTAATTCCAAAAATAGACTGCCAAATTGGCAATCCATTCAATAAAACTATATGAATACTAATTTCTAAATTTACTGTTTAAAAAATCAGCTATCCTTTTGGCACCACATCCATCTATAATCTTTTGCCCCTTAATAGATCTTTGTTGTCTCAAAGTACAATCATTACATAAAGCAATCAGCCTATTTTTGAATTCACTTTCATTTAAACTGCTGTACCACCCCAGACTTTCCACCATATTCATATCACTTAATTTTTTGGATATACTGAATTGGTTATTAGCAATTACAACACTTAGACAAGGTACTCCACCGGCAAGAAATTCATATATACTGCTACCGGAAGCAGATACAGCCAAATCACATTTCTGCATTACATCTGCCATATTTGCATGAAAATAAAATGTCACATTATAAAAACTTATATTCTCAAAATATTTTATGTTCTTAAAAGAAGGCCCTATAATGACATGAAAGTTAAACTTTAGATCCGTTATCCAATTGGTAATAGCTTTGGTAAACTCAACAGGATCTGACCCTCCCATTGTTATCATTATATCCTTAACCTGCCTATTAATGTGCTTTCGTGGTATATTTCTAAATTCATTCCTTAGCATAAGATATTTTAATCCAAGCAATTTATATTTTTGCTTATAAATAAAATCATCTGCATTTATATTCTGATTTACAACCAAATCTACAGGATAATCAAAAGAATTTACATCATCTATATAAGCTGTATGTTTTACAAATTTTTTTGTAGCAATAAAATATTTCTCATTCACATCATAGCTGTCAGTTATAAGCACATCTGCATTTAAATTTGGCAACACCGCTAAAACGGTATCTTTAAAAGCATATACCTTAAATCCATTTTTCTCTATTTGAATTATTCCACTTTTATTTTCTATGCTATCCTTACATATATAAGATACTTCATTTTTTAGTGATAGTTCCTTTGCAAGCACCAGGGTCCTCATTATATGACCCATACCTATTTTAGTACCGCCTTCTGCCCTAATGGCTATTTTCAAATTCAGCCTACCTCCTTTATACTATCTTTAAATTCAGTACAATGGAGAAAAGTTTTTACTACCTGCTGAGATTTACTATTATTCATATAAATAAGAGCAAGAATGAAATTATACTCCAGTGAACTCAAGTAATATCTTTTATACTTTTCTATTATCACAGTTTCACTAAACTTATTCAAATTTAAAAGTGCATAACCATAACTTTCAACTAAATCTTCTGCATATTCATAATTGAAATTATCTACAGATAGAATAGACCTTTTAAAATATAAAACAGCTTTCTTATAATTCTTTTCTAAAAAATAGCTTTTGCCAAGCTGATAATTAATATAGGGATCTTTCTGATCTTTTATAAGTTCTTCTTTTAACATTAATATATTTCTATAGATTTTGTTTGTCCTTTTTAAAACTTCCCTAAAATACCCTATATGATCTATTGTAATATCAATGTTTGAAGTATCATAATTTATTTTATTTTTACGAACCACTTGTTCATGTATTGTTCCTGAATAACAAAAACTATTTTTATTAAACAACCTGCTGATTCTCTCAATATACCTTCTTTTACCATAACTATGCTCATATTCGTTGACTTTCTTTAATCTTCCAACTTTAGACTGATTGTCACTACAATTACAAAATTCAAGTATGGAATTTCTGTCAAATTGCTTCACTATTTCATCTGCATCCAGTACTAAAACCATTCATTATTAGCTCTTGATATTGAGAAATTCCTTGCTTTTGAAAAATCATTACACCAATTATAATCAAACAGCCTATCTGTATACTTAAGTGCTATATGCCTGGTCTTATCAGTAGAACCTGTATCTAATCTACAACTATAATTTCATCTACGAGATTTTTTATGCTGCTGAAACACATATTCAAGGATTTTTCTTCATTTTTAACTATCATACATAATGAAATCATATACTTTTCATCTATTAAAAATATTTTACTATTATTCTATTCTAAATAAGATTTTCACTGGATAAAAGCCTCCTTACTTCTTCCTTGGTTATAGGTACAGTATCAGATGAATTATAACTTCCTGCCTTGACCTTTTTTTCTGACTTATAATATCCATTCAATTCATCCGTATAAGTATTAGGTATAACTGCATACATACTTCCTAAATCATAAGCAATTTGTGATTCTTCATAAGTCATAAGCTCTTCAAATTTTCTCTCACCTGCCCTTAATCCTATATTTTCTACATTTACACTACTTAAATCAATATGAAGCTTTTTACAGGTTTCCTCAATTACAACTTCTGCTAAATCAAATAATCTTATAACAGGCATCTTGAGTACAAATGCTTCTCCACCATGAGATTTCTCAGCTGCATCAATTATGAGTGAAACAGCCTGGTATAATGTCATCATAAACCTGGTCATATTTTTGTCCGTAACGGTTATATTTCCCCTTTCAATTATCTGTTTCTTGAAAAGCGGAATAACTGACCCGCGAGAACCCATGACATTTCCAAACCTAACTGCTGTAAATCTTGTCCTAACCTTTCCCTTACTGAAATTAGCTGCCTGTACTAATTTTTCAGCCAAAAGCTTGGTAGCCCCGTAGGTATTGGTAGGATTTATAGCTTTATCAGAACTTGTAAAAAGTACAGAATCCACATTATTGTATACAGCAGCTTTTATAACATTTTCCATTCCCTGCACATTTGTTTTAATAGCCTCGGTTGGATTGTATTCGCAAGAAGGTACATGTTTCATGGCAGCAAGATTGAATACTATATCTATTCCATTCATCGCCCTTTCAACTCTGTCATAATCTCTAACGTCACCTATCAAATATCTGAACTGTGATATATGGTCAAGTTCTTTTTCCATTATAAATTGCTTGTACTCATCTCTGCTGAAAATTCTTATAACATTAGGTTTTTGAGTCAATAATTCTTTTGCAAGCCCTCTACCTATGCTTCCCGTTCCACCTATTATAAGAATATTTTTATCCGTATAGTATCCCAATTTTATCCTCCAAATTATATTTGGTTTAATTTAATATACCATAAATAATTATATTTCTTCCAATTCCTATATTACAGAAAGAATTATATAATTTCCTTCTTAAATTATTGGTAATTGATAATTCTAATTTTTTCCGTTCTTCATGGCATATTTTACCTATATTTCTATTTTTTATATAATCTTTACCCATAAATATAAATAATTCCATTGGAAAATCTACAGTTTTATTAATAATTCTAAATCCATAAAATTCTAGTATATTCGTTAAAGATTCAAGATTAAAATAATTTATATGATCAGGTATAGCAACCCAATATTTACCTTTATTAAAATTTTTACATAATTCCAATTGCAATTTATTAAAATCATTAGGAACTTTTATACGAATAATTCCTTTTTTGTTTAGCATTTTTTTGCATATTTCAATAGCCTTTAATGGATCTATTAAATGTTCCAATACGTTTGTTAAGTTAATAATATCAAATTTTCTATCATTGCTTTCAAAATCATATATACTACAATTCTCAATTTTTAATCCTATATTTTTACTTTTTTTGCAAGCTATTAGTGAAGGTTCTATTCCAAATGTATCATAACCTTTTTCTTTCATATAACTTAAAAATTTACCCATTCCACAACCTATATCTAACAATTTACCCTCTAATAAATATTCATTAAATATATCATATGCATCTTTATATTCTGTTTTTTGAAGCCAAATAGTATCCTCATCGTCAACTTTATTATTAATATTCTGAGTTGCTTTATAATAATCTTTCACATAGAAATTGTTTAATTCATCTCTTGAAGGAATAGGATTTAATTTTCTATATCCAAATTTTTTATTATAAATAACCTTATACTCTTCCATTATATTTCTCCCAACATATTAATTATTATATTAAAAAATTTATTTTTACAAATGTATTTAATTTCCTATTATAAATTTATCACCAAAATTATTTCATAAAATCTTTCATTCTATAACAATATATGATTGTAAAGGACTTAAAGTTGATCTCCGAATTCTATACTTATTAAGTCCAAAAACTTCTTTCAAAGCTAAAGTCTCGCCCTGAAAATTATGATAATTTAATTCATCAAACCCTATTATACTACCTTTTGTTAAATGGTCTTTTATAGCTTCTAAGCATTCTTTAGTAGGTCTATATATATCAAAATCAAAATATGCAAGTGCAATAATAGTTTGGGGATTATCCTTTAAATATTTATATATAGTTTCAGTAGCATCCCCTTCTACCAATTCATATTTTTTTATATGTGAGATTGGACTTTCACTCTCATGGTGATCAAGTATTTTTTTAAGATATTTTTTATAATTATCTGTAACAGAATAAGCTCCTTCAACAATTACATTGGCCTTTCCATCTTTATCATCCAATGACTTAAAACCATTAAATGTATCAAAGCCTATAATCTTTCTATTATAATTAAACGGTTCATACATACCTCTAAAAGATTCAAATAAAGCCAAATTTTGACCCCACCTTACACCAAATTCAATCACTACTCCATGAGTATTAATAATTTTTTTATATAATTCATTCATAAATAATATTCTAGATAAATTTTGCCTGCTTATAAATAATCCTAAATTATTCATAAGTTCATCATCAGGTATTGGGCAAGACTTAAACATATTTAAAAATTTACTTCTATTAGAAATCTCTTCATTATTTGAATTACTGTCTACTATCATAATTAACATCTTCCTCTACGTATATATAAATTTCAATAAATATTTTCAATTAATTCCCACTTTAACGGAGTCCCTTTCTCAATATCACATCTTGCCTTTCTACCAAGTACATCATAGATATATTTGGGTTCTATTCCAAAACTAGGTCTTATACTTCTCACATTGTCTTCTGTAAACATTTCTCCTGCCTTCATATCTCTAACCACAAAAAGACTCCTGGAATGTTCCCTACTCTTAATTTGTTTTTCCGTAAGTTCATAACTCACACTTCCAAGGGCCTTTTCCATATCCCTTATATCCTTCACCATCTGACAAAATTCCTTCGGTTCCATGGAAAAAGCTGAGTCGGGACCTCCCGCCGCTCTATCAAGGGTGAAGTGCCTTTCCACCACTTTTGCCCCCAGTGCCACAGCTCCCAGAGATACCGTGTGTCCTAGAGTATGGTCAGATATACCAACCAATGTATTAAAAGTGTTCTGCATATTGGGTATTGTCTTCAAATTTATATCTTCCAGCGAAGAGGGATATTCAGATGTGCATTTTAAAAGTATTACATCATTGTTACCTGCTTTTCTGCAAGCATCCAGAGCTTCCTGGATATCTCCAAGTCTTGCTATACCTGTAGATATTATAACAGGCTTTCCCCTTGAAGCCACATACTCTACAAAGGGTATGTCCGTAATCTCAAAGGAAGCTATTTTGTAGGCAGGTACCTTTATTTTTTCCAGAAAGTCCACAGCAGATCTGTCAAAAGGTGACGAAAAACATATCAAGCCTTCATCTTCTGCTATTTTCTTCAGTTTCGGCTGCCAGTCCCATGGAGTATACGCCTTCTGGTAAAGCTTATAAAGTGTTGTGCCATCCCATATGGTGCCCTGTTTTATCTGGAAATACTGGTTGTCACAGTCCAGCGTTATGGTATCAGGGGTATAGGTCTGAAGTTTGACTGCATCCGCCCCTGACTTTTTTGCTTCTTTTACAAGCTTGACTGCATTATTAAAATTCTGGAGGTGGTTTGCAGAAAGTTCTGCAATTATAAAAGCGGAACTGCTACTGTCAATTATCTTATCTTTTATTCTTAAATTTCGGTTCATAAATCCTCCGTATTATACCTTAATTTGTTATTTATATGTATATTATCGTAGATATATAAAAAAACTTAGACATAGATCTAAGTTTTTACACTATTTTTGAATAACATTTGAATTTATAGTTGATATTTCAGGATTTTCGTCTAAATACTCCACTATTTGTCTTGAAGACACATATTCATCCCTAAAACGTTTATATATATTCTCTACCAATTTGAAATCCTCCATAGTATCCACACACAGCCTGTAATTTTTGTTATATAAATCACTTCCGTATACATGTCCTACTTTAAATTCATTGGGATGCTTGTACATATAATATGTAACATGCTCCTTATACATGTTAATGGCTGTTCCATCTGACTCATTGGCTTCCATACCGCAGACAATATTGTATATCCTGTCCAGCGATTCCTTGGTGAATATCTCCACATCAAATCCCCTTATAAAACTGTCAGGTACATCCAGCCTGACATAATCATAATCATTCATTTTAAAATAGGTTACAACATGGTCCACTATATCTGGATCTATAAATGGACAATCACCTGTAATCCTTATTATTATATCTCCTTCATATATATTAGCAGTATCTCTATATCTTTTAAGTACATTAGATTCATCTCCTCTAAACACATTATATCCATCATTTTGGACTATATTTACTAAGGGATTTTCTCTCACTTTATCTGAGGTTGCAAGTACAATTTTATCTATATACTTGCTCTCACTTAACCTATCCAATGTATATAGTATCATAGGTTTTCCAAGTATAGATCTTATAACTTTTCCAGGCAATCTTTCAGAACCCATACGTGCCTGAACTATGCAAAGTATTTTCATATGTATTCCTTTCTCAAAATTATATTTCACCTATTTTATCTAATGGTAAAATAAAATTTATAATTCCTTCAATTTTATTTTTTTTATTTTCCCACATTTCCTTATTTATCTGTTGATAATATATATTAAATATCTTGTCCTGAGTTTTTATTACCTTATTCAAACCCCTAAAGCCAAATTTTGAATGGAGATTAATCACTTTTTTATTTGATACTTTACTTCTACAAAATATATACTTTACTTTTAATTTATTAAATCCATAATTTAATACTGAATATTCCAATATTACACCAAGCCCACCATTTACAAATTTTTTATCAATTAAATAATAACCGAATTCTAATGAAGTATTTTCATGAAAAATATCAAGGCTTACTACACCAACAGGATTATTATCATAAGAACATACATAAACTCTCTTATCATTTCTAATGCTTAGATTTCGCAAAAAGTTCTTGTGATCTTCTTCTGATATAATATCAGAAAAAAACATTTTTTCCCTTACAAAATCTTGATTACGCCAATCTCTTAGCTTATTCTTATAATTTATGTCTAAATCTAAAATATTTTTATAATTGATTAATTTCATTATACAATTCCTCTTTCAAAAAATAAATTATATTTTCAGTTAAATAATTTGCATTTTTTATTTTATAGAATTAAAATTATCAAATATAATCTGAACAATGCCTTTGCCTGTAAATATAAGTTCATCACTATTTCTATACATTTTAGTTTCTATCACTAAAAATTTAGTTGATTCTATTTTATTTATAACTTTTCCTACTATTTTTACAGTATCACCTATATAAAAGGCTCTTCTAAAATTTGATTCCTGTTTTATGCATATAGAAGTGCCTCCGGGAAGATATTCACCATAAAGTCTCGATAAAAAACCATTTAACATAAATCCATAACCTATCACATCATCATAATTAGTACGTTTGGCTATAAATTTATCGTTGTGTACAGGACTAAAATCCTCAAATAAGTCTCGAAATTTTACATGTCTATTCATATCGATATTTTCATAGAATTCAACTTTATCTCCAACTTTTATCTCATCAAAATTCTTGTCATTGCATAAATGTCTTTCTCCCATACTATTCTGCCTTTCTCATAACAATTTGTTCAAGTACCTTATAGGAATCTGCAGATTCCATCTCTTTCATGGTGAGCTTAACATTCAATTTACTTTCTATCTCAGAGACAATGAGAAGATGGTTAAAAGAATCCCATTCTTCACAATTATCTCTTGTAAGATTTTCATCCACTCTGTCAATATCTACACAAAGTACATCAGCTACAATAGTTCTTAGTTTTTCCACTGCATCCATCCCCCTTGTTCATTCAATTTTACATCAATATAATCTGGATAATCTATATCTTTACTAAAATCATATATATATTCCTTTATACCATTTTGCCTATGTTTTTTCACAAAACTATACTTGTCATATAGCTCTTCAACCAGCTTATTTTTAGCTGTTGGCATGAATTCACCTTTTATAAATTTTACACCATTTTCCTTTGCCATATCAATTATTATCTTAATTATTACATCTTCTATCCGCCTTCCAATAACCCTGCAGCTCATAAGAAAAGTATCTATTGACCACGTATTTTTAGATATATTTATTATAACTGCAGCAACTATCCCATTATCTGAGAATTTATCCTTTACCCTGAAAGATATCACTTTGTAATTATCGCTGTCCATAAACTTTTTAATATCTTCCTCAAAATACCTTCTAGTAGTCAAGTTAAATTGATTCGTCTTCTGCGTCATCTGGGAAACTCGTGGAATATTGGAATAATCATCTACATAAAATTCTATTTTCATTTTTAGTGCCTTTAAATAATCATCAATAGAATAAAAACTCTTTTTCATTTCACTGCGCTTCCTCTGATAGTAATATTGCTTTGATTTTTCCATATCCTCTTTAGTAAGCTGAAAGGTGTTAAAATCATCCATATTTTTCAAGACATCAACATACTGTTCAGGATCACTCGGAAGGCAAATGGAATGTACCTGTGGTATGGAAGTCTGCACCATATCAATATTAACCGGATCGTCATCTATAAACATAATACTATCAAGCCCTATATTTATTTCTTTAGCAATTTCATTCAAATTACTTACTTTATTCTGCCAATTTATCCTTACAGATGCAAAATTTTTTTCCTTAAGCACCATATATGGATTATTTTTTATAACTTCCATGGCATCCTCATAGTTATTCTTACTGTTTAAGGCAAGAATAACTCCCCTTTTGTTTAATGCCAGCAAATACTCTTGAAATTCGTAAAAAGGTCTTCCCTCAGGTGTTGGACCAAGCTTTATACCATCTGCACCGACTTCGCCTATAATTCCACCCCAAAGTGTATTATCCAAATCCAGCACTATACATTTTCTAGTAAGAGACATCATAGGTTTTATATATTTCATATATTCATCACAAAGATATGGAATACAATCAAATTTTAATTTTACATCTGCAAGATAGTACATCTTATTATCACATAAATTAGCTTTTCCAAATTTACTGCAAAATGCATCATAATCAAATATATAAGTTACAGTATCTTTCTTATAGTACTCTCTTAATTTACAATTTAATTTTTCAATAGATTCAATAAATCCAAAATCTTGTTTTTCATCTAAGATTCCAAAAGGTGAATAAATTGGAACCTCAAAATTATGAACTATTATTTTAGTCTTCAGCCTAGATTTTATACTCTCTATGAGCTGCTGAATATAAGTAAATTTTTCATTTATCAACTCAATTCTACCATTGTCATCTATTTTATCAGGAATAAAATAAAAATCTCCTAATATAGACTGTATGTCAACAAATAATATAGTTAAATCCGGATTGAACTTATAGAATTCACTATTTTCATTTATTATATCCTGAGCATATTGACAATAACCACACTCATAAAATCCAACATTGATACCTTCACTGCAACATTTAGATATTAAAGTTTCCTTTAAAAATTTTGTAGTAAAACTAGACAGAAAAGCAATCTTAATCTTTTTGCTACACTTTTCCAAGATGCCATTTTTTTGAATATTCCTATATTCATTTATATAACAATTTATAGCCTTATTGTTTAAATTCATATTCCTATCTCCATAAATATTTAATAGACGTTTTTAAAACTTATTACATTTGAATTAGCAATTTATTAGCAATAACTAAAGAAATAAAACTTGAAACTAAAATTCCTGAGGCTGTTCTTTTTTTAAATATTATTGTTTTTGCATATTATTCATCAAAATGTATTGAATCTCTGTCTCCGCTTAGTTTTAAAACTGCTCCATTATATCTTCAGTTATCTTATTTTTAATTGAAGCTTTTTCACCTAATTTATATATTTCTTTCTCTCCCTATATAATTTATAAAACATAAAAAACAGCTATATACTTCATATCTGTTATTAAGAAATTAATTCATATACAAATATTAAAATGAATAGCTACAAAGTTCGTAATAAAAAATCATGCTCATGAATTCAAAAACTTTGTTCTTTTCTCTAAATAGATTATATTTTCTTTATATTTCTTAGTTGTTTCTTTGAAAGTTCTTTTCAACAAACTAAAACTAAACACCTCCGTATCCAATCCTCTTGGATATGTCCTATCTATAGTATTACTTACATAATCATACTTATCCTTATTATTAATATAATATTGTATAATTTTTTCAGTAATCTCACTATCAATAAGAGGACAATCACTGGTAACTCTTACTACAACATCTGATTTATTTTCTTTAGCAGCTAATAATATCTAGATAATACATGTTCTTCTGAACCTCTAAAATATCCAACCAAAGATTTTTTAGCAATTTCAGCTATAATATCATCCTGTTTCTTAGTTGTTGTTGCAATTACTATTTTATCTATGTTTTTTACTCTTTTTAATCTATCAATAACATTCTCAAGCACCGTTTTTCCACAAATATTTTTAAGTACTTTGCCTGGTAATCTTGTGGAACCTGTCCTTGCCTGCATTATGCATACTACATTATTATAATTTTTTTCTATATTCATTATGATATCCTTTCTTAAAAATAAAAAGTCATTTTATTTACCCATTCTTCAAAAGACATTTCTTCTGTACCTTCTATTCTTGCGCCTTTACTACAATTTACAAACCTTACAGAATTATTATCCTGGATTTCTCTTTCTATAGAATATTTAAAATTCATATATCCTGATGTAGTATATAACATTTTACCATCTACACTTTTAACCCTTTTATATAAAGTTTTATCCTGCTGAATACTATTATTAATATATAATTCTTTATAAATTTCATTAAAACCTTCTGTATGACTTTTATCATTTAGGAAAGCCAGATCCTGCCCTAATAAAGCAATATCTTTAGCCCCCAATTTCACTGCAATATCAATAGCTGCCATGGCTACAGTTTTACCTGTATTTATTATAACTTTACTTTCACGTGTGTAATCATTGAAAAAAATATATTTAGGACCATTATAGCTAGATACTGCCCACCTTGAAGCTGTATTTAAAAAGCATAATGGAATATCCAGATTTTCAAAACCTTTTATCTGATACTTAACAATTTCTTGACAATCTATTAAAAATATAGCATCTGGTTTTATTCCCTTATTCATTAAAGTTCTAAGAGAACTACCTGCACAAAATATTTTTACAAGGTGTTGATATTTTTTTAAAACATCTAAATTATAATCTAAAGATGGTCCTGAAGCTGCAATTACTATAGGTTTATTGTCTGAACAATATTTTTTTAGTAACTCATCAATACATGGACATTTTCTGTTTAAATTAACTTTGATGTTTTCTCTCATTATAGTTGCCATCTTCCCTATACCTATTTTAGCTATATCATAATTTTTAAATATCTGCTTTAAATAATTATACCTCTCAGAAAGAACTTTCAGAGAAGGTTTATATATTATGATATCTTCCACATCATCAATTGCTCTCACAAATTTTCCCATGATTTCATGAGAATATCCTAAGTTTAATCTAATTCTATTATCACTTTTTATATCTTCATATAATTTTAATTTATCCGCTAATTTAGTTATTTCATCATCAACATCAAATACATATAACTTACTATTCCTATCCATAAGTTTCATCATAGCCTTAATATGATAGGCAAAAGCTGCACCATATAAAACTATGATTTTATTTTTTAATAATGCACTATTATTCATAGCAAATATGTTGGCTTCTTTATAAGGATCATATTTACTGTGCAATAATACTCCATCAACATATATTGATTTCGCTCCTATTTTGCTATTAATTATATCTAATTTTCTCATTAACCTAATATCCTCAAAATTATGATTTAATACTTTTTTTAATAATAATATGCATATTTTCAAGTGATGGAATTATTTCATATTCAAATAAATCTCCTATTAATACATAATCTTCATTCTCAATAGCTTCTACTACCTCATTTAATTTCTTATTGAATTCAAATAGATCTATTTCTCCTTTTTGAATATCTTTAGTAAGAGTTACAACTTGAACTATCCACTGCAATCCATCAATAACTAAAGGAATGATTTGCAATGCACTATTTTCTTCTCCACTTTGAAATTTTTCAACTGCAGAAGATATTCCACTTTTTAAATTATCCATATATTCATCTGCTGTTTTTAATGCCTCATTTTTTTCATTTATAACATCCATAAATACACCTCTTTATTATTACACCCATCTATCATATAATCGTAATTCATATTATTTTCTTTAAAATTTTTCTATAGATGCTTCAAATAGTGGGATTGCAAAATTTATTCCCTTTTCAATATTTTCATATAGTATTTTATACTTTTTAGCTATCTTCTTTCCTTTGTCGATTTCTTTATCTTCAGAGAACACAATCATATCTTTTCTATACATAGTTTCTAATATCACAGGTTCTAATAAATCATTTATCAAGATAAATTCATCACAATTTTTCTGTATAAATCTATCAAGCTTATCTAATTCATCCATGGTCTTATTTATGTTTATATTTGAATTTTCATTATAATATAAATATAAATTATCTATAAATTTTTTATCTTTTTTTATCTTTTTTATCATATATTCTAAACTTTTTTTATTATTTAAAAGAAATTCTTTTATCTTTTTTCCATCAAGTCTATTTTCTTCACTATCCATTATACTTTTTAATATTCGTTTATCTTTCCCATTTTTCCCATAAACTTTGCCAGAATCTTTTAATGGCATCACCTGAGTGCCCCTTATGTTTGCCCCACCCTCAGTACTGTTTATAAAAGTAATATCTTTATTATACTCTATAAAATCCTCCAGCTTTTCTCTAAACAAATTGAATACACTGTCAGTTTTTATCTTATTTCCATATATATCGTCAGTTAAAGTATACTTTTCTTCCAATTTATAATCTTTGATTTCATCGCCAAAACTAGCAGCCCCAGCATGAAATTTATCATCTGTATACGCCAAATCCTGTCCAATAAATATTATTGTACTGCATCCTATATAAGCTGCAAAGGATGTACAGATATGGGCAACAGATCCCCCCTGATAGAGGCTGTCTATTTTTTTACATAAAAATTCACTTAGTTTTGTATTATGAAGAAATAAAATTTTAGGCCCCTTATAACTATTAATAACCTTGTAGTTAGATGCTTCATGAAAAACCATTGGTATATTAAGGTTAATACAATCTTTAATAAATTCATAATTTATATCAAGTGCATCTAAAATGCATACAAAATCAGGGAAAACACCTATTTTTAAAAGTCCTTTTAAATTTCTAAGTCCTGAAATAAGTATAAAATTTTTCTGTAGTTGTTTTAATTGATCTATATTTTTCTCAAGTGACGGACCCGCTGATATTACTATGGCAGTCATCCCTTCATATATTTTTTTTAAATTATTTATAGGTATGGAATTGGATATGCAGTACATATTTTTTATAGTTGAATAAAAAATAGATCTTGAAATTGATAAACTAGTATTGAACTCTATTAACAAATTACTTCTAACCTTATTTAAACAGTGGAAAAATTCAATACATTCAGCTGAAAATATTTTATCATAACCTGCATATACAATTGGTGTCATATTATATAGATCATTAATTTTAATAAAGCTGTATAAAAAATTTTCAAGTCCTTTTTCAAAATGAGTTAAGTAAATCCTTTCATCACTCAATAAATTACAATAATCTTCATCTAAAAATAGCTTTATTATCTCCAAACTAGGTTCTACAATTAAGATTCTATTTTCATCTTTTACACTTTCAAGCAATGGTTTTATATATTCCCCTGCTCCAAGTCCAAAAATTATTATCAAATTTTGGGAGTTAATATTAACAAGTTTGTCTAAAATGTTATTTATATCCCTGTTAACATTATATTTACTTCCTATGTAGATGTATTTATCACCTTTCTTGAATCTAATAATTTTTTTACTGTCTTTGCTGAATTCTATTCTACAATTATCATAGCTTAAACTTGATTTTAATCTGTGTATATAATTCACAGTATTTTCAGTTATACAATTCATAAATTACCCTCTCCAAAAGCAATAATTAACTGTTTATAAAATAAAGAGTAGATAAAATCTACTCTTTATTTTATAAATAAATTATCTTAAAAGCTGAAGCACCTGTTGTGGCTGTTGATTTGCCTGATAAAGCATAGCTTGAGCAGCCTGGGAAAGAATATTATCCTTTGAGTACTCGGACATCTGTGATGCCATATCAACATCTCTAATTCTGGATTCCGCAGTAGTTAAATTTTCTGATGCAACTCCAAGATTATTTATTGTATGTTCCAACCTGTTCTGATAAGCACCAAGTTTAGATCTTTCACCAGAAACCGTATTAATTGCAGTGTTTATTGTAGTTATCATTGAAGTCAAGGATGCAGCACTTTTTGTATTATCTATTGAAATAGCACCCACTGCCAATGCACTAACATTCATAGTAGCTATAGTTAATGATATTGTCTGATTAGCATTAGCTCCAATTTGGAAAATCATACCGCTAGCAGTTCCATCTAACAGGTTCTTAGTATTAAATTGAGTAGTACTGGCTATTCTGTTTATTTCATTTTTAAGTTGAGTTATTTCTTTACCTATCTGATCTCTATCAGTAGATACATTTGTATCATTTGTTGCCTGTACTGTAAGTGTTCTCATTCTTTGAAGAATTGCAGTAGTCTCATTTAATGCACCTTCAGCTGTCTGTATAAGTGATATACCATCCTGGGCATTTGTTGAAGCTTGATTTAGACCATTTATCTGTCCTCTCATCTTTTCAGATATTGCAAGCCCTGCTGCATCGTCTGCTGCAGTATTGATTCTAAGTCCTGAAGATAACTTCTGCATTGCCTTGCTGGCATTATTAGAATTGATGTTCATATTTCTTAAAGCATTGTTTGCCATAAGATTGTGATTTATTATCATGTTTATTCCTCCTTGATTTTTGTACTGGACATCCTTGTCCAAATTTTTATTTATAATTAAGCTTTGCAGCCAATTATCAAAGCCTAAAGTTCAAAATCATTATTTCCTATTTTTGAACCTTACATTTCATTTATCGCTTACCTATAATTAAACTTTATACTTTTTTATATTTTTTTACTGAATATTTTTGCCGAATTTTCTAAATTTCCATATGCGCTGCTGGCAGCCTTATTTTTTGATATATCTTTCAACTTTTTCTTTATTAAAAAAGCTTTCTTTTTCATAAGTTCTTGTGTTGCATCTTCAATTTCTTTTATGTTAAGCTTCTCATAAACTCCCTTGGCTTCATCGTTTTTATCAGTTCTAGAAAGCAGTTCATTTAAAATACACTGTCTTCTCTGCATTTCACCTTGAAGTGAGTCAAAATCATCTATCTTAAGTAGCCTTATAATATCAGCTGTACAATTTTTGTAATCCGATAGTATTTCTTCAATGGTTTTTCTCATACTAAAATCCCCTTTATATGGTTGTAATAATATCAACAATATTTAGATTAGCCGAGATACATTGAGAGGGATGACTGCTGTGCATTTAACTGTTCCATAGCCGTTTCCAGCTGTGTAAACTGATCATAATATTTAGTCTGATCATTGTTCATCTGGTCTGTCAAATTATTTATAAGCAGTTGCTGCTGATATATTTGATCTGGAAGAGTCCCTGTTCCAGCCCCCCCTGATATACTGTAGTCATCTTGAAGGTTTGCATATTTTGTAAGCGTACCACTGTTATAAGTACTTCCTATTACTCCTACATTATTATTGATTATTTGGCTTATTCTCTGAAATATTCCAGATTGATTAAAATTAGTAGTAGGATCTGTACTATCAGATGTAGTTGTGAAGAGTTTCATTATTTCATCTGCATGATTAGTAAGCGCATTTGTAAATTGCTGGTCATCAGTAATACTGAGCTTTGCTCCCTGTGTGTAATCATTTGAAGTATCAATTCCTATAGCATTTGAACCTATGCTTCCAAAATAAAGTGTTGATACACTTTTACCACTGCTGTCTAAAACAGGAGCATTAAATGCATTTGTAAGATCATTCAAAAGACTTTCTAAATTATCGTCATTTTCAAGTATGCCCTGTTTTGCTTTTGTTTCCCAGTTTGTTATATCAGTAGCACTCATACTACTCTTCTGTGCATCTGTAAGAGGTTGATAATTATAATCCTTTCTTTCGCTTAGCTTGTCCTGTATTTCACCTACCAAATTATTGTATTTATCTATAAAATTTGAAATCAAGTCGTGTACTTTTGAAGTATCCTGGGTAACAGATATACTAGTAGGATTGCCCGGCAGAGTTATTCCCGTGACACTATAGCTAATACCATTTACAATAAAATTATTCGAGGACTCTGTCAAAGTTGTAGCTGTCGATGATCCTGGTGGAGTTATTGAAACCAAGGCATCCTTTCCTTGAGATGAAGCTGCTGATGATCCTACTGCAGGCAACCCCAATGCAGACAACAACCTTCCTCCGGTACTATCTCCAGTTATTGATAAATTTGATATACTTCCTGTAGACGTAGTCTGCAGAATAAATTTACCTGTTATATCATCAAAACTTCCAGTTACAGTTCCTCCTGTAGCATTTTTAATAGCTGTAATTAGATCATTTAAAGTAGCTGTGCCATTGGTATTATCAACGCTTACAGATGTATTTTTACCATTATAACTTAAATTTAAAGTGAGATTAGTATTTAAACTTGAATCCAAGGAAGTTAAATCTGTAGTTAAAGAAGCTGCAGTTAAATTTGTATTTAAACTTGTTATATCGGTTACTCCACTAGCTGTTATTTGCACTTTGCTACTAGTTAATGGAGTAAATTTTATATAGTCATTCTTTCCATCATTTACATATGAAACTGAAACCTTACCACTTAAACCTGTATTTTGACTTATCTGATTATTAATATATGATGCTAAATCTGATACTGTAGTCCCAGTAAATCCCGATAGATCTAGAGGACTCGCATCAGCTGTCCCATCTACACTAAAATTTATAGTTTTACCAGCACCTTTCCAATTATTAATATCAGTAACCTGAAATTCAGTATTTAAACTAGTAGTACTGCTTATACTTGCAGCTTGTGCTAGCTGGCTTACTGATATTTTATAAATCCCTGATGATGCAGTTGCTGCTGCTTTTGCAGTAGCTGTAGTAGGATCTCCACTGGTTGCTGTCATATTATCATAACTTCCCGAAGACAGCAGATAATTAGCACTGTTAGTTATATCAAAATATGCACTCTGCAGATCTTTTACATCTGTTATTATGCTCTGATAGGCTTCCTGTTTCCACTGAATTAACTGCTGCTGCTGCTTTACCTGATCTATTTTAGTCTGATCTGATGTGAGCATCTTCTTTACCATAGAATCTACATCAAGTCCTGTATTAAGTCCTGTGATTCTCAGCATATTTCCGCCGCCGGCACCGGTTGCACCTATTGGCATGCTGCTCGCTGTACTGGTTGTAGTACCTGCCATATTTATTCCTCCTTCTTTCAATTCACAATTCATAATTCACTTTATCAATGCACATTTTACAGTTCACAATGCATAATTACTTTTTCACTATACCTGTTCTAGAAATTTTGTATGCCTGTTCCCATGTATCTCTTACATTCTCTATCAACGGAATTACTTCATCCATTATTGCTGCATCTTTTTTTATATTGGCATCCATAAGTCTTCTAACTATAAAGTCATATACTGCCATAAGAGACTGTCCCCAATTTCCTGCTTTTTCAACATCTAACGTTGCCATTAATTCATAAAAAATATTTTCAGTTTTTACTATATTCTCATGGGCTATTTTTATATTCTTATCCAATAATCCCTGTTTACCTATCTTGGCAAATTTAACTGCACCATCCACCAGCATTAAAAGCAGCTGATCCTTTGAGGCATAGTTTACACTGTTTGTCTTGTAGGTATTATAAGCATTAGCCGTGTACATGTTAACACCACCTTTTTTTAAAGATCAAAGTTCAAATATCAAATATCAGATTTGGTTGATTTTCGGTGTATACCGAAAATCTTCATTATCTGTTATTTGTTCTTTATTCTCTATTCTTTTCTCTTTGTTCTTTTATTTCCTCACGTCCAGTATTGTTCCTCTCTTATCATCTCTTGATATAATTTCTCCTTCTTCTTTGAAGGCTTTCACCTCTACTTCCTCCACTTTACTTGCCTGAACTAATACATGCTTTTTATTTTTTTCCTGTTTATATTTACTGAGCTCTGAACCAAAATTTCCCTGACTGTTTTTTCCTTTATCCCTGTAATCTTTGTTTATTAAAATCTCTCTTTTGTTATGGATTTTGTTAGTGCTTGTAGTTTCTTTTACTCTTCGCCTAACTTCAGGGTCTATTTTATTTAACCTAAATTCCATAATAACACCCCTTTTACTCAATTCACAATTCACAGTTCACAATGTACAATTATATTTTACAATCATGCACTGCATAATCATACTTTTTCATCCATAAAAAATCCAGATAATTCACAGAATTTTTGAATCATATCTATTAATTTTTTCGGAGGTACTTCCAGTAGAACCTTATTGGTATTATCGTCTACTACCTGCACAACTATATCTTTGAATTTTCCATAAATCTCAAATTTTAAATGAGTCTGAGCTTCATCCATAATTTTGTTTGCCTGGTTCACTGCGTCTTTTGCATTGTTAACAACTGTATTTTTTTGTTCTTTATCCTTCGCTACCGAGCTCTGTGATAACCCGGTACCCGAATTATTGTTTATCACAGCTTTATCTCCAGAAATTTCAGTAATTCCACTAGATGTACTTAAATCTAAAGGCATCTGTCCTCCTTGACCCATACCTGTAACTTCCATGCTAAACACCTCTTTATTGGATTTATAAATAAATCTATTTTTTCAATTTTTTAAGCAGACTCATATCTGAAGCTGCTGCACTTTTATTTTCTTTTTCCACCTCATCATACAATTCTTTTCTCAGTATAGTTATATCCCTTGGAGCTGATATAGAAAGCTTCACCGTACCTTCTTCTATTTTTGAAACGGTTATTTCTATGTTGTCACCAATTAGAAATGATTCCCCTTTTTTTCTGCTTATAACCAGCAATCAGACTCCCTCCTTAAAAATTGGGTATTTTATTGAATACTCCTGATTATCCAGTATTATTTGTTCCCCAATTTTTTTATTTATATTTATAACCAGTGGAGCTTTTAGATTTGCCGTTATATTTTCAATTTTTGAACTGAGGGTTACCGTATTTAACACAAGCACATCTTTTTGGCTGTTTATATGAAGCTCTTTAATTTTATTGTCATCCAATTTAAATTCATAATCTTTTACTACATTAAATGGTGAAATCAGTACAAGTCCTATAGCTAAATCTTCAATAGATTGGAGTATATAAAATAATTCATTTTCCTCTGCGGGAAATATAATGTACTTTTTTAAATGTTCCAATCCGGGAATGCCCTTTTTAAAAGCTATTATATCTTTTTCCTCATAATTTCTTACACCATTATACTTTGTCTTTAATTCCATCATTATCACCCTTGCTCAAATATCAAAGTTCAAAGTACAAATATCAATTTTGGTGGATTTTCGGTATATGCCGAAAATCTTCATTATTTGTTCTTTGTTCTCTGTTCTTTTCTCTTTATTTTCTGTTCTCTGTTCTTTTACTTAATATAATCCATAAGCGTAGGCTGCATTATTTTACCTCCGGTCTGCAGGCAGGCCTGATAAATTGTTATCATAGTAGAATATTCTATAGTCTTTTCCGTTATATCTATATCTTCTGTCTTTGAAAGTATATCAGTCATGTCCACCTTTGAAGAAGAGTTTTGACTTGACAGTCCATCCATTCTCTTTTCCTTTGCACCTATCTGTGAATCCACTTTCATTATCTGTTTTGAAGCTGCATCCATATCTGTAAGATCCTGATTTGTAAGCTGTTTTGTTGCTTCATCCTTATTGTCCACCCATGCATAATAATGAGCTGTTCCATCTGAATCTGGTATATTTATCGCATCCGGATCACCTGATACAACCGCAGTGGTACCATCAGCTCTTTTGTCGGACAAAACCTGACCTGCCAAATGATGTTCTATCCTGTCCATAAGTGCAGGTATATTATCGCCTGTACCAGTCCCATAGTTCATTACATCCACTGCATTTGCATTGTAATCCAGGACAACCCCCTGGGATACTTCTATATTCTTTTCAGCTCCTATATTTTCTACAGACATATTTGAAAGTTGCTGTCCAACAGCTCCTGACAAATCAGGTGTAATACCAGTGGAATCTATTTTTATAATATCACTGCTGTTTACAGCTATAAATTTTATATTTCCATCATTAGTCTTTACCACATTTACTTTGTCCTGCAATCCAGAAGTAGATTTTTGTATTTGGGTATTCAGATCCTTTACTACATCATCTATATTTGAATCCGATCCACTTATAGTTATAGGTGTTTGAGCAACCCCATTCAAATTAAAAGTTATAGTACTACTACCCGTTGTCCAATTACCTATATCAAACCCACTTGAAACCACATCTGGAAGATAATTTACTGCATTTCCGTCCTTATCTGCATACTCTATTTTGACACAGCCATCATATTTATCTGTACTGCGAGTTATATCATAAGTTGAAGTGCTTACGGGTTTTGACAATCCTGCAGTACCTCCAAATATATATTCTCCCTTGAAATTCGTATTTAAAATCTGTGCCAGCTGGGATACCTCTTGATTTACTTCATCATTGATCTTGTCCCTTTCATCTTGGGTATATGCTGCATTGCCGCCCTCCTCCAAATTGTTTCTTATATTTCCAATTACAGTATTCAGCTGAACAAGTGCCGTATCCGTAGTCTGCATCCATCCCTGTGCAGCTTTTATATTTGTAGCATACTGATCGTTGTAATCTATAGAACTTTGAAGCTGCATTGCCCTCTGTACATTTACCGGATCATCAGAAGGCTTTGAAAAGTTCTTCATTGAAGACATCTGCTTCTGAATTTTACTTAAATTTGTAAGATTTCTCTGCATATCAGATAAAAAATTATTTGACAACAATTTGTTCGTTACTCTCAAAATGTTACCTCCTTTTTCAAAGTTCAAATATTCATTATTTGTTATTTATACTTTGAACTTTGTTCTTTACTTCTTCAGTCCATTTATCACTACATCCAGCAGGTCATCTATAGTTGATATCATCTTGGCATTTGCCTGATAGGCATGCTGGAACTGTATAAGATTTGTCATCTCTTCATCTATGGAAACTCCTGAAACCGACTCTCTTGACTGGGTATAGCTGGCAAGCTGTGTGGCTTCAGTGCTAACCTGTTGTTTTGCTTCCTGCTCATTCATTCCCACTTTATTGACCAAATCATCAAAATAGTTGTCAATAGTTGAGCCTCCAGTTGCACTTCCTACGGAATACACATTGTTCAAATTGCCATTTGGTGAAAATAAACTTCCAATTAAATCTTTTCTGTCCGAACTTGTGCTTACACTCTGTATGTTCATAAGACTGTTTGCCAGCTGTGCTATAGCTATAGCTCTGTTTCCATCAGTACTGTCGTTGAGTGAATTTCCATTTGAATCATATTTGGTAGCAGCTTTTATCTTAGAAGGATCATTTAAAATAGCTACATTTATAGTTATATTCTGTGCGTTTATATTATTTTCATCTTCTTCAGTATAAGTTGAGGATTCAGGTTTTGCATTTACAAAGAAATTATTTATGCCGCCCTCTGGAGAACCACTGTTGTCTGCGACCCAGCTGCTGCTCTGGCTTATTATGGCATTTACGGAAAGTGCCAGTGACTTTGCAAATTTATTGAGTGAATCCTGATAATCATCTACATTCTGCTGGACTGACATATATCCCTTAAGCTCACCTGTAGGTGGTTTGAAAAGTGCCAGATTGCTGAAATCTACAGGAGAAGCCTCAGAACCAGTATCCTGCCCGTCAAGTTTTATTCCACTACTATTAATCACATTGTTTCCATCAGTATCTTGTGTAACATTATAAGCCATGCCCGTGCTATCAGCCCAAAGCACCCTGCTTTCGTCCAGTTCCTTTGCCTGGGCTGATGTCATATTTACAGTTAAGGTAACTTTATTATCATCTGTAAGGGTGTCACCTTTCTTGTAATATACCACAGTATATTTCCCATCTCCAGTAGTATTATCTTCTGTGGGAGTTATACTTGTTACATAGGAAAAAGTGGCTACATCAGGGCTGTCCTGATTATTGGACTGAATTATATTAAGAGGTTTCCCGTCGGTTCCAAGTGGTGCAGCACCATTGTCATTGCCAACTGAGGCGTCATTTGAAGTGGTCACATCAATTCCATCCAGATCCCTTTGCGTAACGTTTATTCCAAATTCACTGCTGAGATTGTCCAAAAGCAAATCCCTGCTGTCCATGAGATCATTGGGGTTCTGACCTGATATTTTTACATCTTTTATCTGCTGATTTAATTTGGATATTTGAGACAGCATGCTGTTTATACTGACTACCACATTTTTTATCTCGGTATTTGTATTGCTTTTAATACTTGTAAGCTGAGAATATGTACTGTTTATACTATTTGTCAGCTGGTAAGCCTGCTGTGCAACAGTACTGGTATTTTGGGGAGAATTGGATAAATCCTGCCATGAATTAAAAAACTGCTGTATAAGTGAAGAAAGCCCATTATCCGTCGGTTCGTTTAGTGCATTTTCCACCTGTGTAAGATATTTGTCCTTAGCTGTATATTGTCCGCTTACTCCCATCTGTATTCTAACTTGATAGTCCAAAAAAGTATCCCTTATTCTATCTATGGAGGCTACTGTAACTCCTGTACCAAGCTGTCCCGCTGCTGCAGCATTGTTCATGCTTGGCATGGTATAAGGTGTAGTAGTTACCATATCCGCCCTCTGCCTGGAATAACCTTCCGTATTTGCATTTGCTATATTGTGGGAGGTTACATTTATGGCAGTTTGTTGTGAAAAAAGCCCGCTTTTTGCTGTATTGAATATTGAAAATAATCCTGGCATTTAATCAACTCCTTCTTATAAACAAAGATCTAAGAGCAAAGATCGGAGTTCAAATATCAAAGTTCAAATATGGTTGATTTTTGATTTTCGGTATATACCGAAAATCTTCATTATTTGTTCTTTTTTCTCTGTTCTTTTTTCTTTGCACTTTGTTCTTTTCTCTTTCTCTCTACTATCTG
This sequence comes from Clostridium moutaii, assembly GCF_041205085.1. NCBI lineage: Bacteria > Bacillati > Bacillota > Clostridia > Eubacteriales > Clostridiaceae > Clostridium > Clostridium moutaii. Next base: position 200,531 of record NZ_JBGEWD010000001.1, read on the forward strand.
TTTTTCCCCAATGCATTGTAGGTTCTAACCGCACCTGCACTTGCTGGGCTGATGGCCCTGAGCATCTGATTTGTAAAACCAAGCCATTGTTTTATAAGTGCCTGGTTTGTATCTTTTTGAAATTGCACTTTTTCCAGCAATTCCACTATATTATCGTATGTCCTTTTCATATTCTCATCCTTTGCCTCTACTATAACTTCCCTCATGGCCTTGTTTTTAGTTATCTTTCTTCTTTCCACTTCCCAAAAAGCCACAGTCTTGCTTTTCTCCTCCAGTACCTTTACTATTTTGTCCAGTTTAAAGACTTCTCTTTTTATAAGGTACTGGTTTTGCTCGTCTAAAGCCTGCAGCAGCTCTTTTAAAACTGAATACTCACTATTCATTATATTCATCAACTGCAGTGACATAAAATTTCACCTCCATAGACCTATATGGAAACATATCATATTTTTCCCTTCATGGCATCCAAGATTTTAGATGCCACTAATTTTTTATCCACATTATAAGTACCGCTTCCCACGGCTTTTTTTATGTTTTCAATTTTATCCTTAGAACTTATGAACTTATCTTCAGGAGAATAAGAGCTTAAACTTTTTCCTGTAGATGAAATTTCAATGGAATCTTTCACACCTATATTTTTAGTTATTCCATGTTCCCTTTTATTCCCTCCGTAAATATTCAATACTTGATTCAGACTGATCCCATTAATTTTCATATTAATACACTCCCTTAAATTAATAGATTCAAATGTTCCTTCTTACTTATTATTAGTATTATCGGGTATATGTATTTAAGGTTTATACTTTCAATAAAAGATAAATAGGTTAATTTAAAGGCAAAGTCCCTTTAAATTCCCACTTTAACGCATATATCAATTTAATTATATTCTTAATTAAAAGAAGCATTCTTAGAGAATGACCTCGTGAAAAAATTAGACAATCCAGGTTCTGAGCCCAGATTGTCTAATTTACTTTTTTTACCACGGGGTCTGACCCGATACCATTTTTTACCACAGGGTCAGACCCCAGATTGTCCAAGATTGTCTCTTTTATCTCAAGGATCTGATTCTCTCCTCGTTGCTTACAATGCCTGTTATCCTGACTCCAAAATTTTCATCCACCACTACAACTTCACCATAAGCTATCTTCTTTCCATTTACCAGTATCTCCACCGGTTCTTCCGCCAGCTTATCCAGTTCTATTAGTGATCCTGTACCCAAATTTAATACATCCTTGATATTTTTTTTGGTTCTTCCAAGTACAACGGATATTTCAAGAGGTACATCCAATATCAAATCTATATTTTTAGGCACAGTTTCAACAGCTTTAGGTTTGCCAAGAGGTTGAAAGGCTGCCTTCTGCACCGGTACCTGCTGCTTGTTTGCACTTGTTTCTATAGGTTTTTCATTTATACTGTTGTGGGCCTGGGTCGCTGAAGGAGACGCTGCTGCAGCTTGTGAGACAGAAGGATTTGAATCTGCTTCACCCTTATTCTCTGAAACTTCAGGTTCAGCAGCAGCGGCCTCTTCCTCATTTTCCTGACCCATCATTATGGAAACCACCTTTTTTGCAGTTTCTACGGGAAACAGCTGCATTATATGGCTGTCCACTAAATTACCTATTTTAAGTGAAAAGGATACTTTAACCACAGGCTCCTCTTCACTTATTCCCTCGGACAGCGGCTTTGTAAGATCATCCCATATCTTGGATGAAGGCGGTGATATATTTACCTCCCTCATAAACATAGTTGCCATGGAAGTAGCTGCAGAACCTATCATCTGGTTCATAGCCTCAGATACTGCACTTATTTCTATTTCACTGAGTTCGGACTTTTTATCCTCTCCCTTGCCGTCACCGCCCATCATAAGGCTTGCTATAACCGCTGCATCCGTCATCTTCATCACAAGAAGATTTTCACCTATTATTCCTTTAGTATATTTAACTTCCAGTGCGATATTTGGGACTTCAAATTCATCTTTTAATTTTTTCAAGGTGGTTAAAGTTACCACAGGAGTAGTTATGTTCACCTGCTGGTTTATTATTGTAGAAAGTGCTGTGGATGCAGATCCCATAGATATATTTCCTATTTCACCCAGCAAATCTTTTTGTACATCTGATAATTCAGTTGTATCCTGAGAGTCTGTTTCTAACGCCGGATCAGTTTTATCTTTTTTATCTTCTCCCCCATTTAAAAGTGCATCTATTTCTTCCTGTGAAAGAAACCCATTACTCATAATTTTCCACATCCTTACTTATAATATCTAGTATCTCAATGCCCATGTTCTTCCCTATTACACCAGGCTTGCCATAACAATATACCTTATTTTCTACCATTAACTTCACGGGACTTTTAACGCTTTCGTTTAGAGACACTACGTCTCCTATATTTAATTTCAAAAATTCTTCCACTGTAAGGCTGGCAGTTCCAAGTAAAGCCGAAAGCTGCATCTCCACTATATTTAACCTTTTTCTAAGCTTCTCTTTAGACTCATTTACTATATCTTCATCACTGTCTTGAAACCAATACTGTACCACCAGCCTGTCCAGTACTTTTTCTATACTCAAATAGGGGATGCATATATTTATGAAAGTATTACTTTTCCCCATTTCTACAGAAAAAGTTATGAGAGCAACGGGATCGTTAGGTGCAAGAGTCTGATTTAATGCCGGATTTGTTTCAATTCCCTCTACTTCTGTTTCCACTGGCATTACATCTTCCCAGGCCAACTTTAAATTTGATATAAGCCCTGTATTCACCACTTTTATAATATTTTTATCTATATCCGTAAATTCCCTGACCTTGTATTTTCCTGCTCCCCTACCCCCCAGAAGCAAATCTATAACTTCAAATACAAATTGAGGGTTTATTTCAAATAGTACTGAACCACTTAAAGGCGGCATTTTAAATATAGTCAATATAGTAGGATTCGGCACAGAGTGAATAAACTCTTCATAGGTTATCTGCTGAACTGATTCTAATTTTACTTTTACATTGCTTCTCACCTGAGCAGTCAAGTAGTTTGAAATTATCCTGGCATAATTGTCATGAATAAGTTCGAGAGTTCTTATATGATCTTTAGAAAATTTCTGGGGGCTTCTAAAATCATAAGGTTTTATCTTCTGCTTTTCCTCTTCCTTAGGCACTTCATCAGGAGTAAGTTCCCCTGCAGACAAGGCAGCTAAAAGGGCATCTATCTCATTCTGTGATAATACATCTGCCATTCTCTTCCCTCATTTCTTGTGAAAATTCTAATTTGAAAGAAGTTTGTCTATATCGATCAGTGTAACTATTCTATCTTCAAGATTTATTATTCCTTCTATATAGGCTCTTTTTCTCTCATCATTTATCTTTTCAATAATATTTTCTTCTAAATCCAAAACTTCATCTACCTGATCTACAGTTATACCTACCAGTTCATCTTCCATTTCAAGTATAATTATATTACTTTCACTTTTATCACTCTTTGGAATATCCATTAAAAGATTTATGTCTAAAAGTGATATTACATTTCCCCTTAAGTTTATAAGTCCTTTTATATACGCTGGTGCCTTTGGAACTTTTGTTATCTCCATGGCATCATTTATACTCTGGACTTTAGCTGTTTCTACAGCAAATTGCTCATTATTCAATCCAAATATAACAACCTGCATATTTACACCTCCATGTGCATACGGGTACACAAACTATGTACTTATAAGCTGGAATATCAAAGCCACAGTTTTATACATCTTTTTAACAAGATTCAACCACAAATTCAATACTACTCAAATATTTCGTTATAAATTACCTTACCTTTATATTGGTTACAAAATTTTTAACTCACGATTTTTCATTTTACTATGAATTTACAACTTTGTTTATTGCCTCAAGAACTCTGTCCGGCTGGAATGGTTTTACAATAAAGTCTCTTGCTCCAGCTTTTATTGCATCCATAACCATGGTTTGCTGTCCCATTGCTGAACACATTATTATTTTGGCACTTGGATCCAGAGCTTTTATTGCCTTTACAGCCTCAATACCATCCATATCCGGCATTGTTATATCCATAGTGACTACATCAGGTCTTTCCTTTTTATATAATTCCACAGCTTTTATTCCGTTGTTTGCTTCTCCTATTATTTCAAATCCATTTTTTTCCAGTATGTCCTTTATCATCATTCTCATAAAAGCAGCGTCATCCACAATTAATATTTTAGCCATTTTTTTCCCTCCAAATTATATACTACTGTTATTATCCTATTCCTAAAGCATTTAAAATTTTCTCAAGGGAGCCGGGCATGGGGATATAATAAAAATGTCCGCTCACCTTGGAGTTGTTTTGCATAAGCAATGTTTCTATATCAAGGACATAGTCATCAAATTGTCCTGATTCTATAAATGTAGTTGAAAGTATTGCCCCCAGCATGTCGCAGGTAACTGCAGGTACTGAAGGTACAACATATAACCCTGTAAATTTAGACATGGAATTCATATAGGAACTAGCTATTATATTGCCCACTTCACATACAACTGAATTTCCCATGTCGTCCAGATAATCTTTTTTTTCGCCCGTAAGCATATAAGTGAGATCCAGTGCAGTATTTTTTTCAAATATAAAAAGTATATTTCCAGGTGCATCACCTAGTATTCTGACTATTACACCTACAACTATTTCATCTCCACCTATACTCTGGAAGATATCCTCAAAAGGCACTATGTTTATGGAAGGCACTGTCATATCGACTTTTTTATTTAAAAGCTGGGAAAGAGCTGTTGCAGCATTTCCTGTACCTATATTGCCTACTTCTTTCAGTGCATCCAATTGTATAGGAGTAAGCTCCTTATAATTCATAATTATCCTCCTTATACCAGGGATGCAACATCTAATATAAGCGTTACAAGTCCATCACCAAGTATTGTTGCCCCCATGTATTCTTTTAGATTCTGCAGTGTTTTTCCAAGAGGCTTTATAACAATTTCTCTCTGTCCCAAAAGTGAATCCACCATGAGCCCTACAGTTTTTTCTCCCACTTTAACTATAACTATATAATTTTTCTTACTATCTGATCTTTCAATTCCAAGTTTATCATATAATCTAATAAGCGGTATCACATTTCCATTATATATTATAACTTCACGGTTGTTTGTTATTTTAATAAGATCATCGCTGTAATCTATAACCCTGTCTACATAGCCAAGAGATATCGCCATGGTTTCATTCCCTGCTCCTATAAGCAGTACCTGAATTATCTGCAGTGTAAGAGGAAGCTTTATTATAAAGGTGGAACCCTTTCCCTCTTCGCTTATAAGATCCACAGTGCCTCCAAGAGAGGATATCTTGGTCTTGACTACATCCATGCCGACTCCTCTGCCTGAGATATCAGTTACTTCCTTATTAGTGCTGAATCCCTGCATGAATATGAGATTTTTTATATCATTATCCGACATTCCATCAGTATTTATACCCATATCCTCCGCTTTTTCCTTTACCCTGTCTACAGGTATTCCACTTCCATCGTCTTCTACTTTTATAACTGCCTTGGTTCCTTCCTGGTAGGCAATAAGTTTTATTTTTCCAACAGGATCTTTTCCCTTTGAAATTCTCTCTTCCTTGGATTCTACGCCATGATCCGCTGCATTTCTAATCAAGTGAATCAGCGGCTCTCCTATCTCATCTATTACTGTCCTGTCAAGTTCTGTATCCGCTCCTTGAATTATAAGTTCCATTTCTTTATCCAATTCTACGGATAAATCCCTTATCATCCTGGGGAACCTGTTAAATACTGTATCCAGAGGAAGCATTCTGATTTTCATGACTAAATCCTGGAGATCAGAAGTGGTTCTTGCCACTTGCTCCAATGTTTCATTCAGCTCAGTCAATTTGTAATTACTGCTGATTTGCTCAAGTCTTGTCCTGTTTATAACCAGTTCAGATACCATATTCATAAACTTGTCAAGTCTTTCAAGGTCTACTCTTACGGATTGGTGAATTTTCTTATGGTTTTCTTTCTTTACAGGCTTTTTATCCTCTTTTTTTCTGGTTCCTGAAGCTGCAGGTTTATGACTTATATTGCTGCTTTGTTCAGCCTGGACTTTGACTTTAGCTCTTATCTCAGCTTCATTGGATGCATTTGCCTGCATCTTCTTTGCTTTTACAGATTTTATATCTACACTTTTTAAATCCACCTTTTCTACTTCAGATACATTAATCAATGTGTCATAAACTTTCTTTTCATCACTTTTAGTCAAAAAGATAAGTTGTATTTCAAATTCAAAGTTTTCATTTTCTATATCCTCTGCACTTGGAATTGACTTTATTATTTCTCCCATTTCTTCAAGATTCTTAAATATAAGAAAAGCTCTGGCTGATTTCAGCAGGGTACTTTCACTAAGATCAATCTTTATTTCATAAGCATTAAATCCCTTATCCCCTGCCTGTTTAACTACATTTATATCATATTCATTCAAGTTTACAGAAGAACTCTCTATATCTTTAACTTTTACTTCATTATCTTCTTTGGTGACAGCATGATTTTGTACAGCAGATTCCTCCTGCGGGTTTCCTGAAATTTTTTCCAGTTGATCTATAATTTCCTCAATGGGTACTTCTTCATCTACTCCTTCTTCTATATTTTTTATCATTTGCTCAAGGGTATCCAGACATTTAAATAAGACTGTAACTACATCTTGAGTGACTTTAAGCTGTCCGTCTCTAAATTCAGATAATACATCCTCCATTTTATGGGTAAGTTCTGCTACTTTGTTGAATCCCATAGTAGCTGCCATTCCCTTTATGGTATGTGCAACTCTAAAAATTTCATTCACCTTATCTATGTTATCTGGTTCTTGTTCAAGCTGAAGCAGTGAATCATTTAATGTCTGCAAATTATCCATTGCTTCCTCCAGAAACATAGACATATATTGTGATGTATCCATTTCTTTCCCTCCTTATAGCTTTCTGTACATAAAGGTAGATGCCTTTTCAAAATCATAATCCTTATAATTGTATATGCTTTCAGTGGCTCCAACAAATAATAATCCTCCTTTTTTCAAGGATTCACTGAACTTTTTATATATTTTATCTTTTATATCCTGATTAAAATATATCACCACATTCCTACATATTATCAAATCAAAATTATTTTCATAGTTATCCAGTATCAAGTCATGCTTTTTGAATGTAACCAAATTCTTTATTTTATCACTTATAATATATTTATCGTCTTTTACTGTAAAATACTTATTTAAATATTCCTTTTTTACATTTTTTATTTCCGATAAAACATATTCACCTTTTTTAGCTCTTTCAATTATAGTATTGTCTATATCCGTTGCTATTACCTTATGTCTTCCCATAGGGCTCAATTCATTTAAATACATGGCAACTGAATATGGCTCAGCTCCAATTGAACAAGCTGCACTCCATATTTTTAAAGAATTATTTTTAGAAAGCAGTTCCTCTTTCAGTTTGACTTTAAGTTCTTCAAATATTTCAGGATTTCTAAAAAACTCAGATACATTTATAGTTATAAAATCAAGAAATTTCTGTCTCTGCATGCTGTCCGCCTTTAAAAGCGCTATATACTCCTCTATGGTCTTTACTCCAACCCTAGACATGAGGCTGTTTATTCGTCTATGCAGCTGATTTGGTTTATATGCGGATAAATTTATGTTGAATTCCCTTAAAACCCACTGCTCAAAATAATCCATATCCATAAGTCTACCTCCTACCAAGCCTTATTATTTTTAATATTTCACTTGCTATTTTATCTATTGGCAGAACCATATCCACTTTGCCGGTAGCATAAGTTGCTTTAGGCATGCCATAAATGGTACAGGTTGACTCATCTTCTGATATGGTAACACCACCATTTTTCTTGATTTCTACAGTTCCATCTGCTCCATCTCTCCCCATGCCAGTTAAAACAACACTTATTATATTCTCTCCGTATACCCTGGAGGCAGATATAAATAATTTATCCACTGCAGGTCTTACGCCCCAAATGGCAGGTTCCACATTTAGATGTATCTTTTTATCTCTCCAAACTTCCATGTGAAATCCACCTTGAGCTATGTAAACAGTATTATTTTCTACATTTGTACCATCCTGTGCCTCCACTACTTTTATTTTGGAATTGGAATCAAGTCTTTCTGCAAAAGCCCTGGTAAATCCTACTGGCATATGCTGTACTACAAATACAGGCACTCCTATATTTTCAGGGAATTCCGTTATGACTGAATACAATGCCTTAGGTCCCCCCGTAGATGCCCCTATTACCACAGCATCTATATTTTTCCTTGTGTCCATTTTATAGTCTTCCGCATCTTCAGCATTTATCTTTATATAATTAGCAGCACCAATTTCTTCACGGCTTTTATTTCTATGTATTATGTGGGAGAACTTTTGCATCTTAGTTATATTTCCATAGGCGGCCTTTATTTTTTTTATCAATTCAATTCTCACTTTGTCTATATCCAGGGATATGGTACCGGAAGGCTTGGGCAAAAAATCAAACGCTCCTGCTTCAAGACATTCCATAGTAAGTTTTGTACCTTCTTTGGAAATACTGCTTAAAACTATTACAGGTACGTTTATATCTCTTTTTTTCAATTCACCAAGGGCCGTTATGCCATCCATCTTTGGCATTTCCACATCCAGAGTTATTATATCAGGCATATTTTTCCTGAAATTCAAGGAGAGCTTATTTAAAAGATCCTCACCATTTCTCGCAGTACCTATAACCTCTATAGAAGAATCATTATCTATCATATCCGAGATTATTTTTCTCATGAGTGCAGAATCATCTACTACTAAAACTTTAATTTTCTCCAAAGTGCTATCACTCCATTAATCTTTAAATTTCTTTTATCCCTATACCCACTGTTTTTATTTTAACCACTCCATCAGAGGTATCAAATATCATGGTTCTTCCCTTATTGCCTCCCAAATCTTCCGCCAATATTGAAATAGAATACTTTTTTAATATATTTTTTACAGCAATACCATTTCTATTGCCTATATCCATAATCATGCTTTTATCCGAAAAGTTGAACATGGACGCTCCCCCTGCTATTTTTGCCCTTAAATTTCTCCTGTTTACACCTAATTTCTCTAATTTTTCTATAAGCAGTGGAACAGCTAAATCAGCAAATTTCAAGGGATTCTTCGCACTGCTGAATTGAGTACTGTCTGGAAGCATTATATGTGCCAGTCCTCCTATATTTATTCTACTGTCATACAGTGCTATACCCACGCAGGAACCCAACCCAATGGTTATAATTTTGTCCGGGGAACTAGCAGTATTCATATCTGCTATTCCTACCTTTATCTCTTTTATCTCCATAAGTATGCAACCTTTCAATTTAAATTAAAATCATATGAGTTCCTTTTCCTCTTCTGTCAATATTTTCGTCAAATTTAAAAATATTATTATCTTTTCATCTATTTTAATAAGTCCCTTAATGTATCTTTTTGATATCCCCGCTACTATTTCCGGAGGTACTTCTATATTATCGGTCTTCACATCTTTTACTTCAGATACAACATCAACTATTATACCTATTTTATTGCCATCTTGCTTTGTGACTATAATTTTAGCCTGATCTTCTTTTTGATGAGAGTTAAGTCCAAATTTTTTAGTAAGGGATATTATGGGAAGAATATTCCCCTCATAGTTTATGACTCCTTCCACAAAATCAGGCGAATCAGGCAGCTTTGTAGTTTCCTCATATCCTAAAATTCTCTCTATCTCCATAATATCCGTGGCATAATATTCTCCATCTATACTAAATATCAATACTTTTATTTCCTTGTTGTCCATTTAAAAATCCTCCTTATTATTGCATAATTATAATACAAATAAACTTAATACAGCATGAGCCTACTAAGTTTAAATTGAGATCTCTACAAAACAAATTTATCTACTACTATAAGCCCTTCCTTCAAGTAAGCATGTACATTCTTACTTGGAGAGTCTAAAATCATTTCCTTGTTTCCCACCTTGAACACAGTATTGTGATAAGCCACATCAGCCCATATATCACCATGACTTTCCACTTGAAGTATTGTAGATACTCCTGCAGTACTTCCCACGGTCTTACACTTGATTCCTATTTTGGATTTCAAAATTCCTCCCCTTGCCACACTTCTCTCGTTTAAAAATTCAATAAAGCCATTGCCTGTAATATTTGATATATACTCTCCTCTTCCTGTCATTATTATATCGCCGGAACTTTTTATATCTGAATCCTGGCAATAAGATATATTTACATTTACAGGAAGTGCGAGTGTATCCTTAAATTCTTTTATTTTATCCTTGACTTTATCCATTAATTCATTTAATTCCGAATAATTTTCTATGCTTATGGGCCCCATCCCCATAAGTTTTGTTCTTATCAACTCAATTATTTCATTTTTTTCGCTTTCATTATCCTGCATATTTAAATCTGCAATTACATTTATACTCAATTTCAAAATGACTTTAAATTTACTTTCCAATAATATTTTTATTATTTCTCCATCCTTTTTATCACGGCCAAGCAAATTGTAGCTTTTTATTTCTTTTACCACATCAATTAATTTAGTCAAGTTTTTGTTTAATTTTTCAAGATGTTCCACAGCATTGATCTTTTTTACATTATCTCCCCCGCCGCATATTTTTGATGCAACAACGCTGCCACCCACAGATATATTGCCTGTTGCATTTATACTCGCCCTTTCCACTTCCTTATCTATAACAAGGTCATTTCCACACTCTACTTCCATTCCTTCTTTTACACTTCCGTGTATAACTATATCTCCCATAAACCTTATACTTCCTGTGCTTAAATCCACATCACCACTGATTTCATGAACTTGATGAACATAAAAAGTATTTCCCTTTACGGAAGGTTTACCATCAATAGCTGCTTCCACTGTATTTTCATCTTTAATAGTACATCCCATTCCCACTTTAAGCTTCAGACGTTTTCCCTTTTTATGCTTTAATATCTTGCCATTTACATCGTATCCATTTTCACCCTGGGTTCCTTCATGTCTTAATGCAATTATATCTCCCTTTTTTACTGAATTTACGACTCCTATGCTTTTAAAGTCTACATTGCCTCCCAGATCTTCCTTCAGATCCGCAAAAGTTTTAAACTTTGACTCTATCAAATCATCCTGTCCATTTACGGGTTCTTTTCCCCTTGCTACAAGTACTTTTTCACTGATTTCTACAACTTTTTTCAAATTTTCTTCTATTATACCATAAACTACTTTATTATTGGATAATTCTTCTTTAATTTCTTTTACAGTATATCTAGTTGGAGATATGCTCTTTAATATTTGAGTTTTCAAACTCAATTTTGGGCTTTCCTCCATGTCTTTCAATGCATATTCATTTTTAGATGTATATTTGATTTCTGCATAGGCCTTCATCTTGTCATCGGAAACATATATATTCAATTCCCTTTTCGGATCATTTTCAGTAAAGATTACTTTTATGTCACTGCGGTCAAAAACTTCACATTTATTTTCAACTTCAACCCCATCTACAAAAATTGATATATTATTACTTTTATAAATTACTGCAGGTTTTCCTTCTACTACAGGATCTTTTACAATTATCTTACCATTCAGCACTTTAGCAGTACCGTTATTTTCATTTATTTTTAAGTTATTATCTTTATCCACGGCTGGTGCCAGGTTTTTCTCACCATCATCCCAAAAAACTTCTATTATTGTTTTCTTTTTAAAAAACGATTTTTTTTGCTTCAAAATCTTATATTTCAACTTGTCCTTTGGCTTATGTAATTCATAACTTGCAGATTTCAAACAATCTTCCAATGAAATTCCCTGAAATATCTTTTTCATTATTTTCCCCCCAATAATAAAGGTTATATTTCTTCAAAATTCCGTATGTCATTTTTTACCTCTTCATCATATGCCTTCATTATTTTAATCAAGATTTTATTATTTGAAGAATTAAATTGAATATTTCCCACTGTTTTCACAGGCAGCACTTTTGGTGAAGTACCAGATATAAAAATTGCATCAACTTTATCTATATTCTTGTAATTCACATTTTCCTCCAGCACTTTTAATCCCAACTTAGTGCAGATCCCTATTATAATATTTCTGGTAGTTCCCGGCAGTACTTCTTTAAGAGGTGCTGTTATAACCTTTTCATTCTTTATCATAAATATATTGGACTTACTTCCTTCAGTTATATTTCCGTTGTTATCCACAAGTATTGCTTCAAATATATTGCTTTCTTTTATTTTTTTATCCACCTCGGTTCTAAATTTCTGGTTTATAACTTTGGCATTTGGATTTTCCCTTTCAATCTGAAAAAAATCAGTATGGACTCCCATTTTATAATCATTTAAAGATGGATAATGATGTTTTACAAAATACGCCAAAAACTTATTGTTTTTGCAAAAATTAAATATAAGTTTTACATTTCCCTCATAAGTTTCATTTATATGTGTCAACTGAAGTATGCTGTCTACGATCTCTTTTCTGGTAAGCCACAGCTTTAAATTAGTAACTTTAGAGGAATTATCCAATCTATCTAAATGTGCTTTTAGAAATAAGGGTTTTCCATCTATTATACGAATCACTTCATATAAGGATTTTCCATTTTCAAGTATATCATCTCTAAATTTTTCTCTACTTCTCACTTCATCATTATACAAAAAAAAGTTATTAAAACATTCACTCATCATAAACTCCCTCTTAAAATCTTATAATAAAATTTAATTAAATATTAATATTAATTATATTTTATCATTATCTAGAATAATTTCCTATATTATTTCAACTCCTTATTTACATTATGGCAATAATTTGTTCATATACAATCAATTATCTTTTCAATAAAGATATTCATATGATATTATTATAGAAAAGAATAAAGTTGAAAGCTTAAGGAACAGATGGGGTGATTTATTTGACAAAGCTTGCTATATTCGATGTGGATTTCACTTTAACCAGACGGGAAACCCTAATGGAATTTTACATATTCATGGTAAAAAAGAATCCAAGACTCATAGTATATGCACCATTTAGCATTATTTCGGCTTTTTTATTTGTAATAAAATTATTTACTGCAAAAAAAGCCAAGGAAAATTTTATTGCCTTTATAAATGGAATAGACGAGGAGGAAATGAAATGCCTGACAGCAGAATTCTATGAAAAAAGAATGTGCAAAATATTTTATAAGGATGGTTTAGATACCATGAAAAGATTAAAGGAGGAAGGTTGCAAAGTATATCTAATTTCTGCCTCTGCAGAATTTTATCTAAAAGAACTGTACAAAATAAAAGAGGTGGATAAGGTAATAGGCACCATATTTTCAATTAAAGATGGAAAACACCATAATAAAATCATAGGCAGGAACTGTAAAGGTGAAGAAAAAGTGAGAAGACTTATGGAGTCTTTAAAAAAAGATGATCTAGAGGTTGATTTCAAAAACTCATATATGTTCTCTGATTCCCTGTCAGATTTGCCTTTATTCAATATTGTGGGGAATCCATATCTTATAAATTACAAGAAAAAAAATGCTCATGATATCAAGGTACTCAACTGGAAGTGATTATTAGAGGGAAAAGAATAAAGAACAGAGAATGAGGATTTTCGGTATATACCGAAAATCTACCAAACTTGTTCTTTGATATTTATTCTTTATTCTTTGTTCTTTTAACTTTACTCTTGTTCCAACTGTTCATAATAAGCTGAAACTTCTTCAAATTCTCCTTCTTCAGGAATAACAAGTTCCCCTGCTTCTCCTTCGCCTTCCACTTTAAATAAATATACGGATTTATTTTGTGGATTTTGAACTATGGCATATTCATTGCCTTTAAATTCAAATCCATCAACTACTTCACATGGAACTACGTTTCCATTTTCATCTTCTAAATCTACAATTAATGCTTCATGATCTCCACAGTCGTCACATCCACAGCCGCAATCATGAACCATTTCACTTTCACCACAATTACAAGTTTCTACTTCATCATCGCAATTACAGTTATGTCCATTCAAATTTTCTTCATTCATAATCTATACCCGGCATTCACCTTTAAGGCGGATATCCTATCAATTTATAACCTAATCTCAAAACTTTCATCTATCCGGCTATAATTTTTAGTCATACTCTTACCGGGATATTCACCTCCTTTTTTATTGTTATGTTCTAATTTTAACCTTAATTCCAATATAATAAAAGCTTTTTTGAAAAATATTTTATTTTAATACTTAATAAAAATGCCGGGCAGCTGAGCTGCCTGGCACTTTAATTTCAATTATTGTTCATTTGCTAGCTTTTTATATCCTTCAATTCTTGTAAATGCATCACTCTTAGTCTTTGCAAATAAAGCATCTGCTTGCTCTGGGAATTGTTTAGCAAGTGAAGAGTATCTAACCTCACCCATTAAGAATTCCTTAAAGTCTGCAGTTGGTTCCTTGGAATCCAAGCTAAATGATTTCTTACCCTCTGCTTTTAATTCCGGGTTATACCTGTAAAGCGCCCAGTATCCACAATCAACAGCTTTTTTAGCTTCTCTTTGGCTCTTGCCCATTCCAGCTTTTAATCCATGATTTATACATGGAGCATAAGCTATTACAAGTGATGGTCCTTTATAAGCTTCTGCTTCTTTGATTGCCTTCAGAGCCTGATTCTTGTCTGATCCCATGGAAATCTGAGCTACATATACATATCCGTAAGTCATAGCCATCATTCCAAGATCCTTTTTCTTTGTCTTCTTACCACTTGCTGCAAATTTTGCTACAGCTGCTGTAGGAGTTGATTTTGAAGACTGTCCGCCTGTATTTGAATAAACTTCTGTATCAAGTACAAGTACATTTACATCTTCACCTGAGGCTAAAACATGGTCTAATCCACCATATCCTATATCGTAAGCCCATCCGTCTCCACCAACTATCCAGTGGGATCTCTTGATCAAGAAATCCTTGTTTTCATAGATTTCATTTAATACAGGGTCATTTCCCTTTTCTTTTTCAAGTAAAGCTATTATTTTGTCAGCTTTTTCTCTTGTACCTTCACCGTTGTCTACATTTTCAATCCAATCTTCAAAAGCAGCTTTTAATTCTCCGCTTAAGTTACCTTTTAAAGCTTCTTTTATACTTAACTCAAGTCTTTCTCTTGTCTGTTTTACTCCGAGGAACATACCCAATCCATATTCAGCATTATCCTCAAATAATGAGTTAGCCCAAGATGGACCATGTCCTCTGTAATTAGTTGTGTATGGAGTTGTCGGTGCTGAAGCTCCCCAAATTGATGAACATCCTGTAGCATTTGATATCATCATTCTGTCACCAAATAACTGGGTTACAAGTTTAACATAAGGAGTTTCTCCACATCCTGCACAGGCTCCTGAGAACTCAAGTAACGGCTGCTCGAACTGGCTTCCCTTTACATTGAATTTATTCATTGGATTATCTTTATGAGATACTGACATAGCATAATCCCAAGCATCTGATTTATATAATTGAGTATCCAGTGGCTTCATAATAAGAGCCTTTTCTTTTGCTGGACATACATCGGCACAATTTCCACATCCTTGACAATCATATGGTGAAACAGCCATTGTAAATTTAAGTCCCTTTGCTCCATTTGCATCTTTAGCTTCAAATCCCACAGGAGCTTTAGCTAATTCTTCTTCAGTTGTAAGAACAGGTCTTATAGCTGCATGAGGGCATACAAACGAACACTGGTTACATTGTATACATTTATCCACTTGCCATTCTGGAACAGATATAGCTATTCCTCTCTTCTCATAAGCTGCAGTTCCTGCTGGGAATGTACCATCTTCCATTCCAACAAAAGTGCTTACTGGAAGTTTGTCTCCATCTTGTCTGTTCATAGGATCAGCTATTTTTGAAATAAATTCAGGAACATCTTTTACTGCTGCCGCTTCCTCTTCTGCATCTTTCCATGAAGCTGGTATATCTATCTTGACTACAGATTGAACACCCTTATCTATAGCTGCATTGTTCATGTCAACAACTTTTTGTCCTTTTTTACCATAAGATGTTACAACTGCTTCTTTTAAATATTTAACAGCATCCTGTACTGGTATAATATCCGCAATTTTAAAGAAAGCAGCCTGGCATATCATGTTTATTCTTCCGCCAAGTCCAATTTCCTGAGCTATTTTAACAGCATTTAATGTATAGAATTCAACGTCGTTATTTGCTATATATTTTTTCATTGAAGCTGGTAATTCCTTTTCAAGTTCTTCTGGAGTCCAGATTGTATTTAATAAGAATTTACCACCTTTTTTAAGTCCTTCAAGTACATTGTATTTATGAACATAGGACTGGTTGTGTACAGCAATGAAATCAGCTTTGTCTATAAGATATGGTGATTTTATTGCTGATTTACCAAATCTTAAATGAGAAACTGTTATACCGCCGGATTTTTTGGAGTCATATGCAAAATATCCTTGAGCATACATATCTGTATGATCTCCTATGATCTTTATAGCACTTTTGTTTGCTCCTACAGTACCATCGGATCCAAGTCCCCAGAATTTACAAGCTGTAGTTCCTGCTGGAGTTGTATTTATATCTTTTCCTACTTTTAAAGACGTGTTTGTAACATCATCAACTATGCTTATTGTAAATCCATTCTTTGGAGCATCTGCCTTTAAGTTTTCAAACACTGGAAGAATGTGTGATGGTAACGTATCCTTGGAACCTAATCCATATCTTCCTCCAACTATAACTGGTTGTCCATCTTTCCCATAGAATGCATTTTTAACATCCAGGTAAAGAGGTTCTCCAATTGATCCAGGTTCTTTTGTTCTATCCAAAACTGCAATCTTTTTAACAGTCTTTGGTATATATTTAAAGAAATGCTCTATTGAAAATGGTCTGTACAAATGAACTGTAAGCAATCCAACTTTTTCACCCTTGCCGGTTAAATAATCGATTACTTCTTCTATGGTTTCACATACAGAACCCATAGCTATTATAATTCTATCTGCATCTTTTGCACCGTAATAATTAAACAGGTGATATTCTCTTCCTGTAAGTTTATTTATTTCCTTCATATAATTTTCAACTATTTCAGGAAGTGCATCATAATATTTATTAGGTGCCTCTCTTTCCTGAAAATATATGTCCGGGTTTTGAGCTGTACCACGAGTTACTGGATGATCCGGATTTAAAGCTCTTCTTCTAAAAGCATTTACGGCATCCATATCAACTAATTTTGCCAAATCTTCATATTCCAACAACTCAATTTTTTGAATTTCATGGGAAGTTCTGAATCCATCAAAAAAGTTTACAAACGGAACTCTTCCCTTTATTGCTGACAGATGTGCTACTGCAGCAAGATCCATAACCTGCTGTACTGAACTTTCTGCAAGCATGGCAAAACCTGTCTGCCTTGCTGCCATGACATCCTGGTGATCACCAAATATATTAAGTGAGTTAGCTGCAACTGCTCTAGCTGTTACCTGGAATACTCCCGGCAATAATTCACCTGCAATCTTATACATATTAGGTATCATAAGTAATAATCCCTGAGATGCAGTATAAGTAGTTGTAAGTGCTCCTGCCTGAAGTGAACCATGTACGGCTCCAGCTGCCCCTGCCTCTGATTGCATTTCCATAACTTTCACTTGCTGTCCAAAAATATTCTTTTTACCTTGAGCCACCCATTCATCCACATGTTCTGCCATTGGAGATGATGGAGTTATTGGATAAATAGCTGCCACATCAGTAAATGCATAGGAAATATAAGCTGCTGCTGTATTTCCATCCATAGTTTTCTTTTTACTCATAAAAATTCCTCTCCTTTTTAGTATTGTAAATTTTAAGTATAAATGATTGTACTTTTTTTAGTTTTTAATACTGATACAGTAATTATATCACAATTAGTACAGCAATTATACTACAAGCAAAAATTTTAATTAAAAAGTACAAAAAATATTTAGTTGTAATTTATTATGTTTTACAATTTTACTATACCTCAAAACGCAAAAATTTTAAATACATAAAGTAATTTTTTTAAAATTTTAAAGCTAATAATTATTTCAGATCCATATAATTCAGATGATAAAAACTATACTACAGATGCAATTTTTTTAAAATACAGTTGCATTTTGAACCCATAAATCAAAAAAGATCATTCACTATTAATATAAATAATCCCTTTGCTTGTCACATCTTTATATGTTTTTATTTTACGAGCAATTTACCTAATTCCCCGGCTTTTTGCAATTGTTCGTTACTAGGTGCCTCTTTAACTGCCAGTTCTCCTACCACCTTGAATCCGTAATCTTCTACAATTTTTTTCCAATTTTTCAAAAAAGCTCCTTCATCCCAGCCATATGATCCAAATAATACAGCTTTTTTCCCCTGTATAGGAAGAAGTTTAAATTCTTTAATAAACGGAGCCATATAATCCTGTTCTATTTTATTGTTATCAAGAGACGGGCTTCCAAAGGCCACAGCATCTGCAGAAGTTACATCTTCCACTTTGGCATCCTGTACATGTTTTATTGTTACTTTTGCTCCTTCGCTTTCTGCTCCTTTGGCAATTTTATCTGCCATCACTTCTACATTCCCACCATTACTCCAATATATTACGGCTACGTTTTTCATATAATATCTCCACCTTTCAATTTTATACAATTTTTCACTTGGATACACTGTTGAATAAATTCCATTTTATTCAACAGTGTATTGTGCCAGTATATATGTATATTTCTACATATTCCCCGTTTTTCCTTCTAAAAATAAAAATAAAAATATTTTTTTCACAAAGTACTTTACTATCTTAAAGTGTAAAGTTCTCATCTGAGCCTAAGAATTGCTTGATTAATTACCATATTTTTCTATCAAATTTATAATTTTGCTTACCCCATGACGGGCGGGACTTGTCTTCATGTTGTTTATGTATTTATCCCTTGATGTATAGAGCTCTTCAATCTTATCCAAAAATACCTTTTGTGTCATTTTCTCCTCCTGCAGTACCATGCTGTATCCGCTTTTTTCAAAAGAAGCTGCATTTAAAATCTGATCACCTCTGCTTGACGTTTTAGAAAGTGGTATAAGCAAATTTGGCTTTTTAAGTGCAAGTAATTCAAATATAACATTTGCACCTGCCCTGGATACAACTATATCTGCTGCATTCATTATATGGGGAAGTTCCCTGTTCAGATATTCAAATTGGATATATCCTTTTCGCATGTTCAGAGCCTTATCTACATTTCCCTTCCCGCATATGTGCACTATATTAAATACTCTCAAAAGCTCATTTAAAGAATTTCTCACTGTATTGTTTATAAATACGGAACCAAGGCTTCCACCTATTATAAGAAGAATTGGCTTTTCATTTTCAAATCCGCATAATCTTCTTCCCATTATTCTGCTTCCATCTAAAAGTTCCTGTCTTATTGGTGTCCCCGTAAGGACAGCATCATGCCCTTTTATACTTTTCAGGGATTCAGGAAATGTAACACAAATCTTTGTACAATAAGGTGCAGATAATTTGTTTGCAAGCCCAGGCGTCATATCCGATTCATGGATAATAACGGGTATTTTATTTAAATGTGCAGCAATAACCACTGGTACTGACACAAATCCTCCTTTTGAAAACACTATATTGGGTCTTTCTTTTTTCATTATGAGTACAGCCTGGAATATTCCCCTCAATACTCTAAAAGGATCCGTGAAGTTTTTCACATCAAAATACCTTCTCAATTTTCCACTTGAAATGACATGATATTTTATTTTTTCATCTTCTATTATTTTTCTCTCAATTCCATTTTTAGTTCCTATATATTGTATTTCATATCCCAGCTCTTTTAATTTAGGGACCAAAGCAAGATTAGGTGTAACATGCCCGGCAGAACCTCCACCCGTCAGTATTATTTTTTTCAAAATATATTTCCTCCCTGTAAATTTATGTTCATAATTTCAATTCAACATCTTAACATAAAATAAATAAAGTATACATTTTTCCATCCTTTAACTTCATTATAGTAATTATTTTTCATTTACACAACTGAAGATAATATATATTTATAAATTAAAATTTATAAATATGTATATTAAAATTAATTCTGTAAAGTCCCTAAATCGCCGTTTTCTATATGTAAGCTTACCTAATTATTATTACAAACAGTAATGACATTTTTAGCACAAATGTGTATAATAATAAATAAATATTTATTACTGATATTATGGAGGTTAATTTAATGGAATTAAAAAATGAACTTATTTCTAAACTGGTTAAAGTAGGATTAAATAAATATGAGGCCATGATATACTTAACTTTATTACAAAGCCAGGAAATTACAGCTTACGAAGCAAGTAAACGTTCAGGTGTACCTCAATCAAAAGTATATGATACCATAAAATCACTTTTAAATAAAAATATAATCACTAAAAATGGATTAAATCCTTCTAAATATATAGCTATATCTTTAGCAGAATTTTTAAACATTTATAAGAATGATACTAATTCTACAATAGATTATCTTCAAAATAATATTAATAATATAAAAGATCTTGCATCTATAAATTATTTATGGCATTTTGATGATACAGAACAAATCAAGACAAAAATTAAATCTATGCTGAAAAATGCTAAAAAATCAATATACTTAGACATTTGGAATACAGATTACAATTATTTTTATAAAGATCTATTGGATGCTAAAAAGAGAGGCATTAAAATGGTTTCCGTACTTTACGGTAAAGTTAACGAAATAGGAGAAGTCTTTTATCATGAAATGGATGGAATGGAAGAAGATGCAGCATTAAATGGAAGATGGTTAAGCCTAGTTGTAGATCATAATGAATGCTTATTTTCCATATTTCAAAATTCCGACACCAGTTATTGTATATGGACACAAAACAAACCTTTTATGCTTGTTACCGAATGTTTTATAACCCATGATATATTTATTTCTCAGATATACTCAAAACATAAAAAAGAATTGGACCAAGAATTTGGACCAAATTTAAAGAAAATAAGAGATAGTCTAGAAATAGGATAGTATAAATTTAAGGAACATTTCTTTTTTTATAATATAAATCATCAAACCAAATAAAGAAACGTTCCCATAAATACAATCTATAATTTAACAAAATTTAATCTCTTATTTAACACTAGAGCACAATACTCTTTTATCTGATGCTTTTATTACTGTACCACTTTTTCCGTTTAATGCCTCTTTAGCTTTATCAAGGGATGCTATTATAGCTTTTCTTCCTTCTTTGGAAGAAACAAATCTCATAGTAGCTTTGACTTTAGGAAGCATGCTTCCTGATGCAAACTGATTTTCCCTTATATACTTTTCTCCTTCTTCCATTGTCATACTATCCAGATTAATTTGATTTGGCTTGCCAAAATTAATTGCAACTTTATCTACTGCAGTTAAAATCATAAGTACATCAGCATTTAAATCTTCCGCAAGTTTTTCTGCTGCAAAGTCCTTATCTATAACAGCTGCTACTCCCTCTAATTCATTTTTCCCACTTTCAACTACAGGTACTCCACCGCCTCCAACAGTAACAAGTATTTGTCCATCATCAAACAGCTTTTTAATGGTATCAATTTCAACTATTTTCTTAGGCTCCGGCGATGCTACAACTCTTCTATATCCTCTTCCTGCATCTTCTTTCATATTATAGCCTTTTTCATCAATAAGTTTCTCTGCATCTTCTTTAGTATAAAAAGACCCAATTGGCTTTGTGGGATTTTTAAACCCCTCATCATCTTCGTCTACAACAACTTGCGTAATTACAGAGGTAACTGATTTATCTATTCCTCTTTTTTGCAATTCACACCTCAGTGCCTGCTGAATATGGTATCCTATCATACCCTGACTCATAGCCCCGCACAAATCAAAGGGCATAGCTGGCGTTACCTTGTTGGCATATTCATTTTGCATAACTATCCTTCCCACTTGTGGTCCATTTCCGTGGACAATTACAATTTGATGCCCTTCTTCAATCATATCTGCCAGACAAATTGATGTATACTTTATTACTTCTAATTGTGCTTCAGCTGTAGCTGGCACTCCTTCTTTCTGCAATGCATTTCCGCCTAAAGCTACCACTATCTTCATTATTACTCCTCCTAAAATCAAATATGCTATTCATTTTGGTAAATTTAAATTATCCTATTGCCAGCTTACCTGTCATCAGCATGACAAATGCACTAATACCTACAACTAAAAAAATCATTGCTATTACTTTTTCATATGATAAAAGCCCAAATTTGCTGTCTTGACCTTTTTCCTTCTTTGATATTACAAATGGAATTATACCTATTGCATAAAGTATAGTTACAAGCAAAATATATTTAACTCCAGCTGCATACACTAGCCATGCGGTATATATACTTGCAATAGATGCAAATATAATATTTAATCCTCTTGCTTTTCCGTTTTTATCATTGATTTCAACCTTTAATCCAAATAATGCACTAAACAAGTAAGGAATCAATATAGCCGAACTAGCAATTGAATATAAAATTTGATAAGTGCCGCTGGAAAATAACGTCAATACAAGTGAGATTTCCACTAATATAGCAGTAATCAATAGTGAATTAGCTGGAGATCCATGTTTGTTTTCTTTAGTAAATATTTTTGGGAATACACCATCTTTTGCTGCTATATACGGAATTTCAGCTGCCAAAAGTGTCCACCCTAGGGTTGCACCAAGTAAAGAAATTATTAAGCCCAAATTTATTACAATTGCTCCCCATTTACCAACAGCGCTTTCGAGTACATATGCCATTGATGGTGTATCCAATTTAGAAATACCTACCCTGTTCATTATTCCTAAAGATAAAACGGTTATCAAAACATATATTATTAACGTTCCCACTAATCCTATAATAGTAGCTTTTCCTATATCACTTCTATTTTTAGCTCTACCTGAAACCACCACAGCCCCTTCAATCCCTATAAATACCCATAAAGTCACCAACATGGTACTTTTGACTTGATTCATAATACTACCCAGACTTGGAGTGGAATTCCCCCAGAAATCCAAAGTAAATATATTTACTTTAAACACAATAATGGCTGCAATTATAAATATGAATATTGGGACTAATTTTGCAATTGTAGTTATTACATTAACTATGGCTGCCTCTTTGATTCCCTTTAATATCAAAGCTTGAATAAGCCATATAATAATAGATGCCGCAATAACAGATACTAAATTATTTCCTTTACCAAATATAGGACAAAAATATCCAATAGCTCCAAACATCATTACCAAATAAGATACATTTCCAAGCAGTGCACTTAACCAATACCCCCAAGCTGAATTGAAACCTATGTAATCTCCAAATCCGGCTTTAGCATAACTATATATTCCACCATTTAAATCCGGTCTTTTCATTGAAAGATTCTGATATACAAAAGCTAATGCTATCATACCAATTCCAGTAATTATCCATCCTATAATGATTGCTCCAGCACTAGCTCCATTGGCCATATCAGCTGGTAAAGAAAATGCTCCCCCTCCGATCATTGAACCAATAACTAATGCTATAAGTGAAAATAATCCCAATTTATTATCTTCCACAAACAAAACCTCCTAAATTATCTTACAAACTATATTGTCATTGAAATGGCAATATAGTTTGTAAATTATTTTATTAATCTCCCAAAGTGGCAACCATGACAGCTTTTATTGTATGCATTCTATTTTCAGCTTCATCAAATACCACAGAATATTTGCTTTCAAAAACTTCATCTGTAACTTCCATTTCTTCCAATCCGAATTTCTCATACATTTGTTTTCCCACTTTAGTCTTTAAGTCATGGAAAGAAGGAAGGCAATGTTCAAATATAACTTTTTCATTTTCTGTTTTCTTTATCATATCCATGTTGATTTGATAAGGCTTTAATAATTTTATTCTCTTTTCCCAAACTTCATCTGGTTCACCCATTGATACCCAGACATCAGTATAAAGAACATCTGCATTTTTTACTCCACTTGCTATATCATCAGTTATTGTTATTTTGGCTCCACTCTTTACTGCTTCTTCTTTACATCTATTCAGCAATTCTTCTGCAGGGAACAATTCCTTTGGTGATACTATTCTAAAGTCCATTCCCATTTTGGAAGCACCAATCATAAGTGCATTTGCAACATTATTTCTTCCATCTCCAGCATAAACAAATACCATCTTGTTATATGGTTTATTTAAATGTTCACCAGCTGTTAAAAAATCAGCTAAAACTTGTGTGGGATGATCTGCATCTGTTAATCCATTCCAAACAGGAACTCCTGAATATTTTGCCAAATCTTCAACAGTTTTTTGCGCATATCCCCTGTATTCTATACCGTCATACATTTTTCCTAAAACTCTTGCTGTATCGGGAATGGATTCTTTCTTTCCCATTTGACTTCCTGTTGGTCCGAGATAAGTAACATAAGCTCCCTGATCCTGTGCAGCAACCTGAAATGAACATCTTGTTCTTGTAGAATCTTTTTCAAATAAAAGGACTACATTTTTTCCCTTTAATGTCTGTCTTTCATTTCCTAGATACTTGGCTCTTTTTAAATCTTTAGCAAGATCAAGCATAAAATTTATTTCCTTTTGTGAAAAATCCATTAATGTTAAAAAACTTCTATTTCTTAAATTAAATCCCATATCAATTTCTCCTTATCTTTATACTTATTTTATTTCATCTTATTATTGCAATTATAATTATCATAATTATAGAATTATAAATCTTCTCTCCAAAATGGCATGCTCATACATCTTGGGCCACCTCTTCCTCTCGATAACTCTGATGATGGAATAATATTAAGTTTTATTCCATACTCTTTCAGCAATTTATTTGTTACATGATTCCTTGAATAAACTACTACTTCACCTGGAGCAATGGCCAGTGTATTAGAACCATCATTCCACTGCTCTCTTGCTGCATGTATTCTATCGCCGCCGCCGCATCTTATCAATGTGATCTTTCTGTCAAGATATTTTTCTAATATTTTTTGAAGCTCGATATTTTGTTTTACTACATTCAGTCCATTTGCTCTGCTATCATTCCTCGTTATTTCATAAACCACTAGAGGGCCTTCAATTTCAGGATGAACAGTAAATTTATCATAATCAACCATTGTAAAAACAGTATCTAGATGCATAAAAGCCCTCGATACAGGAATTTGAAATGCCAAAATAGTTTTAAAATTGCTTTTCTTAAGAAACAATCTTTTACAAACTTTTTCTATTGAAGCTGAATCTGTCCTCTGTGAAATTCCAATGGCTAAAGTTGTATCATTTAATATCAGTTCATCTCCACCTTCTAGTGATGTGTCTTCATCTCTGTCAAACCATAAGGGAATATTACAATCTTTGAATCTAGGGTGGTTTTTAAATATGTATTTGGCAAATATAGTTTCTCTATTTCTGGTTTCAGTTCTCATGTGATTCAGTGTAATACCATTTCCTATAGTTGCAAATGGATCTCTTGTAAAATAAAGATTTGGCATTGGATCACATAAGAAAGGATATGAATCATTCACTTGGTCATAAAGAGATATCCTATTATAGTCATTTAGCTCTTCTTTTCTAACTCCTGCCATCATTTTATTTATCATTTTTCTATTGGAAAATCCCAAGAAATATTCTGTAAGTGCTTCTTTCAGCATGTCACTTTCTACCTTGGCTTCATCAATAAATTGACTTATAAACTGAAGTTTAACCTCTGCGTCTTCAAGTGATTCTGCTGCTAGATCTTCCAAATATAAAACCTCTGCTCCTTTTCTTCTCAAAATATCAGCAAAAGCATCATGCTCCTGTCGTGCTATCTTTAAATAAGGAATATCATCAAATAGCAGCCTATTTAACAAATCAGGAGTAAGGTTTTCTATTTCTTCACCTGGTCTGTGCAATAGAACTGTCTTTAATCTTCCTATTTCAGAATTGACATTTAAACCTTTTTTTAGTTTTCCTGAGTGAGAATTGTCACTTAAAACTTTGGTTTCCATATTGTTTTTTCCTCCCCATATAATAATTGATAATTTTTTTATCTAAAGGGTACCGCTAACACTCCCAGCTTGGTAAAGTGAGTAATAAGCACTGCTACGCCTCTGGATAAATTATTCTAAGGTTCAGGTAAAAAGCATTCTCCTTATAAGCAAACTCCACCTTAACCTAAGAATCACTTGATATCTTAACGTTTGCACAATCAAAACCTGCGTTATGATACTTGTCCCATTCTATAGGTCTGATTTTAAAAACATAAATATAATTATTGAATTAAAGCATTATAATCAGCATTTATATCTAACGCAATTTTAACGATAAATACTGGTATGACTGCCTTTGGTTTAGTAACCCTCTGGGTGGTTACTACGTTTATTAGTATATGTTATCTCAATAATCTTGTCAATGACTATTTTTCTCTTTTTCTTTATTTTTAGACATAATTATACAGTCATTTTGAATGTTTATTATAGGTTAAAATATTAACTAGCATTTTTATGGCATCTTTCCAGAAAATTTTTTTATAAATATCCAAAAAAAAATTCAAAAAAATAAAGAAGCAGATGACTTTATGTAAAATCCACTTCTTATAAACAATTACTTATTTAATCTTTATGTCTATAAATCATTTTTTTTATTTTTCCCGTTACATTCATTGCCGTTTCCTCATCTATTGCAATCATAAATACAGTATTATTGCCAGCCACAGTACCTAATATCCCATGAAAGATTGAAGAATCTGCAGCTTCTGCTGCAGCTTTAGCCGAACCCGATATCGTTTTTATTATAATAAGATTTTTTACATTTTCCACGGTTGTAATCGTTTGTGATAATATATTTACAATCTTATCCGGCAAAAATTTTCCCATATAATTAATACTAGAATATTTATATCTTCCATCCTTGGACAACACTTTTATAAGTTTTAATTCTTTTATGTCCCTTGAAACAGTAGCCTGAGTTACATCTATTCCGCAAGCTCTAAGTTCTTCCACCAATTCTTCCTGTGTTTCTATATCTTTCAACCTGATAATATCAAGTATTTTTGCATGTCTTGTAATTTTCACATCCATAATTTTCACATTCCTTCTCATCAAAAATATTATATTATTAAGAAGTCAATCTAAAATCTCTTATTATAATCTGGATATTTTTATTTCCATTAAATTCATTAATAGATGGTGAAAATACAAAGTCCATTTTCACGTTGTGAAAATCATTGTTTAAAATTTTATTTCCCTCTTTATTTCCATAAGTGTCCAATATTAATTTCTTAAATTTTTCACCCCCATTAAAATCTACAGCATCAATTTTTTTCAAACTATTTTTTAATCGGCAAAATAATTTTAATACGTTTTTATCCTTTCCTAAAAAATACACCTTAAACACATCTATATTCTTTTCACCAAAAACGGGTGCAGAATTTCCCTTTCCGAAGGGCTGTAATTTTTCTATATCCTCCAATACATTAAATGATATATCTTCCAGTGGAAGTCTTTTATCTATTCTAATTCTAGGTATTATATCTTCATCCGTGAGCTTACAATTTTCATTTAGTTTTCTCCTAAGTTTGTCTATATTTTGAGTGTCTATGGACAATCCTGCTGCCAGAGGATGCCCTCCAAACTTGTTCATTAATTCCTTACATTTTGAAAGCTCCTCAAACATATTATAACCATCGATAGATCTCCCTGACCCCTTGGATTGTTTCTCACTTTTTGTTATTACTATAGAAGGCACATTATATTTCTCTTTAAGTCTCCCTGCAACTATACCCGCTATGCTTTCATGTATGTTATCTTTATATACTACAAGTACTTTATCTTTCTTTAAATCAGAATTTTCCACTTCATCCACCACTGCATTCAAACTGTCACTGGTCATATGCTGTCTTTGTATGTTCAGTTCATGAAGTTTTTTAGCAAGTTTCTCTGCCCTGATTGAATCCCTGCACAATAAAAGTTCCAATGCAACAGATGCACTATCCAATCGTCCCGTAGCATTTATGCAAGGTCCTATAATAAAACCTACATGATAAGAATTTATAATTTTTCCTTCCAACAAGGTCTCCTTTATAAGTGCCTTTATACCCAGATTTTCAGTACTGTTAATCATTTCAAGACCATTTTTGGCTATGATTCTATTTTCTCCTATTAAGTCTACCACATCACATATAGTCCCTATAGCTGCATATTCTATAAATTTATAGGCTTCTTCTTCCTTTATGCCAAACTTTTTATAAAGTACCTGAATAAATTTAAAAGCTACTCCTGCACCACAGAGCTGTTTAAAGCCATATGTACATTCCTTCTGTTTTGGATCTATAACAGCATCTGCTTCAGGTATTAAAAAATTTTTTTCACCATTTTCCAAATCACTAAAAGGTATATCGTGGTGATCCGTAACTACTACAGTCATCTCAAGTTCTTTTGCTCTTTTAACCTGATCTATGGCTGAAATGCCATTATCACAAGTTATTATAACTTCAATTCCCTCATTTTTTAATTGTTCCACACTGTTAATATTTATACCATACCCTTCGGTAATCCTGTTGGGAATATGATACTTTACTTTTGCACCGCATCTTAAAAGTCCGCAATATAGTATATAAGTGCTTATCACTCCATCCACATCGTAATCGCCATATACAGCTATATTTTTATTTTTCTTTATGGACCTGTATATTATATCGGTGCCCTTTTCCATATCTTTCATAAGCATTGGATTCAAAAGCTTATGTATTGACGGATTTATAAAACTTTCTATTTCCCTCTCATTAGTTATCCCTCTATTGGCAAGAATCTGTGCTGTAATTTCACTTATTCCTGATCTTTTAGAAATAGCCTTTATATCTTTTCTGCATCTTCTCAGCATCCATTTTGCACTCAACAAACCACCACCCTTTTTCAATGCACAATGCACTTTTTTCAATTCACAATTTTTCAGTTCACAGCTTAAGTTTATGGTGCTTTCAGGATCTGTATAGAAGGATCTTTTATGACTTTTTTTATGGTTTCAATTATATTATCTTCCTGAATTTCATCCAGCTGTTCTGCTTCATATGAATTGCAATGATCATTAAATCTATTATACATAAGTTCCCATTCTATAACCTCTTTGCAGAACTCAATGGACTTTTCCCTTTTAATTTCTTTTTTCAGTTTCAGGCTTGAGCTGAGTTTTTTTATTTTGTCACTGCTGAAATATCCTCTTGAATTTTTCAATTCATTTATCATATCATCTATTATATCAAGTGCCCTATCTACATTTTCAGGTAAGGTGCTCATTTTTATGGAAAAAAGTTTTATACCTCTTTCATCCTTGATACTGCTTCCCACATCATAGGCAATACCTTCTTCAGTTCTTATTTTACTGAATAACATGCTGCTGGTTCCCTGTCCAAAAGCAGTATTAAACAAGCTAAGTGCTTTAAATTCCCTATAATTTAAATTATGGATATCAAATACATACTGAATTTTTGCGCCAATTATACCTGGCATTTTTTCTACAAATACACCTGTATTATTTTTTTCATATAATGGTGTTTTATCTCTACCACCTTTTATAAACTCTTTTCTCCACTTTCCAAAATACTTGTTTATCACAGTAACTATATTATCAAAATCCAGAGAAGAACAAAAACACATAGCACAGTTTTCAGGAGAATAAAAGGTATCATAAAATTTTTTTATTTCCTCTAGTGTAATTGCCCCTACGCTGCTTCTGTTTCCTATTATAAGTTCTCTTATCCTTCTTCCATTAAAGGAATTTTTAAAAAGGGTGTCCTCACAGTGCTGATATACATCATCTTCCCAGTCCCTGAGCTCTTGAAGTATTATATCCATTTCTTCTTTAAAACCCATCTTTGGGAAAACTGGATTTAAAAGCACATCACTGTAGAGTTCAACTGCCCTTTTAAAATCTGCCGAAAAACAGGTTCCATAGTATATGGTATAAGGATAATTTGTCATGGCATTTTCAAAACCAAATATACTGTCAAATTCATCATTTATCTGCTTTTCATTTCTAATCTTGGTTCCTTTGGATATAACATGCTCCAGAGCATGAGCCGTACCCAGGTCAAATTGTGTACCTTCTTCTAAAGCTCCGGCATTAAATCCAATGCACAGGGAAGTGATTTTTCCCGGTCTATACTGATATAGCAAATTTATTCCATTATCCAGCACACATCTTTTCACGTCTTATCCTCTCTTTCCATCAAACGATTCTTGGGTTCAGTGGGATCAAGATTTTAAGACATTACCAGATTTAAAAGCATATCTTTTTTTAAATTTTCTACAGTATTTTTATCCGTAAGATTTTCTAAAATTTCAAAAGCAAAGTATATAGCTGTAGCCGGGCCCCTGCTGGTTATTATGTTCCCATCCTGGACTACAATTTCCCTGCTGTAATTAACCGGTTCCAAATCCGCTTCAAATCCAGGATAGCAAGTTACCTTTTTGCCTTCAATTATTCCTGCTTTTTTTAATACTATGGGACCTGCACATATGGCCGCCACTATTTTATTTTCATCATTGAATTTCTTTACCAGACTTATGACTTTACCATCATCCCTAAGATTTGCCGCACCGGGCATACCTCCTGGTATTATAAGTACATCATATTTATCTATATCTGTGTCTTCAAGCAAACTATTGGCTTTTATATGTATTTCATGACATCCAGCTACATCTTTATCGGAATTTATAGAACAGGTTATACAGTGTATTCCCCCTCTTCTCAAGACATCTACGCAAGTAAGTGCTTCTACTTCTTCAAAGCCCCTGGCAAGTAAAACTATTGCCTTTTTCATAATATATCACCTCTAATAGATTATACCATAAATTTTTTCCATGCCCACTTATCTTAATACTTCTCATAGCAAATTTGTAAATTTTTAAATATACTGATAAAAAGATCCTAAGGTGAATAAGAATATCACTCTAGGATCTTGAAATCAAATATATTATATCTAAGTTACTATTCTGTAATCCTAGACAAATTTTCCACAAACTCAACATTGGGACTCTGTAATTATTTTGCCCATCCCATGGATCTCTTTACAGCCTCATGCCATCCATCTAAAAGTTTAGTCCTTTTCTCTTCGGGCATATCTGGTTGAAATGTTCTGGATATAGCCCAATTTTTAGCTACTTCTTCTCTGTCACTCCAATATCCAACTGCAATACCAGCCAGATAAGCTGCGCCTAATGCGGTTGTCTCTATAACTTCAGGTCTGTCAACTTGAACGTTTAAAATGTCTGACTGAAATTTCATCAAGAAATTATTAGCACAAGCTCCACCATCTACTTTTAAAGCTTTAAGAGCAATTCCTGAATCTTCTTCCATAGCCTTTAGTACATCATAAGTCTGATATGCAAGGGATTCAACTGTAGCCCTTATGAAATGTTCCTTTTTAGTTCCCCTGGTGATTCCAACCATAGTACCTCTTGCATAAGCATCCCAGTAAGGCGCTCCCAATCCTACAAATGCTGGAACCAGATATACTCCACCAGTATCATCTACATCCAGGCAGTATCTTTCAGATTCCGGGGCTGTTTTTATCATTCTAAGCTCATCCCTAATCCACTGTATTGCTGCTCCACCTACAAATATACTTCCTTCAAGTGCATATTCAACCTTGCCATCTATTCCAACTGCTATAGTTGTTAAAAGTCCATTTTTGGATTCTACTGCCTTTTCTCCAGTATTCATAAGCAGGAAGCATCCTGTACCATAAGTATTTTTTGCAGTTCCCGGTTGGAAACAAGTCTGACCGAATAGAGCTGCCTGCTGATCTCCAGCATCTCCTGCTATTGGAATATTTACTCCAAACAAACTCTTGTCAGTCTCACCGTAAACGCAGCTGGATGGTTTTACTTCCGGCAGCATTGATTCAGGTATATCAAGCATATCTAAAAGATCTTTATCCCACTTTAACTCATGGATATTAAAAAGCATAGTTCTGGATGCATTGGTGTAATCAGTTACATGAACCTTGCCTTTAGTTAAATTCCAAATAAGCCAGGTATCCACATTTCCAAAAGCCAGATTTCCTTTATCTGCCTCTTTTCTTGCACCAGGCACATTATCTAAAATCCATTTTATTTTTGTAGCTGAGAAATATGCATCTAAAATCAATCCGGTCTTTTCTTTTATCATTTTATCTAGACCTTTAGCTCTTATTTCATCACACATACCAGCAGTTCTCCTGCACTGCCATACTATGGCATTATAAATTGGAAGTCCTGTCCTTTTGTCCCATACTATAGTGGTTTCCCTTTGATTAGTTATTCCTATAGCTTCAATATCTTCAGCTTTTATATTTTCCCTCAGGAGTGCCTCTGTTGCCACTCCAAATTGAGTTGCCCATATCTCTGTTGGATCATGTTCTACCCACCCGTTTTCCGGATAAATTTGCTTAAACTCTTTTTGAGCTACACTTACTGGTAGTCCCTGTTTATTAAATAATATACACCTGGAACTAGTTGTCCCCTGATCCAATGCCATAATATATTTTGCCATTTTACATCCTCCTTTATAATTTAGGTGAATCAAAATTTTATACAATACAAACCATGGAATTTCAAGACTCTTATTGCTTGCAGTTTTTGCACAACTTGAAATTCCATAGTTATATTACTTAATTTATAAATCCCACAATTTATGTGTAGTTGTGGATATAGCTATAGCTCCTGTAGATAGAGAATCCATGACATCTTTCTTTTCTTTTATAAGTCCGCCTGCTATTATGGGCACCTTAATTGCCTTTTCAAAAACGCTTATTATTTTGCTTGCTATTCCCGGCAACACTTCCACTGCATCAGGATTAGTTTCATGTATGTTTTTTATTCCTGTTTTAAGAGAAAGTGAATCCAATATAAACACTCTCTGTATTGTATATAAGTCCAATTGATTTGCATATTTGATATTAGAGGATTTAGTACTTATTATTCCATCTGGCCTGGCATATTCTTTTATATACTTTATTCCGGCAGCATCTCCTCTTAATCCTTCTATCAAATCAACATGTATGAATATAAATTTACTGTTTTTTCTCAATATATCACATATATGTGATATATTGAGTATATCTCCATAAAGTACAAACACTATGGCAGCCCTGCTTAAAACAGCTTTTTCCAAATCTTCATTATTTCTTATAGCTGCCACAATTGGATTCTCTATCAATTCTTCTTTGAGTCTAAGCATTAAAAAAACTTCCTTTTAATCAATTTAAACGGTTATTATAAGAATAACGCTGCAAATAGTAGTGCTCCAGCCATTCCCCCTGCTATTGGACCAAATACCGGAACCCAGGCATATGACCAATCTGAATCTCCCTTTCCTGCTATAGGAAGTATGGCATGTGCAATTCTTGGTGACAAATCCCTGGCTGGATTCATTGCATATCCGGTAGGACCACCAACAGCACAACCTAAAACAAAGATAATTGCACTTACAACAACAATGGCACCCATACCATCTGCAGTTTTAACCGTACCTATTGCAGCTAAACTAAATACTAAAGTAGCTGTAGCCAAAAACTCTGTTAAAAAGTTTGCAGGATAATTTCTTATAGCTGGTGCTGTACAGAATATTCCAAGCTTTGCAGCCTTATCCTCTGTCTCTGCCCAGTGAGGTAAATAAGTAAGCCAGACAAGTATACCTCCAACTACACCACCTAACATTTGAGCTACAATATATCCCGGAACTTCTGCCCATGGAAATTTACCGATAACAGCCAGTCCTATGGTAAGTGCAGGATTGAACTGATTGCTGAAATTCTGGAATATAAATGCAGGGACTCCCACTGCAATACCCCAGCCAGCAGCTATAACTATCCATCCGGCATTTTGACCCTTACTTTTGGCAAGAGTACAGTTGGCACATACTCCGTCTCCTAGATAAACCAGCAAAGCGGTTCCAACAAATTCTGCTAATAAATGTGACATGATATTATTCCCCCTAACTTCATAATTATGTTAATTTAAATTAACAATCAATATAAATATAAATTAATAATTCTAAAGGCATAGTGAATCGATTACAGTGTGAAATCCTAAACCCACCCACAAAAGGGCCTACTCAAAAGAAGCCAAATATTTTGACTTTTTAAAAGCGGCTCTCCTCTCTCTGCCTTTTATTAATATATTCTGTGATGGTGTCCTCATTATATCTACCTCTTTCTTGTTGTCTATCCTGTTCTTTTTTGAATATTATTATCTTGTTTTTGTGTTAAGTTTTCGGATGATGATTTTCTAATTCTGTTTAATTGTTCCTGATTAAAATATCTAAAATCCACTTTTTTCCTGATTTCCTCTTACAATAACGGTTACAGGATTTTAACCAATTTCACTTTATACCATATATTTAATTATACATTACTTTTATCTATTATTTTGCAAATTATTGCTTAATTTAATACCTATATTAACTATTCAAATTTGTATTTTTTATATCTATTTATGTACTTTTTTTACATCTAGATTTAAGCCTGAACTCCAGGGGAGGATAATTTTAATCCTAAAATTACTGTTATAGTATAGAAAAAGAGTCTACTCAAAAGAAGCCAAATACATTGACTCTTTAAAAGCGGCTCTCTTTTCTCTGCCTTTTATTTAATATACATATATTATAATACACTAATAACAATATTACAATATACTTCTAAATTATCGTCATTTTTGCTAATGAATATTTTTAATATACCTCTATAATCTTATCATCCAAAGTCATTAAAATTACATTTTTACCCTTGCCGGCCCTATTTTGAAGAGAGATATCCCTTACTTTTATTTTTACTTTATTTCCCTTTGATGAAATCAAATTTAAAGTACAATTCATTTTATTCTCACTGTCAATGATCAAAGAGCGTATTACCTCATTATCTTCCTTTAAATTCATGCCCATTACTCCTGAAGCCAATTTTCCCATGATGCTCACAGCACTTCCCCTAAATTTTATTGCCATGCCGGCATCGCTTATTAAAAGTATTTGAAGCTTTTCAATTTTACTGTACTCTACATTTATTAAAAAATCTCCCTTATCCTTAAATTTATATGCTGTATCCCATAAATTTATATCTTTAAATTCCGTTAAAAGTGTCTTTTTGACCATGCCATATCTAGAAAAAAAGTACATATATCCGGAATTGAAATCTTCTATGGAAATGACTTTAAGTATACTGTCAACGTCTATGTCTCCCATAAGTTTTGTAATGTTTATTCCACACTTATCTATATTTTGAAGCATAAAAGCAGGCATGGAAAAAACCTTTCCGTCAGCAGTAAACATAAGTATAGTGCACTTTGCATTTGTGAGTACATTTTTATATGCTCTCCCCACATTTGAAGCTTTAATTATTCCAGATTTATTCAAATTTATGTAAAAATTTTTATATTCATCCGAATCTGCCAATTCAACCTTTGATATTTTATCTCCCTTTGGTAATGTAAAAAGTCCGTTAGTGACTATATTTCTATCTTCTGTAGTTATTTTTGGTACTTTTAACTTAAAATTAAGACCTATCTTTGTAGTCACATTTATAAAGTCTATTTGTGAATTTCTATCCATGAGCTTTACGTCTGTAAGTTCTTCCCCTTTTTTTAATTTCAATGCCATAAGCTTAGTATAATTTGTAATAAAGGATTCCATTTTTGTTTTCTTTATTCCACCCGTAGTTGTAAAAAATATAAAATCTTGTTTTGACTTTAGATTTTTTATACTGTACACTGCAATTATATTTTCTTTGGACAGATCAAGGCTTCTTATTAAATTATCAAGCTTTTCGCCTTTTTCTTTCCACTTGAATTCAGGAATATCCCCTCCCTTTATGTTATATACATTACCCTTATCCGTAAAAAACATAATTGTATCTTTTGTATTGGAGTTTATTAAGTACTTATTAAAATCTCCTTCTCTATATTTTATATCTTCAATTTGCCCATTAGACCGACTATAGCTTTTTGTGGAAACTCTTTTTATAAAAGCTTCATTGGACATGGTAATAATTATATCTTCTTCCAGCATAAGCTCTTCTTCATCTATTCTTGCTTTTTCGTCTTCTTCTATAATGGAGGTTTTTCTATCATCACCGTATTTTTCGCCAATTTCTATCAATTCCTTTTTTACAACTTTCAAAACTTCCGCTTCACTGCTCAGTATCCTTGTAAGCCTTTTTATTGTTTTTAAAAGATTTTTATGTTCTTTCTCAAAAGATACTATTTCAAGTCCTGTAAGTCTATATAACATGAGTTCCAATATGGCCTGTGCCTGTGGATTTGTAAATTGAAATTTTTCCATAAGATTTGAAGCAGCATCTTTCTTGGATTTGGAACTTCTTATGGTTTTTATAATTTCATCCATTATGCCTATGGCCTTTATAAATCCTTCTACAATATGAAATCTGGAATTTGCTGCATCCAGTTCTCTTTTAGTTCTTCTTCTTACAATTTCCTTCTGATAATCCACATAGTAATTCAATATAGTTTTAAGTCCCATGGTTTCAGGTTTTCCATTAGCCAAGGCCACCATATTAAATGATACGTTACATTGTAAATCCGTTTTTTTAAACAGATATTTTAGAATTTTCTTCACCAGATTTACATCAGCTGACCTTTTAAATTCTATTACTGCCCTTATACCTCTTCTATCCGACTCATCTCTTATATCAGATATGGGTTCAAATACCTTTGCATGTTTTTTATCTGCAGTCATTTCAGAAATGATCTGAAGTAATTTGGCCTTGCTCCTCCTATAGGGAAATTCTGTTATAACTATGGCCAGTTTTCCACTATCCAGCTTTTCTATAGAAGTTTTAGCCCTTAAGGTAACTCTTCCTTCACCTGTTTTATAAGCGGAGATAAGAGATTTCTTTCCTATTATTATTCCTCCTGTAGGCAAATCAGGACCTTTAATATAACCCATAAGATCCTCAGTGCTTATATTGGGATTATCAATATATGCTGCTGCAGCTCCAATTACTTCCTTCAAATTATGCGGCGGAATATTAGTTGCAAGCCCTACAGCTATTCCAAAAGCTCCATTTACAAGCAGATTGGGATATCTTGCCGGAAGGACTTCAGGTTCCTTTTCCGAACCTGAATAATTATCCACCATATTCACCACATCTTTTTCTATATCCTTCATCATTTCCATGGCAATAGGAGTAAGACGTGCTTCTGTATAACGCATGGCTGCAGCACTATCACCATCCTGGCTCCCCCAATTGCCATGCCCGTCTATAAGAGGCATTCTAGTTGTAAAATTTTGAGCCAATATTACCATGGCATCATATACAGAAGTATCACCATGAGGATGATATTTTCCCAATATGTCTCCTACTATTCTGGCAGACTTATAATAGGGTTTATCCGGAAATGCCTTTAACATGTAACTTCCATATATTATTCTTCTGTGTACAGGTTTTAACCCATCTCTCACATCAGGAAGTGCCCTGTCTTTTGCCACTTCCACTGCATAGGGAAGATAATTATCTGGCATAGCTTCTTCTATTGGAATTTTTATTATGTTGTTGTCTTTTGGAATTACTACTTTGGTTGCCAAGTAAATTCACTCCTAATCTTTTTCAATTGACAATCCTTTTCTAATTCACAATGCACAGTGTACAATGCACAGTTAATGAGGATTTTTTTGCAAAAAATCTATATTATAGATTTTCTAAAGTGCAGCGAAAGAAAATCCTCCATAAATTGTGAATTATGAATTATCAATTGTGAATTGTCTAAAATTGTGCGTACTTATACATGTACTTTTTTCTAGGTGCCACTACATCTCCCATAAGCAGAGATATCATTTTTTCCGCCTTAACAGCATCATCTATAGTTATCTGCTGGAGAGTCCTGCTCTCAGGGTTCAAGGTAGTTTGCCAAAGCTGATCAGGATTCATCTCGCCTAAACCTTTGTATCTCTGAATAAGTGCACCAGAACCCACTTCTTTTTTTGCTTCTAAAAGCTGTCCATCACTATAAGCATACCTGGTTACATCCTTTCCCCTGCTCTGCTTATAAACTTTGTAAAGAGGTGGAAGTGCTATATACAAGTGGGCATTTGAAATAAGTTCCCTCATATACCTATATATATAAGTCATCCACAATGCCCTTATATGGTACCCATCTACATCAGCATCACTTAATATTATAATCTTATTATATCTCAAATCCTCCTCCCTGTAATTTTCAAGCATTCCTGTA
The DNA here is from genome assembly GCF_041205085.1 of Clostridium moutaii. NCBI lineage: Bacteria > Bacillati > Bacillota > Clostridia > Eubacteriales > Clostridiaceae > Clostridium > Clostridium moutaii. The sequence continues at coordinate 238,704 of NZ_JBGEWD010000001.1, forward strand.
CCGATAGCCGTATTGAATATTTTTAACTCTTCGCTTCCCAGTACATTTTCCAGTTTCTGCTTTTCCGTATTCATTATTTTGCCCTTAGACGGCATTATGGTCTGAAAGCGCCTGTCCCGTGCCTGCTTCGCAGATCCCCCTGCAGAATCACCTTCCACCACTATAAATTCACATTTTGATGAATCTTTCAGGGTACATACTGCAATTTTCCCAGCAAGAGGTGCAGCCCCTTTTCCTATTTTCTTTTTTTCTGCATCGTTTATCTTTTTTATTTTTTCCCTTCTTGCCGCAGCGTTAATGGCATTATTTATTATAACAGAAGCCATGCTTTTATTGTCTTCTATCCATTCAGAAAGTTTAGTATAGGAAAGATCATTCATCATAGTATAAGCTTCTGTATTTCCCAATTTAGTCTTGGTCTGCCCCTCAAATATTGGGTTATTTATTCTTATTTTAACTATGGCGGTCATTCCTTCCCTCAAATCATCTCCCTCAAATTCCCTGTCTTTTTCCTTTAATAAATTCAGCTTTTTCGCCCATTCCTTAAATGCCCTGGTCATACCGGTTTTAAATCCACTTTCATGGGTTCCGGATTCTGTAGTTGGAATATTGTTTACATAACTTGCTATATGATAAGTGGTGGAATCAGTAAATTGAATACACACCTCCCCATCCATGTCCATATCTCCAATATGTCTTTCTCCTTCAAATAATATAGGATTTTTATGAAGAGGTGTCTTGCTCTCGTTTAAATATTCTATAAAATCCAGGAGTCCTCTTTCCGAATGATATTCCTTCTGTATCTTATTTCCATCCCAATTGCATATGAATTTTAAAGTTATGCCTTTATTTTGAAAAGCTAATTCTCTCAGTCTTTCCTCTATTACATCCAGTTTGAAATCAACTGTGGAAAATACCCTTTCATCCGGCATAAAAGTCACCTTAGTACCCGTTTCCCTAGTGTTTCCTTTTACTTCAAGATCAGTTACAGGCGTTCCCGGCATATCTTTTTTAATCAGTTTGTCATAAGAATACTCAAATCTCTGTGCATATATATGTCCATTTTGTTTAACTTCCACTTCCATCCACCTGGATAAAGCATTTACTACCGCTGCCCCTACACCATGAAGTCCTCCAGAGGTCTTATAAACCTCATTATTAAATTTTCCTCCCGTATGAAGTTGAGTAAATACCATTTCCACCCCATTTATTTTTTTTACAGGATGAATACCTGTAGGAATGCCCCTGCCATTATCTATTACAGACACACTTCCATCTTCATTTAGTATTACGCAAGCTCTATCTCCAAATCCATTTGAAATTTCATCTATGGAATTATCCAATATTTCCCATATGCAATGATGAAGACCTCTACTTCCCGTAGAACCTATATACATACCGGGTCTAATCCGCACTGGCTCTAGTTTTTCCAGGGAGGTTAGAGAATTCACATCATAAACATCACTTTTTGTAGTTATATTTTTCATTTATTTTCCTCCAAAATTATGCCATATAATTTACCCTTTGCTTTTTCATATAGTATTCCAATAACAAACAGTAAATTCCTTCTTGCTTCTTAAAATCAATTCCCTCTAAAATTCAAAAAAGCCTTCTGAAATTATTAAAGAAGGTATATAACTGAAGTTTAAACTTCAAAATTATTATATATATATAAGTCCAATTATGCAAATTTGCTATAATAGAGGATCATCATATCGGCTTATTAAATTTTCGTCAGGAGATGTGATTAAGATACTTTTAAAATGGAAATAAAGCATATGGTGATTACATTATATTTCTCTAAACCACATGCTTTATTATTTTCACATTTCTGTATATTTATATCTTATAATAAACAAACGGGTTATTCTAATTTAAACACCCAATTTCTTTGAACTTTAAAGCTTCCGAAAAATAACATTAAATCTACAATAATTTTTATAAACACTTCACCTTGATGAATTTGATTATAAATTAATGAAACTCCTAAAGCTGATAGAAGCATCTGGACTGTTGCCAATATATAATATCTGATTATTGAATTTCTATTAGTGTTTTGGAGGCAAAAAACAGTTTTATTGTTTATGATGTAATTGAAAGCAGAAGAAATAATTCTTGAACCTATAGTGGACAAAATTATAAAATAACCAGGTATTAATATTAAAAATAATTTTGTTAATACAATGAATGAAGACATATCAACAAAGAATGAAGCAAAGGACGAAAATATAAATTTTAAAAAAACCACATAAATTCTAATTGAATCCAATAATGGATTAAAATGAGAAGATTTGTTTTTTTCAATGTAGATTGTTTTGATTGCAACCTCTTTAATATAGATGTCTCTTTGGCTGCATTCAAGCAGCACATTCATCTCAAATTCATATTTTTCACCACTTACTTTTAGCATAAATGGTAAATAATTATACGGTATTCCTCTAAGCCCGGTTTGCGTATCGGAAATATTGATACCTGAAAAGAAAGTAAATATTTTAGCAGTTATTAGATTTCCAAACCAACTTCTAAATGGCATTCCTTTATTAAAATTTCGGGTTCCCAAGATTAAACTATGCTGATTTTCTTTTAAGCATTTTGCAACTTTAATAATATCTTCACATTTATGCTGGCCATCCGCATCCACTGTAATTAAGCCTATAAATTTTTTATAATTATTTAAAAAATAATTGACACCTGTTTTAAGAGCTCTTCCTTTTCCCAAATTTACAGCATGTTCTATAACATTACATTGAGAAAATTTTTTAATGTTTTTAAAAATGTAGCTGCATTGTTTTTTTGAACCATCATCTACAACAATAATATTTTCTACTCCAAGTTCAATAAGCTCTTTAATAAGAATTACTAATTTATCATCCGGATTAAAAGCTGGAATTAATATTGCAATGTTTTGAAATAGGTGTATGGTACTAGGGAAATATTTTTTTTCACTTATCATCTCATTTTCCCCCTTCAAAGTTCATGAACATTTAAATATATAAACTTCAATATAACTGAGTACTATGTTATCTATTATCTATAAGCAAAATTAAAATCAGGTTAAAAAATATTTAACTAAGCATTTTTTAACCTGATTTTAATTTTCCATGTGGATAATATATAGCAGGATAGGAAGGTGGATTTTACAATGATAACAAATACTCATATATTAATTTCTAACATTATATATAATTATTGTTTAAAAAAATTGAATATCAAATTGAATAAATGGAATTTTGCATATGGTAATATAAAACCAGATTTTGTAAAGGACAAATCTAAGCACTGCCATTGTATAAATGAAAGTATAAATATAGTACGTGAATATTCTCAGCAATTGATTGATAATAAAATGTCAATCAAAAAGTATTCCATTACTTTAGGTATGATATGCCATTTTATTTGTGACTATTTTTGCTTGTACCATACAGAAAGATATAAAAATAAAAATCTTTTTCAACACTTGATATATGAAATATCACTTCATTTCATTTTTATAAAACTCTTAATATGTGGACAACTCAAAATTATTATAAATGAGAATATCTCCAAAAAAGACATAACATCAGTAATAACTGATATGTACGAAAAGTATGACAAAGAGAATAAGTCCTTTATGAATGACATAATTTATGCAATTTCAGCGGCAATAATGGTTACAGAATCAATAGTGAATCGGGAGTGCTTTAAATATAATTATAGTGGAAATAATAAAATGATATCTTGACCTATACTTTTAATCAAGAAGAAAAATTTAAGAATCAATTAAGGCTATTTTAATGTAATCTTAATGATAGAATATTATGATTAATAAAAAATTACGTATATTTTCTAAACTTTATAATAACTTGGAGGATCAAAAATGAATAAAAAATTTGTTGTAATGGTAACTAGTTTAGTGATTGGCGGAACTCTGCTTTTTGGGACTGCCTATGCTAATGCTTCACAGCTATCTGGTTATGAGGCTTATAAAGCAGCTATAAAAGATACTAAAGATTTAAAAAATGCAACTGCAGACTTAAAAGTATCTGTATATGATAATGGTACTGATATAGCAGATACGAGTACTAATGTTAAAATCAATCTAACTTCCAATGCCTTAAGTGAAGTAACTACGGAAAAAGCAGGCAATGAAAATCAAACCTTCAACATATACAGGCAGGATGGAAAAAATGTTTCTAAGTCAAGCACTAGTGATGTATACAACGTTAGAGAAAATAAAACCAAAAACACCAACAAAAATCATGAAACTGAGAATCCTGAAATAGCTAAAAGTGTAGAAACTGTAGTTGATACTTTAGTAGGCAATATGAAGAATAATGTATCTGTAACTGACAACAATGATGGTACTAAAAAAGCATCTATAAATTTAAATGAAAATGATGTAACTCCATTAACAAATGCTTTAGCATCAATAGCTATAATTAAAAGCAGCGATGAACCCGTTGATACTGGAAAAATTGGAGAAATCAATTTTAAAAACGTGTTTCCACAACTTCAAAGTAATATAAAAATCAAGAATGTAAAAATAACTGGAGATATAAACAAAAATGATGTTCTTGATAATCAAGTTGCTAAAGTGGATTTGACTGGTATAGATGCTCAAGGAAAAACTCATGACATTACTATAAATGCCACTTTAGATTTATCAAATATTAACAGCACAACTCCAGATACTGTTGATTTGACTGGAAAACAGGTGAAAAATATAACTCAACAATTCAGAGAAAGAGATTAATAATTAAATTTTGATTTAGAATAATAAGGAAAAATAAATTCTATAAAAAATTGAGCAAGTTTATATCTTGCTCAATTTTTAGTATTAATCATGGAGAGGAAATAATATGGAAAAAATTTTAGAAGTAAATAGCTTAACTAAATTCTACAAAAATGGTAGAGGTATAAAAGATATAAGCTTTGACATTTACAAAGGAGATATATTTGGTTTTCTTGGACCAAATGGTGCAGGTAAAACTACAGTTATGAAGTCAATTACGGGATTGAATATGTTCAAAAGTGGAAAGGTTAAAATCTTAGGTTTTAATATAAAAACTCAATTTGAAAAAGCTCTGGAAAAAGTGGGGGCAATTATTGAGACAGCCGATGCTTATGAATATATGAGCGCATATAACAATTTAAAAATAGCCTCTAGATTTTATAGTGATATTAAAAAATCTGATATAGATAAAATGCTTGATGTAGTTGAGTTAAAAGAATTTAAAAACGAGAAAGTATCTAAATTTTCTTTAGGGATGAAGCAAAGATTAGCACTGGCTTTAGCACTTTTATCTAAACCTGAATTGGTAATCTTAGATGAGCCTACCAATGGATTAGATATAGAAGGTACAGTACAAATGCGGAACTTAATAATTAAATTAGCTGATAATAAACAAACAACATTTTTTATATCCAGCCATCTAGTACACGAAATAGAAATTATATGTAATAAAGTGGCTATAATTTATAAGGGTGAACTTATAAATTCTGGAGAAAAAGTCACTAATATAAAAAAAAGATATGCCTCCTTAGAAGATTTCTATATGAGCGAGATAAATAAGAGGAGGCATCAATCTAATGAATAAGCTTAAAGCAAATATTGTAAATGAACTTCAAAAACTTTTCTCAAAGAAAAAAATAGTAGTATTTTTAGTAGTTACAGCCCTTATATGTTTTTTGTCAGCATTTTTTGTTTCAGCCATTCAATCCAAAATTCTATTCATCGCTTTAAATTCATTGAGTTTTCCTCTGATGACTTTAAGCATATTCACTAATGTATTTTTGCCTTTATTTATATTTATGGCAGTGTCAGAATTATTTTCAGGTGAATTTGGAGATAAATCCTTGAAATTAATTCTTTTAAGGCCTATAAGCAGGCTAAAAATTTTCATTTCTAAAAATATCGCAGTAGCTATTTATATTATCGTGAATTTATTGGTTGTTCTTATTGTATCTATGATCTCTACGATATCTTTAAATCAAGGTCCCATGGTCCAAGGTATCTTACAAATTATCTTTGCCTATTTTATAGATATAATCCCAGCAGTGGTTTTAGCAATATTTGCAGCTTTTATAGCACAGTTTTTTAAAAGCAGCAGCAGTGCCTTGATTACATGTATTTTATCTTTTGTTGGAATCAAAATATTATCCTTATTTATAAAAGGGATGAATAATGTCATTTTTACATCTTATTTAAACTGGTATTCAATGTGGTCAGCAGGAAGTTCTGGTTTTGTTAAAAATATTAATACTCTTTTTATGATGTTGTCATATATATTAATCTTCTTTACAATTGGCTACTATTTATTTGATAAAAAAGAAGTATAATTTACATTATCCAGTGGATTAGAATTTGATTTCTCCATTTTTTATTTCATTTGCTAAATCTTTTACCTTTTTCTCAATTATTTTTGCCGTTTTAGCAAATTCCACATTACCCTTTCCCGTCGGATCTTTAATTCCCCAGTCTTCCTCGTATTTAGATGGTAAGAATGGACATGCAACATTGCAGCCCATTTTTATCACTATATCTATTTCAGGTAAATCATCAATCAACTTAACATGCTGAATTTCATTCATATCAATATTGTACAGTTTTCTGATAGTTTTGACTGCGTCCTCATTTATCTGTGATTTTATTTCAGTACCGGCTGAATATGAATCGAATACTTCACTTCCATATAATTTTCCTATAGCCTCAGCCATCTGTGATCTGCAGGAATTGTGGACACATATAAAAGCCACTTTTGGTTTCATTTTTTCCTCCTCTGAGGGGTCAGACCCCATGCTTGTTTTTTTACTTATTTTCCATTTTTTGTAACGGGGTCAGACCCCAATCTTTCCATCTTTTTCTCCAATGCAGTGCTACATTTACAAGGCCTATCATTACAGGCACTTCAATTAACGGTCCTATTACCGCTGTAAAAGCTTCCTTTGACTCTATTCCAAATACAGCAACGGCTACAGCTATGGCAAGTTCAAAGTTATTGCTCGCAGCAGTAAATGAAAGTGTAGCTGTCTTTTTATAGTCTATACCTGATTTATAACTTATAAAAAATGAAACTGAAAACATAACTGCAAAATAGATTACAAGTGGTATGGCAATCCTAACTACATCTAAAGGTAATTCTATAATATACTTTCCCTTAAAAGTAAACATTACAACAATAGTGAACAACAATGCTATCAAAGCCAGCGGACTTATTTTAGGTATAAACTTTTTTGTATACCACTCAGTGCCCATTTTAGGTTCCAGCAATAATCTGGTTAACATTCCAAGTGCAAAAGGAATACCGAGGTAGACTGCAACGGATGAAGCAATTTTTCCCATGGAAATATCTACACTGTATCCGGTAAGCCCAAACCAGGTTGGAAGTACCGTTATAAATATATAGGCGTATATGGAATAAAATATAACCTGGAATATGGAGTTAAATGCTACCAGTGCAGCTGCATATTCTGTATCACCATCTGCAAGGCTGTTCCATATGATGACCATGGCAATACATCTGGCAAGGCCAATGAGAATAAGACCTGTCATATATGCAGGATAAGCATGTAGAAATATTACTGCAAGTGCAAACATGAGTATAGGTCCTATTATCCAGTTCTGAATAAGTGATAGAGATAATACCTTGGGATTTTTAAATACCTTGCCAAGTTCTCTATAGTTCACTTTGGCAAGGGGCGGATACATCATTACAATAAGCCCTATTGCAATTGGAATAGATGTAGTTCCAACAGACAAACTGGACAGTCCTCTTGATATGCCCGGCACTCCCCAGCCAAGTAAAATTCCTGCAAACATGGCGGTAAATATCCACAGTGTCAAATAACGATCAAGCAATGATAGTCTAGATGGTTTGCTTTTCATAATATACCTCCTATTTTCTTTAATTTAATAAATCAAACAATTTTTTGCCTTTAACCTCTTCTGCTTTCCATTCTATTAATGCAAAATTTCCATTGGAAATTTCACTTATCTTATTTATCCATGGTATTTCATTGCTTGCTTTAGCTTTGAGTATACTATTTGTAGTATTAGCTGCATACATACTTGAATTTATAACCCACCATTTACTTGCAATTCCCGCACGTTTCAGATCCGCTTCAAGACGCATGGATTCGTAAACTGGAGTATCTTCAGCCAAAGTCACAATAATAACCTCCGTATCATGGGAATTTTTAAGCTTTGGTAAAAGCTCCTTCACCGATTGGGGTGTGTTGCCTTCGGAACGCTGTATTTCCCTATTGTAGCTCTGGGTGGAATCCAGTAAAAGAAGAGTATGTCCTGTGGGGGCAGTATCTATCACCACAACTTCATCTTTAGACTTTTCCACTATTTCTGCAAAAGCTCTGAATACAGCTATCTCCTGGGTGCAGGGGGACCTAAGATCCTCTTTAATATATGCTATGTCATCTTCATTCATGGTCTCTCTTACCTTGCTCAATACTTCTTCCCTATACTTTTTCAGCTCTTCTTTTTCATCAATTTGGCTTAATGTAATTCCACAGTCTTTATCTAAAACAAATTTTAGATGCGCTGCCGGGTCAGTGGTAGTTAAATGAACTCTTTTACCTTTTTTAGAAAGTCCCAGTGCAATGGCAGCTGCAATGGTAGTCTTGCCTACTCCGCCTTTTCCCATAGTAAATATTACTTTTTTGTCTGTATTGTACAACTCATCAATTATATCCTTTAACTTAAATACTTTATTTGCATTTAACTTTACACTGCTGTATTCAATATTATCCTCTTTTAGAAATGCCCTTATATTTTTAAGCCCTGTTATATTGTATGGTCTAAGTGGTATTTCATAGGTTTGAAGATCTTTTAAGCTTTTAGGTGAACTCTCCAAAGCATTCCTCTGTTTTGAGTAAATTGCATCTGAAATATTGTCATCATGAATTCCAAGAACTCCATTGATTATTAGTATTTGATTGTTTATTCCTATATCCTCAAGTTCTTTAGATGCTCTCTCTGCCTCTTTTAAAGGGGTAATTTCAGGTCGTGATACAAGTATTAGAGTAGTTTCCATTTTATCCGATAAAGTTATAACTGCATTTTTATACAATTCTTTTTTATCCTCAAGTCCTGATAACTGCCCCAGACATGAAGCCCCATGAATGCTTTCACCAATAAAATCACTCCAGGCTGAAGGCAGCTGAAGCATTCTCAGTGTATGGCCCGTTGGTGCTGTATCAAATATTATATGATCGAATTCTTTTTCTATATTTTCATCAGTGATAAAATTTGAAAACTCATTAAAAGCAGCTATTTCAACAGTGCAGGAACCAGAAAGCTGTTCTTCCATATTTTTAACAGCTGCTTCCGGCAGTTTGCCACGATATGGAGCTATCACACTTTCCCTGTACTCTGCAGCTGCTTCCTCAGGATTTAGATTTGCAACTATTAAATTCGGTACCTCTTTAATCTTAACACCCTTATTATTAAGCTCTGTACTGAATACATCCTGTAGATTAGAAGCTGGATCCGTACTTATAAGCATTATCTTCTTCCCCTGGTCTGCAAGGGCAACTGCAGTGGCGCAGGCAGCTGAAGTCTTGCCCACACCACCCTTGCCAGTAAAAAACAAATACTTAGTCAAATTTATATTATCGGGATTAAATTTTTTAAACATTAACAGCATCCCCCACTGCAGTCACAGCCCCTAGACTTAATTTTCAGTCCAGTTTTCAAATAGTCTTCTGATATATCAAGGAATTTGCAGAACTCTTTATTTGTGGGATATGCTTTTGTCTTTACTATTGCATTGTCCACCATAGTTACCGGCAGTACATCCGTACCTTCCCTATTTAATATTTCATTAATAATCTTGTTGTCAACAAATATCTGCGGATTACCTGTTAAATTATATCTCTCAATTGCAACACCTTTTTTGTTAAGATTATCAATAACAGTAGAAACTCTCAGCAATTCCGGATCTATGGAAGGTCCACATACACCTGTAGAACAACACATTGCCGGATCAAAAATTATCATTTTTTTCATATAAATCTCTCCTCCATAATACAAATTTATTCTTCATTATCAGTTTCACATAAACCGGTGCTTTGGCATTTGCAGATACATTCTTCTGTATCTGTCATGATATTCATTAAAAACAACACCAGCTTATTTGCATTAGTATTATCCAATGAATAGTGACTCCATACTCCTTCTTTTCTGCATTTAACAAGCTTACAATCCATCAGCACTTTCATGTGGTGGGATAAGGTGGGCTGCGTAAAATTAAAGTTTTCCAGTAAATCACAGGCACATTTTTCGCCACAGGAAAGTATATCAATAATTCTTAATCTGTTTTGATCAGACAATGCCTTGAATATTTTTGCGTTTAGTTCATAATCCAAATTCATAAAGTCACCTCTTATATAGATAATGGTCTATATAAACAATATAGACCATTATCTATATAGTGTCAATATAATTATTTTACTTATTAAAAAATAGACTATCATATATATAATAGTCTATGTAGTAACACTTTATCTGTTACTCAATTAATATAAACATTAAAAATAATTTTTATTATATATATTTAATTTATTCCCACTAACTTGCTTCTACGTTCCATCAAAATTACATCATGCCATATTCCATTTCTCATTTTACCTAGTTTTTCTCTTACTCCTATTTCTCTAAAACCACATTTTTTATGAAGTGCTATACTTGCTGAATTTTCTCTTATAATTGCAGATTGTAATGTCCAAAATCCATTTTTTTCTGATATTTTGATTAAATTTTCTAACAGCACTGTTCCTATACCTTGTCCTCTGCTATTTTTACATATATATATGCTAACTTCTGCAACTCCGGCATAGACACATCTACTTGAAGTTGGACTTAAAGCCGCCCACCCCAATATTTTATTATCCAAAATAGCTTCCAATCTGCACGAACTGATATGGCTAGTATTCCAATTCTCCCAAGTGGGAATTTCTGTTTGAAATGTAGCTTTATTCGTATTAATACCTTCTAGATAAATTTCCGCTATATCATTCCAATCTGACTTGGTAATTTCTTTAATCCTACAATTCATTTTATCAATACCCCTATTTTACATCAAATTTTTATTTTAAAGTTTATATGCTTTTACATATGCACCTGCGAATGCTCCATCAATAAGATCTAAATCAATGTCTTTTACCGCCTCATCAAGATATTTGTTTTTTAGAAAAGTTTCTTCTATAATTGATTTAGTGTAAATGTGTACTGATTTTACTTCAATATTCTTAAATCCTACTTTTTCAAGAATACTCCCGTATTCTTGAATATTAAGAGTTCCGCCCAGACAGCCACACCACATTCCTGCTTTTTCTCTTAAATCTAAAGGAATATACTTCATAGTAATAATGTCTGCAATAGCAAGACGTCCACCGTTTTTCAAGACCCTGTATGCTTCTGACAAAGCTTTTTCTTTATTATCTGATAAATTAATTACACAGTTTGACATAATAACATCAATGGTTTCACTTTGAAGAGGTATATCCTCAATAAAACCTTTTAGAAACTCAACATTTGTTACACCCATTTTTTCTTTATTTTTATTAGCAAGCTCTAACATTTCATCAGTCATATCTAAGCCATAAACTTTTCCAGTTGATCCAACATATTTTGAGGACATAAGTACGTTAATGCCACCACCGCTTCCTAGATCAAGTACAGTTTCACCTTCCTTCAGTTCTGCAAATAGTACAGGGTTTGCACAGCCTAAAGATGCTTCCACTGCTTCTTTTGGCAAATCGTTTAAATTTTCCCCTTCATAAATAAGTGAAGATTTGCTTATATCACCACAACAAGAAGATGTTGAACAGCAGTTATTTCCCACTCCACTATTAACTTTCTTTGCAATTTTACCATAATATTTTTTTACCTTATTTTTTACATCAGATTTCATTTATATCGTTCTCCCTTCATTTTATTATTTACAGCATTCATTTTTGCTAATAGCGTCAACAAGCATTTCTATACTCTCCATTATCTGTCCTTGTTTATTTTCAGGTATAAAATTATAAATTTTTTTAAAGTATAAATTCATCCCTTCCTCAATACCTTTAAAAATTTTCATACCACTTTCAGTAAGTGATATAGTTACATATCTTCTGTCCTGCGGATCAATATCTCGTTTTACTAACTCGTTAGCAACAAGGTTATTTACAGTTCTGCTCATTGTACTATTTTTAAGATTTAATAATTGAGCCAGTTCATTTAATGAAATATTTTCTGCACGCCCTATCTCTACTAAGGCATGACATTGAGTCATTGTTATTCCACAACACACAATTTCGCTTTCGCTCAATATTCCCAGCTTTCTTTCAAGTGTTCTAATCATTTCTCGTAATTGCTTTGGTTTATCTATATCGTTCATAAATAATTACCTCCTACAATTATTGTATCATAAAATAATTAGAATATACAACTATCATTTAATTTTAACTTGTTTCCAGTGCTGTAGATTTTGTTTCAAAGAAACTTACTCTGGAAACTGATCAAAGTATCAGCATTTACAATCTTTTTCTAAGAACTTTTAAAAAAATGACCCCTGTGACTTTTTTATCACTGAGATCATTTAACCAAAATTACTTTTTATCAAAGAACTTTCTAACTATCTACGTTTTATTATTTTTCCATTATACATATCCTTCAAATCAATTTTTATATTAAATGTCCTTTCATATTTCTTCACCAGATGCTGTTCTTTATTTGTGATTAGGCATATGGAAGTACCTTCCTTACCAGCTCTTGCAGTTCTTCCTGATCTATGTAAATAATTATCAGCTTCCTCCGGTATATCATAGCTGAAAATATAATCTACATCTTCTATATCCAGCCCTCTGGCTGCTATGTCCGAAGCCACTAACAAATTGATTTTACCTGATTTAAAATCCTGTAAAGCTTTTTTACGTACTTCTTTGTCTGCAGTTCCATATATGGCTTCTGCTTTTAATTTATGGTATTTTAATTTTTCCGTAAGTATTTCTATTTCATCCGGTTTATTTACAAATACAATAGCTCTTTCAGGATTTAATATATGCACAAGTTTCCTTAAAATCAATACTTTATCTCTTCTCTCACATATAAAACACATATGTTTTATATGTTCATTTATAGAAGTTTTTTGTTCATTTTTTATAAAATTGTAATTCTTCATCAAATCCCTTGATATATCTAAAGTTCTATCATCTATAGTGGCTGAAAAAAACATCAATTGTCTTTCCTTTAATGTAGTTTTTATTATAGCTTTAACATCATTTATGTTATTTTTATCCAGAAGTTTATCCGCTTCATCCACCACAATGGTTTTAACATTATGAGATTTCAGTTTTTTCATTTTAATAAGTTGAAGTATTCTTCCTGTAGAACCAACTACTATATGAGGTTTTTCCTTTTTTAAATTTTCTACCTGCCTTTTTATATTTACATTTCCTATTACAGCTTCAGATCTAACGGGAACATCTGAATTACAAGCCAGGGTTTTTATCACATTATGCACTTGAATGGCAAGTTCATGTGTAGGAACAAGTATATATGCCTGAACATCTTTACTGTCACAGTGTATTTTTTGAAATATAGGTGCAATATAAGCTAAGGTTTTTCCACTTCCTGTTTCTGATTCTACTACTATGTCTTTGCCTGAAAGGGCCTCCGGTATTGCCTTGCATTGTATTTCAGCAGCATATTGAATACCCTCCTTTTTCAGTCCCCCTGTTATGTTTTCATTTATACCCAATTCATTAAACAAAATTTTTGTCATGTATTTTTTACTCCTTTTTATTTACTGATAATTCTACTCTAACTTTTTTTGATGGCAATTTTGCTTGGAACTTTTAATAGCTTTTCACTTTGTCTCTCTTATTATATCAATATAAATAAATTTTTAGGCAAATTAAAATTATTACTTTTTAAATTTTTTCATGTATTATATTGACAAAGAATTTGAAAAGGTTTATATTATAAGCAATTGATAAAAATTATTTGTAAGTTACATATACTTAAAAATAAAAAATATTATATAAGTATTCTTAAATATTATTTAAAATCATTGTAAAAATCAATTCTAAACCATTCTAATAAATTATAATTATTCCACACTATTTTAAATTGTATCATATACTATTTGCATTTAATGATTTTTAATGATTTAAAAGTATACTTAAATAGTATATTTTGGAGGGTTAATTATGTCAAATAACAAAATTTGTGAATCAGCAGATAAAGTACTTGAAAATTTTATAAGTTCTCTAGATGGTGTGGAAACTTCCCACCATAGAGTAAATAGCCAGAAAATCAAATGTAGTTTTGGCCAGCTTGGAGTATGTTGTAAATTGTGTGCCAACGGTCCCTGTAGAATTACCCCGAAATCTCCCAGAGGAGTATGTGGCGCTACCGCAGATACTATAGTGGCAAGAAATTTTCTAAGAGCTGTAGCTGCAGGTAGTGGCTGTTATATTCATATAGTAGAAAATACAGCCAGAAACTTAAGATCCATTGGTGAAACCCATGGAAAAATAAAAGGAATAAACACACTCAACAGCTTGGCGGAGAAACTTGGTATAAGAGAATCTGATCTACACAAAAAGGCTGTATTAGTAGCTGATATTGTATTAAAAGATTTATATAAACCGAAGTTTGAAAAAATGGAAATTGTAAATAAACTTGCCTATGGACCTAGACTGGAAAACTGGAAGAAGCTAAATATAATGCCGGGTGGTGCAAAATCAGAAGTTTTTGACGGTGTAGTAAAAACTTCCACAAACTTAAACAGTGACCCTATAGACATGCTTTTAAACTGTTTGAGACTTGGAATATCCACCGGAATTTATGGACTCACCCTTACCAATTTATTAAATGACATAATTTTAGGCGAACCTGCTATAAGACCTGCAAAGGTTGGTTTTAAAGTTGTAGATACTGATTATATAAATTTGATGATAACCGGCCACCAGCAGTCCATAATCGCCCATCTTGAAGAAGAACTTACAAAACCCCAGGTTGTAAAAAAGGCCCAGGCAGTTGGTGCTAAAGGCTTCAAATTGGTAGGCTGCACTTGCGTAGGTCAAGATCTACAATTGAGAGGCAAATACTACTCTGATGTTTTTTCAGGTCATGTGGGAAATAACTTCACAAGTGAAGCCCTAATAGCTACAGGAGGTATAGACGCCATAGTATCCGAATTCAACTGCACTCTTCCTGGTATTGAACCAATAGCTGATAAATTCATGGTTAAAACCATATGTTTGGACGATGTCAGTAAAAAATCCAATGCAGAATATGTAGAATATTCCTTTGAAGATAGAGAAAAAATAAGCAATCACATTATAGACAAGGCCATTGAAAGTTATAAAAAGAGAAGACCTAAAATTAAAATGAACATTCCAAGAAATCACGGCTTTGACGATGTAATAACCGGTGTAAGTGAAACTTCACTGAAATCATTTTTAGGTGGAAGCTGGAAACCACTGGTGGATCTGATTGCCGCAGGTAAAATAAAAGGTGTAGCTGGAATAGTAGGTTGTTCAAATCTAACGGCTAAAGGACATGATGTATTTACGGTAGAACTTACAAAGGAGCTTATAAAGAGAAATATAATTGTTCTTTCTGCAGGTTGTTCAAGTGGTGGTCTTGAAAATGTAGGACTCATGTCCCCTAAAGCTGCAGAACTTGCAGGAGATAGTTTAAAAGAAGTGTGCACAAGCCTTGGAATACCACCTGTACTAAACTTTGGTCCATGTCTTGCCATTGGAAGACTTGAAATTGTGGCAAAAGAACTGGCAGAATACCTAAAAATAGATATTCCGCAGCTGCCACTTGTACTTTCCGCACCTCAATGGCTTGAAGAACAGGCTCTGGCAGATGGAAGTTTCGGGCTTGCACTTGGACTTCCCCTTCACCTTGCCATATCTCCCTTTATAGGCGGAAGTAAAGTTGTAACAAAAGTTCTAACTGAAGATATGGAAAATCTAACAGGCGGCAGACTCATAGTAGAAGATGATGTGATAAAAGCTGCAGACAAATTAGAAAAAATCATACTTGCAAAGAGAAAAGGTTTAGGACTTAATTAAAACTTAAATGCAGTTTTTCGGGGGTCAGACCCCATGCTTGTTTATTTACTTATTTACCATTTTTTGTAATGGGGTCTGACCCCTTAACAAAAATTTGCAGAGCTTTTGAGCCCTGCAAATTTTTATATGTTTTTAATTATTAGGTTTCCCATTTCCTCTGTTCCCACAGTTTTTGCACCTTCTACGGCAATATCCAAAGTCCTATAGCCTCCTTTGAGAACTTTTGATATTGCATCTTTTATATTTTCTGCAGGAATTTCCATATTAAAACTGTATTTAAGCATCATGGCCACACTCATAATTGTTCCAATTGGATTTGCCTTATCCTGTCCTGCAATGTCCGGTGCCGATCCATGAACTGGTTCATAGAGTCCGAAGGAATCACCTCTCACACTGGCAGAAGGCAGCATTCCAAGGGATCCTGTAAGCATTGAAGCTTCGTCACTTAAAATATCTCCAAACATATTTTCAGTTAAAATAACGTCAAACTGCTTAGGATCTCTTATGAGCTGCATTGCGGCATTGTCCACATACATATAATTAACTTCCACATCTTCATATTCAGCTGCAATTTTTTCCACAACTTTTCTCCAGAGTTTAGAACTTTCAAGTACATTGGCCTTATCTACCAAAGTAAGTCTTTTATTCCTCTTCCTTGCGATTTCAAAAGATTTTCTGGCGATTCTATCTATCTCAAAACTGGAATAGCTTATGGTATCCCAGGCTTTTTGACCCCCTTTTATATCTATTGTGTTTTTTTCTCCAAAATAAGCTCCCCCTATTAATTCTCTGACTATCATTATATTAAGTCCTCCACCCAATACTTCAGCTTTTAAATTTGATGATGATATAAGTTCTGGAAATAATATAGCCGGTCTTAAATTTGCAAATACCCCGAGAGCCTTTCTTATGCCCAAAAGTCCAGCTTCAGGTCGTAAATTGCTTGGCAGCTTATCCCATTTAGGCCCCCCTACTGCCCCTAAAAGTACTGCTTCACTGCTTTTACAAATTTCTACAGTTTCTTTCGGCAGCGGAGTCCCCTTCCTATCCAATGCACTCCCCCCTAAAAGTACATCTTCATATTCAAAATCAAAATTATATTTATGAGCAACAGTCTCAAGTACTTTTTTCCCCTGTACAATTATCTCATTTCCAATTCCATCCCCAGGTATAACAGCTATTTTCACTTGTTTGACACTTCCTTTTTAACGTAATTTATAAGCCCATCTGAATCTATGATTTTTTGCATGAATTCTGGAAACGGAGCAGCCTTATAGGTTTTCCCTTTTGTAATATTTTTTATGACACCTGTAGTTACATTTACAGATATTTTATCCCCCTCTTCTATATTCTCTGATGCTTCCTTACATTCCATTATTGGAAGGCCTATATTTATAGAATTTCTGAAGAAAATCCTTCCAAAGCTTTCTGCAATTACACATCCTATTCCTGCAGCCTTAATGGCTATAGGTGCATGTTCTCTTGAAGATCCACATCCAAAATTTTTTTCTGCTACAATTATGGATTTTTCCTGAGCTTTTTCACTGAATTCCCTATCCAAATCCTCCATACAATGAGATGCCAGCTCTTTCGGATCACTTGTATTTAAATATCTGGCCGGTATTATCACATCTGTATTTACATTATCTCCGTATTTTATTGCTTTTCCTTCTATCATTATTCCACCTCCTCTGGTGATGAAATTCTTCCAGTTATTGCGGATGCTGCAGCTACTGCCGGACTAGACAGATAGACTTCACTTTCCGGATCTCCCATTCTTCCTACAAAATTTCTGTTTGTAGTGGATATCGCTCTCTCTCCTTTAGCAAGTATGCCCATATATCCTCCAAGACATGGGCCGCAAGTAGGAGTGCTCACTACTGCCCCTGCTTTTATAAATATTTCAACAAGTCCTTCTTTCACAGCCTGGAGATAGATATTCTGAGTTGCAGGAATTATAATTGCTCTGATGTTTTTATTTATCTTTTTACCTTTCAATACTCTGGCTGCTATTCTTAAATCACTTATCCTGCCATTTGTACAGGAGCCTATAACCACTTGATCTATAGTTACATCTCCAACTTCATCAATTGTTCTTGTATTATCAGGAAGATGAGGGAAGGAAACTGTTGGTCTTATAGTAGATAAATCAATTTCTATGGTTTTCTCATATACGGCATCATCATCTGCAGTGTATATATTGTATTTTTTTGTTGAATGTTCTTTCATATACTCAATGGTCTTTTCATCCACTTCAAAAATACCATTCTTAGCTCCAGCTTCAATAGCCATATTAGTAATGGTGAACCTATCATCCATTGACAGCTCGCTTACTCCCTCTCCTGTAAACTCCATGGATTTATAAAGGGCTCCATCCACTCCTATTTTGCCTATAATATGAAGAATAACGTCTTTTCCGCTTACCCATGGTGCCAGCCTGCCCTCTAATACAAATTTAATTGCCCCGGGTGCCTTGAACCATGCTTCCCCGGTAGCCATACCGGCTGCCATATCCGTACTTCCCACTCCTGTGGAAAAAGCCCCAAGTGCACCATAAGTACAAGTATGTGAATCCGCTCCTATAATTGCTTCTCCTGCAACTACAAGTCCTTTTTCCGGAAGTAATGCATGTTCAATTCCCATCTGTCCTACTTCAAAATAATTTTCTATATTTTTAGCTCTTGCAAATTTTCTGACACAATTGCACTGTTCCGCGGATTTTATATCTTTAGCCGGTGAAAAATGATCCAGTACAATTGCAATCTTCTTCTTATCAAAAACCTCATCCAATCCTGTTTTATTAAATTCTGTTATAGCTACAGGTGTCGTTATATCATTTCCTAAAACTAAATCCAGCTTGCAATTAATCAGCTGACCTGCCTTTACATTATCCATTCCAGCATGAGAAGCTAGTATTTTCTGTGTCATGGTCATTCCCATGAAAACCACCCCTATCAAAATTTTATTTGAAATCTACCGTTGCCAACACCACCAGAGATAAGCACTGCTACGCCCCTGGACAAGTTCTTCCAGGATTCAGGTGCGAAAAAGCATTCCTTATGAGCAGCCTCCACCTGAATCTAAGAATCGCTTAACATTAATATGCTGCGCTTTTTTCTAAACAATCCATATGGTATGCGTAGTACAGCTTATTTATAGCATTTATAAAGGCTATCCCACTGGCTTCTATAATATCAGTACTAACTCCTTTAGATGAAAATATTCTATCCTCTTTTTTAATTTTCACAGTAACTTCTCCCAATGCATCTTTTCCACTGCCCACAGATTTAATAAAATAATCATCCAAGACAACTTTTATACCTGTAGCTTTTTCAATGGCCTTAAAGGTAGCATCTACCGGTCCATCTCCACAGGAGGCCTCCCTTATGATCTTTCCATTATACCCTATTTCCACAGTGGAAGTTGACATTACTGCATTTCCTGTGGAAACCTGATAATTTTCCAGTTTAAATACCTCAGGTACGTGGAATATTTCATTTTTCACAAGACTTTCTATATCTTCATCTGACACCTGCTTTTTCTTATCCGCCAAATCCTTGAATTTCTTGAAAATCTCATCTGTCTTGTCACTGCTTAAGCCCTCATATCCAAGCTCCATTAAATGCTGAAGGAAAGCATGTCTTCCTGAATGTTTTCCAAGTACTATAATACTTTTTTTCAATCCCACTGATTCCGGAGTCATAATTTCATAGGTTTCTCTGCAATTTAATACTCCATGCTGGTGTATACCTGACTCATGTGCAAAAGCATTTACTCCTACCACTGCCTTATTGCTTTGAACATGCACCCCTGTTATATGGCTTACAAGTCCACTGGTCTTAATTATTTCCTCCGTTACAATATCCGTATGACAGTTAAAATAGTTCGATCTGGTTTTAATAGCCATGACAATTTCCTCTAAAGCAGCATTTCCTGCCCTCTCCCCTAAGCCATTTACAGCACACTCTATTTGAGCCGCACCATTTTCAATAGCTGCCAGGGAGTTTGCCACGGCCATGCCCAGGTCATCATGACAGTGAACACTTATAATTGCTCTGTCTATATTTGGTACATTATTCTTGATACCTTTTATAAATGCACCAAACTGACTTGGAGTGGAATATCCCACTGTATCTGGTATATTTATTATATCTGCACCGGCATCTATGGCAGCCTCAACCACCTTATACAAAAATTCCGGATTACTCCTTGTGGCATCTTCCGGTGAAAATTCCACACTTGGACATAAGCTTTTAGCATATTTTACTGTATCCACTGCTTTTTTTAGAACTTCTTCTGGTTCCATTTTCAATTTGTATTTCATATGAAGATCCGAGGTTGCAATAAAAACGTGGATTCTAGGTTTTTTAGCATATTTTAAAGCTTCCCATGCACAGCTTATATCTTTATTTACAGCCCTGGCAAGTCCTACTATAACAGGATTTTGTATATTCTCGGCAATAGCTTTTACTGCTTCGAAATCCCCGTTGGAGGCTGCTGGAAATCCAGCTTCTATAACATCCACATTTAATTTTTCAAGTTGTCTTGCAATAGTCACCTTATCATTCTTATTCAGGCTTACCTTTGGAGTTTGTTCTCCATCCCGCAGTGTAGTATCGAATATATATATTTTATTTGTCATAATAATATTCCTCCATTCTATTTTCCATAATTCGCTGGTTTCTATTTAATTTTTTATTTATATAAAACAAGTTTTCACTGGCCAGTTAAAAACTTCTTCCTTCACTTTTAAATACACAAAAAACAGACTCCTCTATGGGGCGAGAAGTCTGTTCGCGGTGCCACCCAATTTTTTACTCAATTCAATAACGGTTTTTATACCGATAAAGCTTACTGTTATTTCAGCTTACAGCTCCAGGGTGAGTTCAACATATATCCATTTACAGGTTTTCACCATTACCACCTGCTCTCTTTAAAATAAACATTATATTTACTACTCCCTATCACGGCCTGTATATTTTCATTTTTAAAAATCAACACTTGCAATTATTTCCATAAGGTTAATATAAAAAAACAGATCTCTCTATGGGGCGAGAAATCTGTTCGCGGTACCACCCAATTTTTACTCAATTCATTAACGGCATCTGCCGACACAGCCTACTATTATTTCAGCCTGCAACTCCAGGGCGAGTTCAATATGTAATATTTACGGTTTTCCACCTTCTCCCGCTCTCTTTAAAATATACATCATATCTACTAATCCCTATCCAAGTTTTTTATTAACTATAAATATGATAATAAGTATATTATAGTTCAAACTTATTGTCAATAGTTATTTTAAAATTTATTATAAAGAAAACTTATTTAACTTTTCCTTCAGATCTTTCGAAGATTGTCCTAATTCTTTGGCCAGTTCTTTAACATCTCTCATTTTTTCTTTTACCTCGGAAGTTGAGGCCGTTATCTCTTCTGATGAAGCGGATATTTCTTCAGTAACCGAGAGTATTGAATCCATTGATGAATTCACCACATCCTTGTTTTTATACACCTGGCTTATTTTATCTACATTTTTTTCAATAATGGGAGGCATGCTTTTTATAAATTCAATTACCCTGCCCAAAGTTTGCTTTGTGTTATTTATAGTAGCTATCTGAGACTGTGCAGCTTTTCCATAAACCTCCACACTGCTTACCGAAATATTTATACTGCCCATTAGATCTTTTATAAGCGAATTTATCTGTTTAACCGAATTGGAAGTCTCATTGGACAATTCCTTGATTTGATCTGCTACTACGGCAAATCCTTTTCCAGCTTCCCCTGCCCTGGCAGATTCTATAGAAGCATTAAGTGAAAGTAAATTTATTTCATTTGAGATCTCCTCTATAGTACTTACTATACCTACTATATCATTGGATTTATTTATTAACTGCTTTATATTATCATTTGTCTCCTTGGCTGCAGTTATATTTTCCGAATTTTTGTTTTCCAGTTCTGTAAGTATATCTATGATATTTGAATTCAGTTTACCTGCCTGTGAAGCTCCATCTTCCATGGTGATACTATTCGCTTTAACTTCATCTACATTTTCCGATAAAATATTCATATTTTCAACGCTGTTTTGCATATCTTTCGCCGAATTGTTTATAGCGGAAGATATTTCTTCCATAGCTTCTTTTATTCCATTGGAATTTTCAAATGTAGCTGTAGTGGATGAATTTATAAGCTCTACTTTTTCATCTATAACAGTGGACAACTGCTTTATATTTATCAATAAATTCCTTATTTCGTCTATCATCTTGTTAAATACTCTGCCAATGTATCCTATTTCATCTTTACTATTCACATTGACCTTTACAGATGATATATTACCTTCTGCTGCCATGCTCATAGAATTTATTATCTGGCTCAGTGGATTCACCTTCTTATTCATAAGTCTCCTTATAAATAATATGGAAATCAATAATATAATTACAGATATTGTACAGATAATAAGCAAAATTTTATAAACAGGTTTGTAAAAATCCTCATCATAACATCCTACATTTATGTACCAATCCCAGGGTTCAAAATATGCCACTGCATTTACCTTAGGCCTTTCACGGGTTTCCCCAGGGTTTTTCCAGTTAAAATGCACTATTCCTCCATCTTTAGGATTCCTGGCTTCATCCATTATAAGCTGTATCAATTTATTTCCATCTGAGTCTTCAACCTTGGATATGTCTTCTCCCTCTTTATAGGGATGCATCTCCTCTATTCCCTTGCTGTTGATTGCATACATATATGCCCCTATGTTTAATTCCAATTTTGAATTAAGTCCCCTTGTTTTTCCATCAGCTTGTTTTGGATTCAGCATCTGGCTTCTAAATATCTCCTGTGCCTCCGGTCTTGTGAGCTTTTTCTTTTGTACCTGTTTTTCCAGGGTATTCATCATAGCAAGTCCCATTTGAATTCTATTTTTTATAGCAGTTTGTCCTAATTCAGTCAATGCATTTTTTGCGCTAAAAAAGGCAACAGTTCCTATAAGAGCTACAGAAAAAACAATTAATATGAAGAACTGTAAATAAGATCGAAAAAAGCTTTTGCTTAATTCATTGTTTTTTAAATTTTTTTTCATAACAATCTCCCTTAGGTGTAAATATAAATTTGAATATTTAAAATTTATGAAAATTATATAGCTTTTATATAAAATTATATAATTTCCCAAATAATTAACCGATTATATATTATTACAAAACATGATAAAAATCAACAATTTGCAGAAATCTGAATCATATTTATTAAAATTCCCCTATAAAAATACTTTATTTTGAATTACTTTTACCGATTTTCAGCTTTTTTTGATTCAATTTTTTGGCTATACTCATAAAATAGGAGCCTGTTCTTTTTCTAGCATCCTACCTTCTGCATACTGAGAATAACCTCCAATGCCAATCCTTGAATATGTAAAGGTTATCAGCCATTTCAAAATCCATACAACTTTTAATAATCTGTAAAATTACTGAGATGAATTACATTTATAACAGGTTCCTCGTAAGGGTGGACCTGTTTTATAGTACTCACAGCTTTTTCTATAATATCACTTTTGCAGCAAAATTCTATTTTACACTCTGTTTCCCTGCTGACCTTTCCAATGTTACCTAAAAATGGATTTGCTCCTTCTAATGGACGCCAGTATCCTGTAACTTTTGATACAGACATGCAGTTGTCATAATTCCCCCCAATACTAAGGGCTCCAATGGAATTCAAGCTTCTTCTCAGTATGTCAACATAATTTTCCGGTATAAATATCTCTACTTTAAAAATTTCATATTTCAACAACAATCACCTCTGTTTAATTTTTCACAAATATTTTTAAATTGACGAATCCAAACAAGCTCTTGCTGGGATTCGTCAATTGCGGCAATACAAATAAATACTATTTATCTATTAGTTTATACAGAACCTGTGTGCCGCAGTCACCTTTACCTTCTTTCTCCAATTCATCATACAGCGATTTTGAAAGTTTCAGTGCCGGAGTTTCCAGATTCATATCCTTGGCTTCGCTTAAAGCTATGTTCATATCCTTTATAAAGTGTTTTACATAAAACCCAGGTTCAAAATCTCCCTTTATCATTCTAGGAGCCAGATTGCTTAGAGACCAGCTGGCGGCAGCTCCCGTCTCTATACTTTTAAGAACCCTTTCAGGATCCAGTCCGGATTTCTCTGCATATGCAATTGTTTCACACACTCCCATCATATTTCCGGCTATGGCTATTTGGTTACACATTTTAGTATGTTGTCCTGATCCTGCTTTACCCTGCCATACTATATTTTTTCCCATAAGCTTAAAAATAGGAAGAACTTTTTCAAATATTTCCTTGTCTCCCCCAACCATAATGGAGAGGGCACCATTTTTAGCACCTACATCTCCACCTGAAACAGGAGCATCTAGAGAATATACACCCTTCTTTTTAGCTTCATTATATATTTTTTTTGCAAGAGAAGGTTTGGATGTGGTCATATCCACTACAATTCCATCTTTTCTTATATTTTCAAGTACGCCATCTTTTCCCAGATAAACTTCTTCTACATCTTTAGGATATCCCACTATGGAAATGACAATATCCGCTTCTTTTGCAACATCTGCCGGTGTATCTCTCCACTTTGCCCCATTTGCAATGAGATTATCGCCTTTAGATTTTGTCCTGTTATAAACCAGTAAATCATAACCTCCTCTTAAAATATTGGAAGCCATACTGTTTCCCATTACTCCTAATCCAATAAATCCTATAATTGGTTTATCATTTTTCATAAAATAATCCCACCTTTGTTTGATTTAGATTTTAAAAAAGATTTGAAAAAAATTCTTGGATTGCATTTATTATCTTGGTAAAAAATCCCTGTGTCTGTTGACTTGACAGATTTCCCTTTAATTGATCCGCCACACTGCTCAGCTGTCCCTTTATATCTCCGAAATTCAAATTCAATCCATTTATTTTTGTCATAAGGGAAGTTATTTTGTCAATATCACCAGTGCTCAGGTTTAAATTGTAATTGTTAGTTACATTTTCAACTATCTGCCTTACTCCCTCTTCTGTCTTAGGCTTTTCTTTAACTACCTGGGTTTTTATATCATTTATAAGTCCTGCAGCTTTATCCTTCCCTATTTTATCCCCCAAATTTCCTGTAGTCATCAATTCATCATTTGCAGCTTCCTTTTTATCTTCATCAATTTTATTTCCGCTGCTGCTGCTTTCAAAGCCCTTTAAAATTCCAGTAAGTGCTGCAGTTCCAGACACATTGAAAGGAGCTGACACTTTTACATTTGCATTTTTTATACCTGCTGTTATAAGTGCATTTTTTATCATACTGCTGCTTACCCAGTATATATTATTGGTAGTTACATTTAAACCTCCGCTTGAAGTTGGTTCCACATATGAACTGGATATGGATTTAGTTCCTATTTGTTCACTGGTTGCAACATTTCCCAGGTATTTTCTCTCCTCATCTATATTCACTTCTATTACATTTACATCCTGCCTGGTAACTCCAAAGTATTTAAGCATATCATCTTTTTGCTGTTCTGTAAGATCCCCACCTAAAGTTACAACTTTGTAAGCATCTGCATGAACTCTGGTATTGCCAAAAGATGAAAATAAGCTCAGAGCCATAAGCATTATTATGAATTTACTAAAAATTGTTTTAAGTTTCATAATTTAAAACTCCTTTTTAATTAGTTTTATAAAGTGATTCTTAAGTACGGTTGAATTTACCCATAAGAAATGTTTTTCGTGCCGCACCTTAGAAGAACTTATTCAGGGTCACATCGCTTATCATTCCCAACTTTAAAAAAGCTGGAGGTGTCAGCAATAGTAGCCATGGTATAAATATTAAAATATCTATCATTAAATATAATATACTATATTTATCAATAAAAGAAGTATAAAATTAATATATAAAAAATAGAGCTGCTTCAATAGGAATTGTAAAAATACTATATACAGTAATTTAAGGGGGATTATCCCCCTTATTAAGTTCTTGAAATTGTAAAGTATTCTGCACCTGTAATTTCATCCGAGTAATTGGATATATTGTAGTCACCTGAAATTTTATACTGATCTATTATCTGCCTTAAGGCCTTTGGAACATCATAGATCTCTGAATTATAGTTTAATATCTTAATACTCATGTACTGCTGCTTTTTAATTAAACTATTCTTCAATAGATTGTAAAAATCATTATAATTATTTACAGCCTTTATATCATTGCCGTATGCATCTTTTTCAACTACATTTAAATTATCAAAGCTGTAATCCGTACTATTGCACTGAGGATATTTTGATTTGTCCCATATATGATTTTTTGCAAGTTGATTGTCTGTTATGTTAAAGTATGAATGGGAGATCAAATGAGAACCGTCACTTGTAACAGGGTCATCCCAGGTAGAATCAAGTTCATAATATTTTCCTTGAATTTTTACTATATTCCAGGCATGATCCACCCAGCCATCTCCATCATTTGCCTTTCCTATTACCATTTGACACTCTATGCCAGCTGCTGTAAGGAGCCTGTCCATTGCATCCGCATAACCCTGGCAAACACCAACTCCATTTATTAAAATTCCATAGGCTGTATATGAATCATCAGGAAGGTTCACACTCCTGTCATAATCAGCATTATTTACCACATAATCGTGAAGTGCAAGTTCTTTTTGATAATCTTTCATCCCGGAATTTGTAATGTTATTTACTATTTCAGAAGCCTTATCCTGTAATTCACTTTCCTTTTTTATCAAGTTTTGTTTTGTATCGCTGTATTTGAAATTAATACTCATTTTTACAGGATTAGTGCCCTGAAGATTTGCCCCTGCACTTAAATACCAATCACGCAAATTAGGATTATCATCTAATACATCATCTATGACATTTAGGTCATAAGTATTTTTATCATAATTGCTTATATTTAAAACCAGAGTATCTTTATAATTTGAAAGAGCTTCTTTCAAAGCATTATAATATTGTGTATAATTTTGTACTGAAACTTCGTTCTCAGAAACATCTTCATTTACTGTAAAATTATATTTTACTCCTTGACCCAATTGTTGCCCATTGGTGGATTTTAAATTATCATCTACTACCAAGACATAATTTTTACCAGGCACATATGAATTTTGAGGAGAAATTTTTACTGAGTTAGGTTCTGTATTTACAATATTAATCTGAACAGGCTGATTGTTGTCCTGTTCATACACCTTAATAGAACTTTCAGCTAAATTCACATCCACATTTCTATTAAAAGTAATAGTCCATGTCTTACTCTTGTCCACACTAGCAATGGCACCATTATTCCAAACTTTATAATTTTCTGCTGCATAACAATTCCTGCCATAGAATAATACTGACAGCATCAGCAGAGTTAATACAATTTTATATAATTTTTTTGACATAATACCTCTCCGCAAAATCACTATTTTTTAATTTCATATACCAGATAATAAGTTTCATCCATACCTAATGATTTATAAGTGTTTTTTGCCTTCTCATTGTTTTTTTCCACATAAAGTCTTAAGCTATATACATTATTATCTGAATCTGCAACAGACTTTACATGTTTAAATAATTTTTTATATATACCTTGTCCTCTATAATTCTTATTTACATAAACACTTTGTATCCACCAATAATTTGCATTTCTCCAGTCACTCCATTCTTTAGTAAGCATCATCTGTCCCACTACCATACCATCTTTTTCATATACAAAATAAGCTCCATTTTTATCATCCAGTAAGGCCTTTTCCACGCCTTTTTTTAATATGTTTTTATCAAGTCCTAAATTTTCCGTTTCTTTAGCCAAATTGTAATTATACTCTACAATTGTATCCAGATCACTTAATTTCCCTTTTCTTATCATTTGAGCACCTCCTATAGATTAATATGTAATAACTAATTATATTACATATTAATACTATAAGTATATATACCTTTCTTAATTTATTCAAATCGCAGGGCATCTATTGGTTTTAGGTTTGAAGCCTTATAAGCTGGAAATATTCCAAATACAATTCCCACTATCAGTGAAAAAGAAAAGGACACTGCAATCACCGGTAATGAAAAAACTACTGATATTCCAGATATTGAGATGATTTTTCCTATACAAAGTCCAAATAATACACCTGCTACACCTCCCAATGAACTCAATACCAGTGATTCAATTAAAAATTGAATCAATATATCTTTCTTGGATCCCCCAAGAGCTTTTCTGATACCTATTTCCTTGGTACGTTCCGATACAGACACCAGCATAACATTCATCACTCCTATTCCCCCTACAATCAGGGATATAGCTGCTATTCCTCCTAATAGATAAGTCATAGTGTGGGTTATGGAGCTCATAGTATCCAGCAATTGTTTTTGACTTGTCACCCTGTCTGAACTCGTGGTATTGGATTTAAAATAGTTTAATAAATATTGATTTACCTCATTGGTTACGAGATCCACATTTTCATCTCCAGAAGATTTAATATAGACGCTCTGAACATTTCTAGTTCCTGCAAGTTCTATAGATGTTGTAGCTGGAACAATTACCATGTCATCTGTATTGTTTCCCATAGAATTTCCCTGAGTTTTTAATACTCCCACCACTTTATATGTACTTCCATCTATATCTATATCTTTTTTCACAGGATCGGTAAACCCGTACAACTGCTGTGCTATATCAGATCCTAAAATTGCAACTTTATTCCTGTAATCCACATCCAGATCCGCTATAAACCTGCCTTCTGAAATATTCATATTTCTCACATCAAGAAAATTCGAGGTAGTACCTGTTACAGTTGTATTTTCCGATTGTTTGTTTACTTTAACAGAAGCATTTGTGGAAATAACAGGCGCAACCTTATCTACCCCTTGAATCTTTTCAATACTTTTTACATTATCCAGTGTGAATTGTTTATTTCCGTTTGCAGAAGTATTTGCCATAATAAGATTGGTTCCAAGAGATTGAACCTGGGAAGTTATTTGCTCTGTAGAACCGCTGCCCATTCCCACAAGTATTATTACTGAAGAAATTCCTATAATAATTCCTATCATAGTGAGAATAGATCTTAATTTATTACTTTTTATATTTTTTATAGCCAGCTTCACTGTCTGAAAAAATTTCATTCAATCTCCCCTCCTTAAGAACACAACTTGCCGTCTTCCATGGTAATAATTCTCTTAGCTCGCTTTGCAACTTTTAAATCATGGGTTATCAGTATAACTGTTTGTCCGCTATCATTCATTTTCGCTATCATCTGCATAATCTCACTGCTTGTCTTGCTATCAAGTGCACCGGTAGGTTCATCTGCCAGTATAACCCTGGGATTTCCGACTAATGCCCTGGCAATGGCAACTCTTTGCTGCTGTCCTCCTGAAAGTTGATTTGGCCTGTGATATTCCCTATTTTCCAGTCCTACCCTATTGAGGCATCCAAGTGAAAGTTCTCTAGCTTTTTTCTCAGGCATTCCCCTATATAAAAGGGGGACCTCCACATTTTCCACTGCATTTAATTTTGAAAGTAAATTAAAACTTTGAAATATAAATCCTATTTCTTTATTCCTGATTTCCGTAAGCCCGGATTCCTTCAATTTACTTATATCCGTATCATCAAATATGTATTTTCCGGAATCACACACATCCAGACAGCCCAGTATATTCATAAGAGTTGATTTTCCTGAACCTGACGGACCTACAATTGACACAAATTCCCCTTCATCTATATTCAGATTAATATTATCAAGAGCTTTTATTGTAGTATCTCCCATAGTATAAGATTTGCACAAATTACAAATATTTATCATAGCACTTCTCCTCTCCGCTATAAACTATGAACTGTGAATTAAATAAAAGCTCACTTTGACTGTCTGCCTCCCTGAGCCTGTTTACCTGACCCAGTGTTTCCCATCATACGGAATCCATTTCTTCCATTTGTATTAGAAGAATTTTGAGCAGTACTTTGAGTCTGGGGTAATTGCACTTGCTCTCCTTCTGTAAGGCCGCTGACTATCTCCACCATTGTCCCATTACTAATACCCGTTTTAACTTCTTTAAACTTTGTTTTTCCTTTTTCGTCACTTGTTATAACATATTTTTTATCACCGGAATCTTTTATGGCCTCTATTGGTACTGCTAGTACATTTTCTTTAGAAGCTGTTGCTATTGAAGCTTCAGTAGACATTCCCACTTTTATGTCGTGTATTTCATCAAAAGATATGGTTACATTAAAGTTGGAGACTCCGTTTGTATACTCCCCCTGCTGGCTTATATCTTTTACAGTACCTGTAAATTTCACATCTGGAAATGCATTGACTTTTATATCCGCTTTCTGTCCAACTTTCAAATTTGGTAAATCCGTTTCATCTACAGATACCACAGTATAGAAATTTTTATTGTCAAACATGTTTAAAAGCTGCTGATCCGCATTTATACTATCTCCTGGACTTACATACACATCACTGATAATTCCATCATAAGGAGCTGTTATAGGAGCACTTCCATTTTGGAAGGTAACAAGCTCATCTCCTGCATTTACCGCTTGATCCTTGCTGACAAGTACAGAAGCTACAGTATCCCTGTACTGTGATTTAATAACATCACTTTCGGCTGATAAGACACTGCCTGATCCTGAAACAGTACTCTTAATGTTTGTAATAGAGGCTTTTGACCTTGAAAACTGTGATGACTTGCTTTTTGATGCTGCTCTGGCTGTAATGTTTTTATAAGTTACTATACCTAAAATTCCGATTATAGCCACCGCTATTACACCAATAGTTATTTTTTTCATAATTATCTACCCTTTCTGCAATTTTAATATATAACCACCTATACAACATAATTTAAAACAACTATGACACAATACTGTTACAAATCAATTAACATTTTAAGTCAAATTTATGAATATTTTTTTAACTTTTAAAAGATGCTTTATGGGAGAAAGATATTTTAAGTAAAGCAGGAGTGATAATGGTAGTAAGTATTACAACTATCAAAGTTGGAAGAAATATTTTCTCTGATATTATATTGTTTTGAAGCCCTATATTTGCTGTAATTATAGCAACCTCGCCTCTTGAAACCATACCCACACCAATTTGGATAGACTCTGCCCTGCTCATTTTCAAAGCCCTTGCAGCACAGCCACAGCCCACTATTTTGCCCATTACAGCGGCTATAAACATAACAAATGCAATAAAAACAACTTCTAGATTTAACCCTCTGAGATTTGCTTCAATACCTACGCTTGCAAAAAATACAAGAGATAAAAATCCTGAGGATATTGCCTTTATATTTCTCTCAAGATAAGCTCTATGTGAAATATTTGAAAGTACAAGGCCACATATATATGTACCTGTAATAGCCGCTATACCCATGGATTCAGCTATATATGCCCCCAAAAATGCAAATGCCAGTGAAAATATAAGAATTTCCTTTCCTGGTTTTATTCTGCCAAGGAATTTATTTATATATTTAGGCAAATACATTGTTCCCAGTATGGAAAATCCACAAAATAAAATTGCCTTTATAAGAACAAAAATAATGGTCATGCTTCCTGAAGGCGATGTTTCCGAACCAGATGTCTGTGCCACTGCAATCACCACAGATATAAGTATAAGACCTAATATATCATCTATTACAGCAGCCCCCAAAATATTTGTTCCCACCCTTGTATTTAATTTACCCAGTTCCTTAAGTGTTTCTACAGTGATACTAACACTTGTTGCAGTTAAAATTACTCCTATAAATATATTTTCCAAAAAATTGCTGAAGAATATATAGGCACTTAAAGTACCTAAAATAAATGGTAAAACAATTCCCGCAACTGCAATTATAAATGAAGATAATCCTGCCTTTTTAAATTCTTCAATATTAGTTTCAATGCCGACTAAAAACATAAGTATTATTACTCCAAGATTAGAAAGCAATTTTATATTGTCATTATATTGAATGATATTTAGAGCAATAGGTCCAAGTATTATACCAGCAATAAGCTCCCCCAATACTTCAGGCATTTTTAATTTTCTGGCAATTATTCCTCCTGTCTTTGTAAATATAAGAATCAATGAAATATCCAACAGTGTTTTCTCCATGATACACTTCCTTTTTTTAACTAAAAAAAGGGTGGAAAGTTCTAAAAGAACTTTCCACCCCAAAAGTCATATTTATCTTGAAAACAAATAAAATTTGTCCAACCGAAACACAATTATTTTTAACTCAATTAATGTTATATTATCATAATCATAGTAATTGTTCAACATTTCATTAATTTAAAGCTCCCATTTTTTTGCGGAGATTTTTATATGTTTCTTTTAATTGTTCCTCTGCTTTATCCTGATCCCCTATGGGTTCCACCTTTATTGCACAGTATTTGTATTCAGGAGTTTTTGATATGGGATCCAGGTTATCTACAGTAAGCTCATTGCATGCACCTATCCACCACTGATAAGTCATATATGTTGACCCTTTCATTACCCTGTCCGTAACATACGCCCTTGTAATTACAGATCCTCTCCTTGAAGATGCCCTTACCAACTGTCCATCTTTTATATTCAAGTTTTCTGCATCCTCAGGACTCATCTGTATCCTTCCAGGCTCATCTTCAAGCTGCTGAAGTGCACGGCAGTTTCCTGTCATGGTTCTCACTGAATAATGACCTATCTCCCTTACCGTACATAAGCTGAGTGGATACTCACTGTCCGGTGATTCCTGGGTAGGCCTCCATTCAGATGCAAATAAAATGCCCTTTTTACTTGGAGTGCTGAACTCATTATTTTCATATAGATAAGGAGTACCAGGATGATCTTCCGAAGGGCAAGGCCATAGCACCCCATCCAGGCTTTCTACCTTCTCATAAGTTGCACCTGCAAATTTAGGACAAAGTCCTATAAGTTCATCCCATATTTCTTTTGTATTATCATAGTGCATTTCATATCCCATAGCTGAAGATATCTCACAAATTATCTGCCAATCGTGCTTAACATCACCACTTGGTTCAACTGCCTTGTTAAATTTTTGAAATCCCCTGTCCGCACAGCTGTATACGCCTTCATGTTCACCCCAGGAAGTTGCAGGTAATATTACATCTGCGCGCAAAGTTGTTTTATTCATAAATATATCCTGAACCACTAAGAATTCCAATTCATCTAAAGCTTTTTTAAGATCATTTGAATTTGGATCGCTTTGAATAGAATCCTCTCCCATAATATAGTATGCTTTTAGTTTATGATTTTGAAGTACCAATTGAGGGACCTCAGTTATATGGTATCCTATTTTATCTGGAAGTTTTTCAACTCCCCATGCTTTTTCAAATTTCTTCCTTACATTTTCATCCGTTACACTTTGATATCCAGGAAAAACATTGGGAAGTGCACCCATGTCACAGGCGCCCTGTACATTATTTTGACCTCTTACAGGTCCTATTCCTACACTTGGTCTTCCATAATTTCCTGTAAGCAGAGCAAGTGAAGCCAATCCTTTCACCACATCCACAGCTTGACCAAATTGACATACCCCCATACCATAAAGTATCATAGGATTTTTAGCGGCGGCATACATTTTCATGGCCTTTTTTATCTTTTCTGCTGGGACTCTTGATATTTTCTCTACATATTCAGGTGTGTATTTTTTTAATACTTTACTGTATTCTTCAAAACCCTCCGTATATTTTTCAACATACTCTTTATTATACAAGCCCTCATTTATAAGAACATTTGCAAAACCGTTTACAAGAGCCATATTGGTACCGCCTTTTAGCGTAAGCCATAGATCTGAAATTCTTACACTTTCCGTTATTCTGGGATCAACAACAACTATCTTTGCACCTTTTTCCCTTGCCTTTACTACTCTTCTTGCAACTATAGGATGGGACTCCGCCGGATTATAACCAAAAATAAAAATCAAATCTGCATTGTCAATTTCAGGAATGCTATTGGACATGGCGCCATTACCAAGTACGCTAGCAAGCCCTGCTACAGATGGCGCATGACAGACTCTAGCACAATTATCCACATTATTTGTTCCTATAACTGCTCTCATAAATTTC
This sequence comes from Clostridium moutaii, assembly GCF_041205085.1. Lineage (NCBI taxonomy): Bacteria > Bacillati > Bacillota > Clostridia > Eubacteriales > Clostridiaceae > Clostridium > Clostridium moutaii. The sequence continues at coordinate 272,787 of NZ_JBGEWD010000001.1, forward strand.
TGCATAATATAATTTGCTTCATTGCCCGGACCCCTGGAACAGCCTGTACCCATTATTGAATCAGCACCATACTTATTTTTTATTTCCGTAAGTTTTTCAGAAGTATATTTTATAGCTTCTTCCCAGCTGACTTCTGCTAAATCCCCATTTTTCCTTATCATAGGTTTTTTTATTCGTGAAGTCAATATTTTGGGATCATTTAAAAAATCCCATCCATAATAGCCTTTAAGGCACAAGCTCCCTTCATTAGTTCTGCCCAATGCAGGTTCCGCCCTTTTAATCTTGCCATCTTCAACAATCAAATACAGTCTGCAACCAGCACCACAGTAAGGACAAACAGTTAAAACTTTACTCTCCATAATAATTACCCCATTTTAATTATATTTTTATATAAATATCTATTATAATAGTATCACTAAGTGGTGTATTATTTCAATTATTAATAGATCTTATTTTATTATGAAATACCATTGCACCTTATTAATAATTTGACATGGACTTTTACAAAAGTTATACTAAATTTAAAATATCTTATAACATGGAGGATAAGCATGAAAAACACAGTATTTTTAAACTCTGAAAAGATAAATTTTGATAATAAAATTGACTTTTCAAAGTTAAGTGAGTTTACTAAAGTTACATTATATAATAGCAGTACTGAAGATGAAATTCTTAAAAGGGTTGAAAATCAAAATATTGTTGTAACTAAAGAGCTTCCTTTAAACGGAAACTTAATATCCAAATTTCCACCTTCTGTAGAACTTATCTGTGAAGCTGGTACAGGTTATAACAATATAGATACAAAAACTGCCGGTGAAAAAAACATCATGGTTTGTAATGTGCCCGGTTACAGTACAGATGCCGTAGCCCAGCTTGCCATAACTTTCATATTGAATTTATGTTCATCTCTTGTTCTGCAGCAAGTCATGTTAAATGAAAAGGATTTTGATAATTTTACCAGGGATCTCCAAGTATCTCATTCTGAAATAAAAGGCAAAATCCTTGGAGTAATTGGCGCAGGTGCCATAGGTCAGCGGGTAATAAAAACAGCTTTAAATCTGGGTATGAAAGTTTTAGTATACAACAGAAGTTTAAAACCAATTGCAAATGTAAAATTTGTTACTTTGGAAGAACTGTTAGGTAACAGTGACTTTGTAACAATTCATTGTCCTCTTACAGAAAATACAAAATATCTCATAGATAAAGATAAATTAAAACTTATGAAATCTTCTTCCTTTATTATAAACACCGCAAGAGGTCCTATAATAAATGAAAAAGATCTAATAGAAGCATTACATAATAAGACAATTGCAGGTGCAGCCCTTGACGTTCAGGAACATGAACCATTTGATTTAAATAATCCTCTGTTTTCAATGAGAAATGTTATCTTAACTCCACACATAGGCTGCAAATGTATTGAAACAAGACAGAGACTTGTAGAACTTTTAGGCAATAATATTAAAGCTTTTATAAATAAAAATCCGATTAATTCAGTGAACAGTTAATAGCTGTTCACCTTTTTATTTTTTAAGTTGCTTTTTAAAGTATAGAGTTCTATACTTTAAAAAGTGTTTATAATTGACAATTTAAATTCTTTATGGGTGGTGGTGTTATGATGACAATAAAAATCACATTATTGTGTATCGCAGCATTCTTTGCTGCATTTGTAGATTCCATAGCAGGCGGAGGAGGTATAATAAGCCTTCCGGCCTTTTTGATGACAGGCATTTCTCCTCATATGGCACTGGGCACAAATAAATTTTCATCAACCTGTGCCTCTTTTACCAGTTCAATGAAATTTGCACAATCTGGTAAGGTAGATTTTAAAATATTAAGATTTCTAGCGCCTTTTACTTTGGTGGGTTCTATAATAGGTGCCCATACTATGTTAAATATTGATGCTAAATATCTAAACACTATAGTTTTAATACTCCTACTTATGGTAAGCGCCTATAGTATATTTTCTAAAAATGTTGGGATGGAAGATAAATTTACAGGATTAAAGAAAAAGCTTGTATTTCTTGGTATTTTATTGGCTTTTAGTCTAGGCTTTTATGATGGTTTCTTTGGCCCGGGCACAGGTTCCTTTTTAATATTCGGACTCATATATATTTTTAATTTTGATTTTGTGCGTGCCAGTGGAAATGCCAAAGTTTTAAACTTTACAAGCAATATATCCTCTTTGGCAGTGTTTTTAATTAATGGACAAATTGATTATAGACTTGGAATACCTGCAGCCATTTCCATGGTTATAGGTTCTAGATTAGGTGCAAAGACAGCTCTTTTAAAAGGTTCAAAGCTTATAAAACCAATATTTATAACCATATCTTTATGTCTGGCTGTAAAAATACTTTATGGAATTGTAAAATAATTCAATGTGAACTGTGTATAACTAAAAAACCCCAGAAGGGGGTTTTTTATTAAATTAAAATATTCAGGTCATAATCAAAAGCTTTCATTATATACCCATTTTTCCAGAGGCTTACGTTCAGTGCTGTGCCTATCCGGTGATGCAGGCCGCCCTTTTGCATATCCCACACCTATAATGCTGACTGGCTCCACATTATCTGGTATGTTGAATTCATCTTTAATTGCCTTGGGATCCAGATAACCTACCCAGATAGTGCCTAGTCCCAGTTCCTCTGCCTGAAGTACAATATGAGTACCTACTATTCCGGCATCTATATCTCCAATATCTTTACTGTCAAAAGGCCTTTTCCATGACTGATTACGATCTACGCATATAATTATAGCCAATGGGGCTCCATAAACATTTGCCCCCTTTTTGAGTTTTTCAAGATTTCTTTCCGTTTTAACTACAATAAGCCTTTGAGGTTGGATATTTCCGGCTGTAGGTGCTACCCTAGCTGCCTCTAATATTTGGGAGAGCTTCTCATCTTCTACTTTTTCATTCTCATATTTACGAACAGAATAACGCTTTTTGCTAAGCTGTAAAAAATCCATTTAAATCACTCCTTATATAATATGGTATATATATATTATATTCCTAAATTATGTATTTTCAAATATTAACACTGGTTGAAGTTGTAAACTATATTATATATAATAAGTATTATTCCTCTATTCAACATTTAAGTATTTCTATATAAACAATAAAAATAATCATATAAGGTGGTATAGCAATGGACTCATTAAAAAAAAGAATCTTGAAAGATGGGCTTGTAATTGACAAAAATATTTTAAAGGTAGATTCCTTTTTAAATCATCAAGTGGACTTAAGCTTAATGTATGAAATAGGCACCTATTTTAAGAATCACTTTGAAGAAACCAGGCCCACAAAAATATTTACAGTTGAAAGTTCGGGAATTGCCCCTGCAGCCATGACGGCGCTTCAGATGAAACTTCCTATGGTGATATTAAAAAAAGAAGCTTCAAAAATTTTAAATGACAATTTATATCAGACTATTATACACTCATTTACTAAATCCATAGATTATAATTTGACTTTATCCAAAAAATACATTACTGCGAAAGACAGAATTTTAATTATAGATGATTTTCTAGCCAAAGGAGAAGCCGCTTCAGGAGCTATACGTCTGGTTGAATCCGCTGGGGCTGAAGTTTCAGGCATAGGTATAGTTATTGAAAAATCCTTTCAGCCAGGGAGAAAACTGCTGGAAGCAAAAGGATATAGAGTTTATTCCCTAGCTCGAATCAGCAGTTTGGAACAAAATTGCATAAAGTTTTGTTAAACTAAAAATACATATATTATTATTTCAAGGATAAGAGAATTACTGAAATCTATCCTTGAAATATAAAGCAGTTCCAAAATGCTGCCCAAAACTGTTATTATTTTAACTTAATCAGTTGATTATAATACATATTGTAATATACACCTTTTTTATTTATCAACTCATTATGATTTCCCATTTCTACTATTCTGCCATCATCTATCACCATTATAATATCTGAATATTTAATGGTATTAAGTCTGTGCGCAATGATAAAACTAGTCCTATTCTCCATAAGCTTCAACATGGCCTCTTGTATTTTAATCTCTGTCCTTGTATCTATATTACTTGTAGCTTCATCCAGAATAAGTATGGAGGGATTTGAAAGTACAGCTCTTGCTATAGATATAATCTGCCTTTCACCTTGACTTAGATTGCTTCCTCCCTCCTGGACAATGGTATCATATCCTCCAGGGAGTTTTTCAATAAATTGATCCGCACCTACTGATTCTGCAACCTTTTTTACCTGAAAATAATCTGCAGCCAGTTTTCCATATCTAATATTTTCAAATATGGTTCCTGTAAAAAGGTAGGTATCCTGCAGAACTATGCCAAAGCATTTTCTAAGGCTGTCTCTGGTGTAATCCCTGATATCCACATCATCAATATAAATCTTTCCGCTGGACACATCATAAAATCTATTGAGAAGATTTACAATGGTGGTTTTGCCTGCTCCCGTAGGCCCAACCAAGGCCACACTGGTACCCGGCTTTATTTCGAAACTTATATTTTTTAATATTTCAACATCTTCTCTATATCCAAAGCACACATTTTCGAAGACAATATGACCTCTGGCATTTTCAAGTATTTTTGCCCCGGCTGTATCTTTTAATTCCTCTTTTTCATCCAATATGTCAAATACCCTTTCTGCACCTGCTACTGCCGACTGAAGAGTATTAAATATACTGGCTATACTATTTAGAGGCCTTGTAAACTGTCTTGAATAGCTTAAAAAACTAGCTATGATCCCCACAGTTATAATATTCTTCAGGGCTAAAATTCCGCCTACTCCAGCTACCGCAGCAAAACCTATATTATTTATAACATTCATAAGTGGCATTAAAAAACCGGACAAAACTTGAGCTTTTAATCCCACCTTGCATAGTCTATGATTTATTCCACTAAATTCTTCTATGATTTTTTGTTCATGATTAAAAGCTTTTACTACTTGAAGCCCCGATATAGCCTCTTCTATATGCCCATTTAATTTTCCAAGTTCTATTTGCTGAGCTTTAAATAACGGACTTGTATTTTTTGTTATACTTTTGGTAAGTAAAAACACCAGGGGAACTGTAATAAGGCTTACAAAAGTTAAAATTGGGCTTAAAATAAGCATCATCACAAAAGATCCCAATACTGTCACTAATGCCGACATAAGCTGGGTAGTGGATTGTGATATGGTAGAACTTACATTTTCTATATCATTGGTGAGCCTGCTCATTATCTCTCCATGAGTATTTTTATCAAAAAAAGATATGGGAAGCTTCTGGAGTTTATCAAATAAATTTTTTCTAAGTCCTATAATTATTTTCTGAGCTGTTCCTGCCATAAGCCAGCCTTGAAAAAAAGTCAGTATACCATCTAGTATATATGTGAATAAAAGTAGTGCAGCCATTGTAAACAGCAGATTAAAGTCTACTTCGTCCTTTAATTTGGACATGGCATCAATAGATTTTCCTATAAAATAAGGTCCTAAAAGTGATACTATGGAATCCAGTATTACAAACATAAAAATTATAATTAAAAGTTTTCTTTCATTCCCAAAATATTTCCACAACCTAAATAGGGTTTTCTTAAAATTTCTGGGTTTTTCAACTGGCTTGATATTTCCCCTTCCTCTTAAACCTCTTCTTGGGCCAAACGGCATTCTTATACTGCTCCTATTATATTTGAATTTTTGTTCCATATATCATACTTTCCCCTTTCCAACCTGGGATAAAAAGATATCTTTATATACCTGGCAGCTTTTTATAAGATCTTCATGGCTTCCCATACCTGCCAATTTCCCATCATTGAGAACAATTATCTTGTCTGCGGATATTACAGATGATATTTTTTGGGCAATTATTATACAGGTCAGATAATTTGAATACTTTTTCAGTTTTTTTCTGATTCTAGTTTCCGTAGCTGCATCTACAGCACTGGTACAGTCATCCAGTATTAATATGGTAGGCCTTTTAACAAGTGCTCTTGCTATAGAAACCCTCTGTTTCTGACCTCCTGAAAAATTTACTCCGCCCTGACCAAGTCTTGTATCATACTTTTCTGGAAACTTTGAAATAAATTCATTTACTTCTGCAATTTCAGCAGCTTCTTTAACCTCTTCCAGAGAAGCACCTTCTTTTCCCCATCTTATATTCTCCAGTACACTTCCTGTAAACAGTATTGTTTCCTGAGGCACCAGGGCTATTCTATCCCTTAACATCTTCTCATCCATATCTTTTATATCCACTCCGTCAATTTTTATAATTCCAGAAGTAACATTATAAAACCTGGGAATTAAATTTACCAAGGTGCTTTTGCCTGAACCTGTGGCCCCTATAATCCCCACTGTTTCCCCTGGAATGCAGGTAAAACTGATATCTTCAATAACTTTATGACCATTGGCATAAGAAAAATTTACATTTTCAAATTCTATTTTTCCTCTTCCCTTAAATTTCAAAACGCCTCTATCTGAATCACTGCTGTTTTTTTCTTCGAATATTTCAGAAATTCTATTTGCGGAAGCCTTGGATCTTACAAATGTATTAAAAACTGCAGATATAATCATAATTGAATACAATATCTGGGTCATGTAATTTGTAAATGCAATTATCTGCCCCACTTTCATATTTCCGCTATTGACATATAAGCCTCCGATCCAAAGTACAGATACTATTCCCACATTTACAACCAAGTTTATACCTGGAGAAAATATGGACATCACCTGCATTGCCCTGGTAGACAATGCACCCAATTCTTCATTGGAGGTTTTAAACCTTTTATTTTCATAATCGGATCTGTTAAATGCCTTTACAACCCTTACTCCAGACAAGAATTCCCTCATTACGGAATTCACCCTGTCCAGGGCCTGCTGCACCTTTATAAAATAGGGATATCCAATACTCATATTTAAAAATATAAGTATAACTACAATTAATATTACAACAAAAATTATTGATGAAAGGCGCAAATTTAACCTGGAGGCCATAATAATACTTCCAATACATATTATAGGTGCCTTTACAGCTATCCTCATAAGGCCATTTACAAAGTTCTGAATTTGAGTTACATCATTTGTAAGTCTGGTTATAAGAGAACTTCTTTCAAATTTATCAATACTCTCGAAAGAAAAACTTTGAACCTTTTTAAATAAATCCTCTCTCAGTTCTGCGCTAAAATTCTGTGATACAGTTCCAGATAATATATTTCGGCCCGAGGCACCAACAGCCCCTATGGCTGTAATTCCGAGCATCAGCAAACCTTTTTTTACTATATAATCCATATTTTTATCTGCAACACCTATATCAACTATCTTTGACATTATAGTAGGCTGCATCAAATCACACAATGCTTCCACTGTAAGACATATTATTGCAAGGGAAAATCCTTTCCAATACTTATCCACATATTTTTTCATATATTTCAACCACATGCACCCCTAAAACTTATTTCATTAAAAATATATTTAAAATTATTATAAATCAAACCTAAATTATGTTATATAATATTACTATATCATATAACACTGGTATAATAGCAATATAAAGCTTAATTTACAGGAGTGATAAATTTGAATAAATACTTAAATAAGATTTCCTACTATTTTAGAAATAGCTATGGCATTGATAAACTTTCAACCCATCTTTATATAGCTGGATTTATATTTTCTTTATTTAGGCGCAGTGCCACCTTTGGCTTAGTATGCATAGTATATTCTACCTGGAGATGCCTTTCAAAAAACAAATACAGGAGACACAGGGAACTGGAAGCTTATGAAAATTTTATTTCTCCCCTGACTAGATGGTTTAAGGGATATAAAAGTTCAATTGACAACCACAGATATTACAAAATATTCAAATGTCCAAATTGCTCCCAGAAAATGAGAGTACCAAAACACAAGGGCAGGATAACCATAACCTGTAAAAACTGTGGAACTACTTTCAAGGGAAAATCATAAAATCTCTAAAATTCAAATCATTTAACTGGTTTGTCAACTAAAAATATAAGAGCAGGTGCTGTAATTGGGTGAAAGAAAAATATTTGTTTCAATTTTAAAATTCATAATGTTTATGTTCTGGCTGATATTTCAGTTTATAGCTATAGCACTTATATACAATATATTCAACATATTTTTCATATACTATTTCGTGTTTTTTGAAATTGTGAGTGCTATTTCTGTAATCCATCTAAACTATAAGGATAAAAATACATCTTATAAAATCAGTTGGATAGCATTAATACTATTGATTCCAATAGTAGGAGTTATTATTTATATCTTGTCCAGAGTTGGAATAAAGCGTAATTTTAATAAAATAAATAAAATAGAACTGGGTGAAAAAATATTTCCTGAAGAAAATCAATCCATGTTGTCACTGTTAAAAAAAGAAAACAAAACCCGCTATAACGAAACGAGGCTTATTAAAAATATAAGCGGGTACGGCACTTATTTCAATACAAAAATCATTTATTTTTCTTCTGGAGAAAGTATGTACAAAAAGTTCCTGGAGGAATTAAAAAAAGCGGATAAATTCATATTCCTTGAATACTTTATAATTTCAAAAGGCAATATGTGGGATGAAATTTTTGAAATATTAAAAGATAAAGCATGCAGTGGAGTTGAGGTGAGAATTTTAGTGGATTATATAGGTTCACTATTTGTCCTTCCAAAAGATTTTGAAAAGTCCCTGAGAGAAAACAATATAAAATTTAAAATTTTTAACCCTATAAAAATATTATTGAATGTGATGCTGAATTACAGGGATCACAGAAAAATGACAATAATTGACGGAAAAGTTGCCTTCACTGGAGGAATGAATATAGGTGATGAATATATAAATTCCTATAGAAAATATGGCTATTGGAAGGACATGGGAATATGTTTGAAGGGAGATGCAGTTTACAGTTTTACATCCATGTTCTTAAGGATGTGGCAGTCAATAACAAAGAAAAAAGAAGCCTTTAAAAAATACCAGTTCAAAACCAGGTTTGAAAAATATACGGGTGTTGTAGTCCCGTACAACAGCAGTCCTGAAGAGCATGACGATATAGCCGAAAATGTATACCTGAGCATTATAAACAGCGCCAAGAATTACATTTATATTACAACTCCCTACTTGATAATAGGGTATGAAATGGTATTGGCGCTTTCCCTGGCTGCCCAAAGGGGGGTTGATGTAAGAATAATAACTCCCTTTATACCTGATAAAAAGGCAGTACAAGTTCTTACAAGATCCCATTATGACAAACTGCTGGATTCAGGGGTAAAGATATATGAATACACACCTGGATTTATTCATGGGAAAATCTTTATTTCCGATGGAGAATGTGCCGTGGTTGGAACTATAAACATGGACTACAGGAGTTTGTATCTGCATTTTGAATGTGCAGCCTATATGTATGATGTCCCCATAATAGATGATATTTACAACGACTTTGTAAACACCATGAGTGTGTGCAGAAAAATAGAAAAGGAAGCCTGGGAAAAAAGATGCTTTTTAAAAAAGATTCTGGAATCCATTTTAAGGATGTTTGCTCCATTAGCATAATGAATTCTGCTGATGAGGTTCCCCTATTGTCCATAAACATCTGCATATTTTAAAAATTCTTATGATTTTAAATACCCTATAATGGTTACTCCTGATATATTTGCCAGTATATCCTCAATACCTCCCAAATCCACTGCTGCAATTACCGAGGTTTCCGGTCCTCCTGACTTTTCAATATCTATGCTGCACTTGTTTTCCATATAAAGTTTTAAGTTATTGTTTACTGCAAGCTGCCCTGCTTCATAGGCTATTCCTTTAGAGCCCACTGGAACTATTTCATATACAAAATCATTGTGCAATAATTTATATACTGTTTCATAATTCACTATTTCTTCATCACCTTCAAGATTTATTTCATCTCCCACTTTGGGTATGCCTACACTTATTATCACCGCTTCCCCTTTTATGCTGTTTACTTTTAAACTCTCAGTAACTGCTATACCTACAGCAGTTACTCCCAGCGCTGTAGAAGAGGTTTCAAAATTCTCCTCGGTACTGCCTGTGAGCACCACATCCCTGATATCTGCCTCTCTTAACTCCTCTTTTATTCCCTTAATTATCTCTAAACCCGTATTATTCATCTCATTGCAAATGGTATTTGTAATAGTAATGACCTCTGCCCCCGAGCAAATCACTTCTAATAAGACAACTCTGGCCGTTAACTTGCCCACGTAAAAAGGAGGTACGTTAAGTACATCCCCCTTTTTACCTCCAATACCTCCACAGCTGTCACAAGCTATAATCATAGTTCTTTTTTCATCCAAAGTTATTAAACTTAAATCCCTTATTTTTTTTACTTCCATAGCTTTATACTCCTTGGTAAAAACTTATATACAACATGTGCTATTAAAATATTCAATGCAGCCGCTAATATCAGCAGAGGAAGCATTGCCAATACAGCCCTGCCCATTATTGGTATGAGCATAAGCACTGATAATGGACCGTTTATTAAAATTCCCACTATGCTTGACATAATTATTGATATAATTTCATTTGACCTTGAAAAAAATTTATATGTGATTCCAAATAAAAGCATGGTAAGTGCCATATCCACCATAATGATCATATGTATGGGCAGACTAAGTGGAAATCCACTGATAGCTGCTGTGAGCAGATGTCCAATTGCTCCTATCAGTGCTCCATATAAAGGCCCCAGTATCAATGTACCCAGAAATCCAGCCATAGAGTCAAAGGCTATACTTCCTGCAATTTTTATATTTGCCCCTACAAAACTCATAGCTATAAAAAGTGCTATTATAACCAACTTTCTCGTTTTCATAATTTTATCATCCCCTTTTCAATTTTTGTAAAATATTATCTTTAGACACAATAGTCATACTGATGACTATTCTGCTTTTATTATAATTGAAATGGATTAAAAATGCACTGGTTTTTAAATTAGCCAATGCATAAATTTCATAAGTATATTCAAGAGGTTTGATTAAGTTATAGGAACCCGGTATGCAAAAGAATGCCATACTCCAAAGTTATCCCTCACATTTATACCCCTTTGACCTCCTGATGCTGCGTCAGTGTAATAAGGATAACTTCTTCCTTCCGTATAATGTCCTACATGGTCGCCGGAAAAAGTTACAGGTACGGCATCAAAACGTATTTGTTCACTGGTTACCGTGGAAACAGTTGTTGTCCGTGTTGAATTCCCATAATTTGATTCATGGGTTTGCTGAACACTGCTTTCGGGTTTCAACATATCAATATCCTCCTGCATGAATGATATTGTTTCCTGGCAATTTGTATTGGATCCTGAACCTGCCAAGGGTATGCATAAACGCTGTCCAACCCTTAGATAATTTGGATCCACACCCGGATTTGCATCCAGAATGCTTCTCACACTTACATTGTATTCCTGTGCAATTTTGTATAGAGTATCCCCTGACTGAATTATTCTAGGGGTATAATTTGGTGGACAAGACGGCATACATATAACCTGGCCCACTCTCAAGTAATATGGATTTATTCCAGGGTTTGCTGCAATTATTCTCTGCAGGCTGACTTCCAGTCTTTGTGATATGCTGTATAAAGTATCCCCTGGTTGTATAGTATAGGTATAATGATTTACAGGGCACTGTCTATAGTATGGCATAAGAAATTTTCCCTTTCTGCATCTATTATTATATAAGGATTCCTAAGTTTAAATGGTTCTAAAGACTCCAATTAAAACAAAGAACTCCATTTCACCCTATATATTATGCTGTAAAAATTTATTTCGTTACCACACAAAGTTGCAATACCTGCATTTCTATACTTTTTAGTTATTAGCGGTACGAAAAGCATTTTTTACGGGCAAACTCCACCGCATCCAAGAATCACTTGAGTTCCTGGGATCTGTTCTCTGCTGCCTTTATTGCCTCAACACCTGTTTTGCATAAAGTATTCACACCTTTCACAATTGTTACAATTACAAAGGCTTCCACTAATTCTTCCATGGTTAACCCTGCTTCTATGGATGCCACGGCATGTGCTTTTGCACCACTTACTTCATCATCCAGACTATCCAGTATTGTAAAAATCAGTTCTCTTGTCTTTTTAGGTAAATGTCCTTTTTGGACTGATTCACGCATTTTTAAATATCCTTTTAATCCATCCGGAGAATATTTAGAAAGTATCTCCGAAAAAGGTGGATTCCATTTTAATTCATCCTTATAATAATCAAGTATATTTTCAAAATCATCCATAATTAAATCAACCCCCAATTTTGTTATATTAATTTATGATTTCAACTTATTCCCATAAGAAATTATATCACATCTTAAGTGTTCTTTTTATAAAAGTTCATCACTTTTACCTTTTTGTAATTGGAATAATGTTTCATAATCCATAATTAGGGGATAGTATAAACATCCGGGGTCTGGAGACAAAGTCCCCAGTACTATGCCCCTTCGTTTAGTATTTCATTGTATATTTATTAATGTAATCCAAAGTATTCAGCAATACTTTCAAAACATTTGTCTACCATAAATTCTATATCATTTTTTTCGATGACATAGGGAGGCATAAAATACAGCGTATCTCCCACCGGCCTTAGAAGGAGTCCTTTTTTTAAAGCTATTTTATATATTCCATAACCTACCCTGTCTTTCCAGTCAAAACACTCCTTGGTTTTTTTATCTTTAACCAGTTCTATAGCTGTTATCATTCCCAGCTGGCGGACATCTCCTACACAATCAAGATTTTTTGCTTTTTTAGTTGTCAATTCGCCAATCAACCTGGATTTTTCAATATTTTTTTCAATTATATTCTCATCTTTAAATATTTTAAGACTCTCGCAGGCTGCAGCACAGGCCATTGCATTACCTGCATAGGTATGGCTGTGTATGAAAGTCTTCAGTTTAACATAATCATCATAAAAAGCATTGTATATTTTTTCTGTAGTTACAACTGCAGACATAGGCATATAGCCTGCACTGATGCCCTTGGATAAACACATTATGTCCGGACTTATATCTGCATGATTGCATGCGAACATCTTTCCTGTTCTTCCAAAACCAACGGCTATTTCATCGGCAATTAAAATAATATCATAGTAGTCACAGGCTTTTCTAAGTTTTTTTAAATACACAGGGGAATACATTTTCATGCCTGCTGCTCCCTGAATCATGGGCTCTATAATTACAGCACAGAGCTCATCATGATGAAGAGCAAGTGATTTTTCCATATGTCCAAAGCACTGGGCACTGCAGCTGTGTCTCTCTTTTCCATACTCACACCTATAGCAGTCAGGGCCCTGAACCCTGATGGTATCTATGAGAAGGGGCTTATAAATTTTACTATAGAGATCCAGATCACCTACAGATAAAGCACCTATTGTTTCTCCATGATAAGCACCGGTTATTGCGGCAAATCTGATTTTTTTAGATTTTCCAATCTGCTGATAATACTGAAAGCTCATTTTTAAAGCTATTTCCACTGCTGAGGATCCATTATCAGAAAAGAATACCTTGGATAATCCCTGTGGAGTAATTTCAACAAGCCTCTCTGAAAATTCAACAGCGGTTTTATTGGAAAAGTGTGCAAAAATCACGTGTTCAATCTGGCTTAATTGTCTTTCAATTGCTTTATTAATTCTGGGATTACTATGTCCAAATATATTTGTCCACCATGAACTTATGCAATCCAAATACGAGTTGCCATATATATCATATAAATAACACCCCTTACCTTTTTCTATTATAATTGGTGGCAATTTTTCACAATCTTTCATCTGAGTACATGGATGCCATATGTACTTTAAATCTTTTTTTTCAAGTTCTTCCATATTTCTCACCAACCTATAAGATTTTATATTACTTTCATACAATCAATTATTTTTCTTGAATCAAATACCTTTTCAGATTTCCTTTTTACATCTTCCATAAATTCATCCGATTTTGTATTTATAAAAGGCATGATCCCAAGTATAGGAATATTTGCCATCTTTTCAATCATCCTTATATTGTCATTGCAGAGCATGTTGTCCTCATATCCGTTTATTATAATTCCCCTTATGGTGATACCTTTATTTTTCAGGTAATCAACCGTTAAAAGTGTATGATTTATAGTTCCAAGACCTGCCCTGGCAACCAGAACAACATCCATGTTCATGTCTTTTATTAGATTGTCCAGAGTGTATATTTGGCTGTCGACATCCGCAATAGGACAAGTTACACCCCCACTTCCTTCACATATAATATAATCATATTTTTTCTTTAAATTATTTAATTTATCCTCAATCACTTTTATATCAATAGGCTTGTTCTCAATTTTTGAGGCCAGATAAGGAGAAACTGCTGTTTCATAAATATAGGGTGTTAAATCTTCGTATTTCTCATGAATACCGGCAATCGAGCATACAAATTCAGTATCTCCCGGTATAATCCTTCCATTTACGGATTCAGCACCGCTTAATGCAGCTTTAAAATAAGTTGTTTTGCAGCCATTTTTGCATAGAATATAAACTAAAGCTCCAGTAACCAGTGTTTTTCCGATTTCCGTATCCGTTCCCACTACATAAATACCTTTTGTCATTTATAAATACCCTCCGGTTTCTATTTTTAAAACTTAATTACAGACAATTTTTAAAACCTTTAATTTTAAGGACAAAAATGCCACCGATACACTTATCACAAGATCACCGCCTACGCATATAATAAAGCCGTAAAATATGGCCCATCCAATGGTCTTGCTGTCACCCATGTATAAATTATAAATTAAATACAAATGTAATACACCAAATAGATATACAAAGAACAATCCACTTAGAACACATAACAGGGATTTTATAAAAGTAATATTTTTAATTTGAGCTGATAATTTTCCAATTACGTAAGCAGCTACTATAAAACCTATCAAATATCCAAAAGTAGGCTTGAATACATAAGATAATCCTCCTCCTTCTGTAAAAATGGGGATTCCCATAAGGCCCATTCCCACATATAATATTTGAGATAGCGCTCCCAATTTAGCACCTAGAAGAATTCCACTCAATGCACAAAATAACCACTGCAGTGTAAAAGGTACAAATGGTATGGGTATTCTTATAAAAGCACCTATAGCTGTCAATGCTGCAAAAATCGATACTAAAACCATATCTTTTGTTTTCATCAAGATCACTCACCTTTGTTAAATTGTCAACCATATATCAAAATTAAGTTTACAATTACCTATTATAATTTCATATTTAACGCTTTGTCAATACAAAAAATATGTTGATATATTTTTTATGAGTTGTTATAATTGTATTGTTAACCTTTGTATAAAATTAAGTTTACAATAAATAAATTGTATAGGGAGATATTTTTATGGATGAATTATGGAATGAAATATTAAAAACAGGACAGAAAATCTTAAATGGAGGAAACATTACAAGGGAAGAAGCTGAAATTCTGGGGAAATCCAAAGACAGTGATATATTTCTGCTGTGCAGCTTTGCCAATAAAATAAGGGCAGAATTCAATGGAAATAATGTGGATTTATGTTCCGTAATAAATGCAAAATCAGGCAATTGTCCTGAGGATTGTGCATTTTGTGCTCAGTCTGCCCATCATCATACAAATGCAAAATGTTATCCGCTTGTGGATGAAGATAAAATTGTTGAAACTGCAATAAGACGTGAAAAAGCAGGTGCCAAGCACTGTGATATTTGTACAAGCGGCCTTGGCTATACTGGAAAAGAAAAGAATTTTAAAATCATATTAAATGCATTTAAAAGGATGAAGGAGAGTACCAATTTGAAATTATGCGCTTGTCTTGGAACTCTTACCATGGATGCGGCAAAGCAGCTGGCAGATGCAGGAGTTGAACGCTATAATCACAATCTTGAAACAGCAAGAAGTTTTTTCCCTAAAATTGTTTCAACTCACGGATATGAGGAAAGAATTGACACCATACGCTATGCAAAAAAAGCAGGTATGGAAGTATGTTCCGGAATGATTATAGGTTTGGGGGAAACCATGGAACAGCGTATAGAACATGCATTTTTGTTAAAGGAACTGGATGTGGACGCAGTACCTTTAAATGTGTTGAACCCGGTTAAGGGTACAAGACTCGAAAATGCAAGCCCGCTTACTCCTCTTGAAATAATCAAAACTTTTGCCATAATGAGATTTATATTACCTGATAAAAACATAAGATTCGCCGGTGGAAGAGAGAAAAATCTCAAGAGTCTTCAGCCCCTTGGATTTATTGCCGGTATAAACGGTATGCTGATAGGAGATTATCTAACTACAGGGGGACAGGAAGTAAACAAAGATTTTCAAATGCTTCAGGACCTGAATTTAACATATTGATTAATTGCACTTCACATTAAGCATATAAAATACAATTTTACTGCAGAGGAGACCTAAAACTATACCTGCCAAAACATCTGTAGGATAGTGGACATAAAGATACAGTCTTGAAAAGGCTATCAAAAATGCCAATACAAAAAACCCTGCTGCATATCTTTTAAAATATCTGGACAACACTGCGGCGGCTGCAAAGGCTGCCGTAGTATGACCTGAAGGGAAAGATGAAGACAAAGGCCTTGAAATCAAAAGATTCATGGTACCAGATTCTACAAAAGGCCTGGGTCTTTGAACAATGTGTTTAATTATACCTTCACCTAATACAGCTCCCAAAATCACAGCACACAAAGTTGCAATACCTGCATTTCTATACTTTTTGGTTATTATCAAAAATACCGCTATTATAATCCATATGGTCCCCAGGTTTCCCAACCGGGTAACGAAAATCATAAATTTATCCATAAAAGGTCCATGCATATTATTTTGTATGAACTGAAGTATGGAATTATCAAATTGATGCATCAAAGATATCATTTTTATTACCTCTTTTATATTTTATCCCATGGCTAGCCAAAGTGGGGTATGATAAGTATTCTTTATAGGCAAACTCCACCTCACCCGAAAATCACTTGATCTCTTGAAATCTCTTCTCTGCTGCCTCTATGGGTGCCACAGCTTCCCACAAGAAATTATATCACATCTTAGCGTTCTTTTTACGAAAGTTCACCACTTTTGCCTTTTAAGGCCTGAAACGCGGAAATTCCTGATTTTATTGCAGTACCCTTTATGACATTTTTTTATATGTTACATGATATCATATATTTAGAAGGAGGATAATTAAAAAATGCGAGCAGAAGAATAATATTTTTCAATAACCGCAACTTAAAATTCTGTATATTAAAAAATAGAGCTAAAATATAACATAATCGGTAGGTAGTGGAGAACCTTAATAAAAATTTGGTAATAGTAATTTATTATAACAAAGAGTGGAGGAATATATGATGAGAAAAATAACCATCATTTTAGTTGTTATAATGTTGTTTATGGTTATAGGTTGTTCAAATAAAGACGTAATTAAACACAGTTACACTTATAAAGGAGAAAATGAATTTTGGACTACCCAGTATAAGGTGAATGCCACAGGTACATTCACTAAGAAAAATGATAAACTGCATTATGAAGGTAATTCTAGCAACACATTAACAGTAACTTATAAGAAAAACATATCCAAATTATCTTCAGTAAAACATCTGGAAATATCGTATAAAAGTAGTGTTGGCGGCGGAAAGATAACGGAAAATTATAATAATGGTTCTCCAAAAGGAAAAACTTATACTATGACATCAAGTAGCACAAATGGAGTAATAGAGGATAAAGATGAAGTAATAAAAGTCACCATAAATCTTGATGGAAAAATACAAACAATTGAATTAAAGACTCTACACTCTCAATAATTTTTATCATGCCTATTCTATTTTACACAAACCTGTCTCTATATCCATATCCAGTAGAACCGAACTCAAACTTTTCCCATGAGTATCCAGTGACAGTGATCTTGTAACCCCTCCGCCCAATGCATCGTACATGACAAAATTCAAGGCACATATATTGGGCAGTTCATATCTTTTAACTTCTCCCTTTACTATATCCTTAAACCACTCCTTTACTTTTTCCTCAGTGACAATTTTTTTAATCAATTCATAATCATCATCTCTGTAGGCTATAAGTGATATATTTGAAATATTCCCTTTGTCTCCCGTCCGTGAATGTGCAATATCCCTTAATTTCACTTTTATACCTCCTCATAAATTACTTTTGTGATTATATCTCCACTGGGTACAAGTATAGATGCAACTGACACTATCTCCCTTATATATTTTCTAGCTCCCCCTCCTCCTGATGGACCATTGGTGTACAGGGCTTCAATTTCATTCCCTATTATTTCTGCACTTTGTCTATTTAATGTCCTTGCTGCAGCTCTAAGCCTCACTTCCTTAAAATCTTTTTTATCATCATTCAGCATACTGCTTAAATGATTTCCGTAAAGAGAATTTACTCCCATAAAATCAATTCTTAATTCTTCTACCGGTACATTTATATATTTCAACCTCTTTTTTATTATTTCTCCAGCTAACTCGGCTCTGCCATAGGCTCCTGATCCTCCGTAACTTATTTCACCTTCCCCTATATAACAATCTTTATAACCTATGCTGACTTTAAACAAACCGGTCTTTTTTTTCCCACTTGCACCTTTTACTAGGACTTTATTTTTTTCAATTTCCTGAACAGTCACTTCTGTAAAATCTGCTATAACATCTGGTGTAAAATAATTTGATGGATCATGGATTTCATATATAATCTGCTCCTTGCAAGTGTGCTCAGTAACCATTCCACCTGAATCTTCAAGCTTTGTTATAACTATATCACCATTTTCAGTTACCTCTGCTATGGGGAATCCTAAATTCCACAATTCCGGCACATCCTTATATCCCGGATCTGCAAAATAACCTCCTGTTACCTGACCGGCACATTCCAGCAGATGTCCCGCTAAAGTACCTCTACCAAGCAGTTCATAATCCTTTTCCTTCCATCCAAACTCAAATATCAAGGGTGCCAAAGTCAATGAAGGGTCTGCTGTTCTCCCCGTTATTACAATATCGGCTCCATTGCCTAAAGCTTCTATTATACCCTGTGTCCCTATATATGCATTTGCCGAAATTATATTTGATTTTATGGAATTTAGTCTTTTCCCAGTCTCAAATATTTCACAGTTCATATATTTATCTATATGTTCTAAAATATCATCTCCCAATACTACTGCTATCTTTAGGCCCTTTACTCCCATTTCCAATGCAGTCTTTTTCACTGCCTTAACTGCAGATAGGGGATTTGCAGCACCCATATTGGTTATTACTTTTATTTTCTTTTCATTACATAGAGGTAATATTTTTCTCATACGATACTCCAGAAGTTCATTATAACCTTTATCCTTATTGATTAATTTCTGCTGCTGACCAATTGCTATTGTCCTTTCCGCCAAACACTCGAATATAATATAATCAATATTTCCCTTTTTCATAATTTCTACAGCAGGTTCTATTCTATCTCCTGCAAAGCCTGCACCCGAACCTATCCTTACCTTTTTCATATTTAATAGCCTCCCTGAAATAATTATTTAAAAAAGACTGCTTCAAAGTTTGCCATGAGCAGTCTTCTCAATAAGCAGCCTTCCTATGGAAAAAAATATTTCTACTGCTAAATTCCGAAAAGTTTAAGCACCATCCAGCTGGATGCATAATAAGTCATATACTGTACTCCAGTATGCACACCGAAGAACCTGTTTAATATGCCGCCAAAAATGCCAATTGTCACTGAAATTCCAACTCCAACAAGGCCAGCTTCATAAAAAGATAAAACCGTTATCAATCCCACAAACATACAAATTATAGCTTCCTGACTTACATTTCTCAAAACCCATGCGCTGGCTGTTCTGGCATAATTCATAGACAATGGATAAGCTATGATATAAGCTACTATAATTCCTATCAATCCATATAATGCAAATTGCCCAGGTGTCAGCAGATTATGCAGATTGTGAACAGGTTGACTGGAAAATACAGGAGGAGCGTTGAACAGTGGTCCTGCTGGTCCAAGTCCTACAGGGCTCAATGGTATTCCAAAAGCAATTAAAGGTATTAATGTTTCAGCTACATAAGTTGCTTCAGTTACAGCATTCATTACACTCAAACAAGTTGTAAGACGCTGGTATAAGCTCTTTACTTTAGATGCCACTACTTCTCCAATCATTACTGTCATACCTACAGGGCTGAATGTAAAAGTAAGGGCAGATATACCGGCACCGGCAAAAGTATATGCAGCTTGTCTACGTGTAAGTATTTTCAGTGGATTGGGGAAATAACCCTTCCATGTTTTGAGTTCAGGAGCCAGCCAGAACTCCCTTGGTGAACTTTTAAGAATGGAACCGTGAGTCACCGGGGATAAAAGCGTAATTATATCGGCAAACATGGGGCCAATAGCAATACCAAGAAAAATTCCTATAGAAATACTCTGATGTCCGGCACCGGCCAGTTTAATAACACCCTGAAGAAATACGGCAAACGGTATTAATACAAATATGCTTGCCCACTTTCCTTTAGATGTATAGGCAATTATAATTGCTGCAATTGTAAAAATAATAGGCGCCCATATCTCCACTATATGAGAAAAAGGAGCAAGCAATGTGGCAAATCCAACTGAAATAGGCAGTGCAATAATCGCCCCAATGATTGCACCAGAAATCATCTTACGCAGAGCAACATGTGGAACACCCAATCGTCTCAGAACATTTGCATATTCCAAAAGTGGAACAGCCATTGTATCTCCCGGCACACCCATTAAGGCCGTCGGAATGGCATGAGTCATATGTTTGGAAACGGCTCCGCCAATAAAAAATGAAAATATGGCTACAGGTGGAAACCCCAGTAAAATAATCAACAGTGTTATTGGTGCAACTGTAGCAGTTTCATCAGTTCCGGATATAAGTCCTATAAATGAAAAGATTATACTACCCAGAAGAGCGCCTCCAATACCCCATAATACATTATGCAAAATTAGTGCATTCACAGTTTACCATCTCCTTTTCCTTATTTTTTTTCTTTTTCTCCAGTAAATAGTTCATACAACTGAAGACTTTTCATTTCTTCTATAACCTTTGTTTCTGCTGTCTTTAACTCTTCTCTTTCTTTATCCAGGTCTATGTCAAGCTCCTTCAGCACTAAACTTCTGTCTTCTTCGGAAAAATTTTTTTCTTGCAGAATGCGCTTTGGTTTAAACAGTTTAGCAGATATAAATGCACTCAACAGAGAAGACAACATGCCAATTAGCAGAGCATATGCTTTGCATAGTTTCACCGGTGTTTGCGGAAAATGCACTTGAATAAAACTCAGACTAAAAATAAAACATGGTAAACTAATAGCTATACCAATAATAATTGCAAAAAAGAGATGTCTAACATTTACCGTATCGCCCCATATATCTGCATAAATTTTCTTTTCCATATTAAACTAACCTCCATATTAAATTAGTAATGTTGTATCCTGTATAAGTAAATAGTCCTTTACTTATACAGGATAATAACATTCATCAAAAACATCACAAGAGTTTAAATGCTAGGCATATTACATGAAATGACATCTGTCAATATATTTTTTATTTAGAGTATTCCTTCATAAGTTCCTGGGCATATTCCAATCTGACGTTTTTTCCTTTCACCATCTTTTTTACAATTTTCTCAAGTACTTCACCCTTTGCCCCTGCAACGGAAGCTATGTTTCTGGCATGAAGGGACATATGTCCTCTCTGAATGCCCTCTGTGGCCAGAGCCTTGATAGCTGCAAGGTTCTGTGCCAATCCCACCGAAGCAATTATCTCTCCAAGTTCTACAGCACTCTTGACTCCCAGCATTTTTACCACAACCTGTGCTGCCGGATGAATTTTTGTAGCACCTCCTACAAGACCAACCGCCATTGGAATTTCAATTGTACCTACAAGATCTCCATTTTTATTCTTTTCCCAGGTTGTAAGGGATGTATACTGTCCTGAACGTGAAGCATAAGAATGGGCACCTGATTCTATTGCCCTGGTATCGTTACCTGTAGCTATAACCACAGGAATAATTCCGTTCATAATTCCCTTGTTATGGGTAGCCGCCCTGTATGGATCTGCTGCAGCAAAGGCATATGCAGTAATTATTTTGTCAACAACCTCTTCTCCACCTAAAGTTTCCTTTTTAATTGTCGCCCTTGAACGGACAAGTCTGTGTACTGCCAGGTTAGATAAAATTCTTAAATACACTTTACCTCCTGTAATTTCTTCAATAAAAGGTGCAACAGCTTCAGCCATTGTATTAACAGCATTGGCACCCATTGCGTCTAAAGTATTCACTTTAAGATGAACAACAACCATTTCACCTGCACTGGATTCAATAACCCTGACTTCAATGTCCTGCATTCCACCTCCGAATTTAACCAAGACCGGATCTTTGGCATTGCAGATCTCAATGATCTTATCTTTGTTTTCATAAATCTTCATTTTTGCATAATTAGGATCTGCCACGTCAATAATCTGAATTTGTGCAATCATGACAGAACCCGTATTGCTTGCGAAAAAGCCACCGGTTTCCCTAGCCATTTTAGCAGCATTGCTGGCAGCAGCAACCACAGATGGTTCCTCAATCACCATGGGTATTACATAATCTTTGCCATTGACAACAAAATTAAGGGCAACTCCCATGGGAAGTTGAAAAGTGCCAATTACATTTTCAATCATATGATCTGCTTTATCTATATCAAGTGCACCAGGTTCTTTTATGATTTTTTGCTCTTCCTCCGAGATGCCTGTAAATTCACTTACTTCCTTCAGTCTATCCTCTAGTGAAAGTTTATAAAATCCTGAATAACTGCTTGTTTTCATTTTTCCCATCCTTTCAACGCTAATTTTATTTATTATTGATTACCCGTTTACAAATTTACTCTTCTGTATCAATCTTCATTCTCATAAAAGCAGAGCCCATTGATTTTCCAAGGGAATCCAACCTTATGGAGAGAGTTGCTCCACCACCCAGTGCATGTTTCATTACAAAATTAAAACCTTTTAACGTATCCACATCATACCTTGTAATTTCTCCTTTTACCATATCGCCAAAATATTCTTTTACCTTTTCAACTGTCAGCACTCTTTTTAAAAACTCATAATCCTTGGGGTCACGGGCAAATACACACACATTGCTTGTATCACCCTTATCTCCGGATCTGCCGTGAGCTATATCTTTCAAATATATCTGAGCCATTTATTTCACCTCCAAAATATTTGACGTCAGCTTTACTGCATCTCTTGGAACAAATGTCGGCCATAAACCTATAACCTCGCGTACTTTGGCTCTGCCCCCAAAAAAACTTGCTCCTGGAGGACCATTCAGCTGAAGCGGAGAAATTTCAGGAATGATTTTATAAGCTTCCGATTTATCAATGGTACGTATGGCAATTCTTAAAACAATCTCATTCATATTTTTAACCAGTTCAGGATCCATATTGGCAACGTCTAAATGAAGAGCATTGAGTCCCAGATAATCTATCCTTATTTCTTCAGCCTTCAAGTTTTTGCGTTTCATTTTTTTCATCAATATTTCTGACGCATATTTTGCCTTTTCATAGGCATCCGGCCAAGCAAAGCACAAATATGTCTCCACCTTATATCCTGCATGATATCCCACACACAGCTTTAACTGATCAGGGCGCTTTTTACCTTTTATTCCTGCAACTTCAACTCTATTATCACCATCCTGAGTCAGTGTAGCATGGCTTATATCTACCGTAACATCAGGAGTGATATAATTCGAAGGATCATGCACTTCATATAAAAATTGCTCTTTACAGGACTGCTCACAAATAATACCGCCGCAATCAGGTGCTTTTGTTATATGGAGTTTATCATCTGTAATTTCAGCAATAGGAAATCCCAACTCATCCATTTTTGGAACTCCACGCCAATCATAGTCATAATTGCCGCCAGATCCCTGTCCTCCACATTCAAGTAAATGTCCAACCATTATTCCTCTTGCAAGATTATCATAATCATCTTCCGCCCAGCCAAATTCGTGCATAAGAGGTGAAAGAAACAAGGCCGAGTCGGCAGCCCTTCCTGTAACTACTATGTCAGCCCCCTGTTCCAGACATTCTACAATAGGTTCGTGTCCATGATATACATTCACATTTAAAATTTTGTCCTTAATATCAAGAAAGTTTCCTACATTATCGATATTTTTAAATTCAACGCCCTGGGCAAGTAATTCAGGTATCTGTGATTTTAAATCATCCCCAAGTACATATCCTATTTTATAACCTGACATTTTTTGCTCTTTTGCAATTTCTGCAATCTTTTTTACACAACCGGGGATATTCATGCCACCTGCATTGGATATGATTCTGATGTTTTTTTCATAACTTTCCCTGCCGATTTCCTTTACAAGATTTACAAAATCCCTTGCATACCCTGCATCAGGATTTTTGCTTTTCTGTCTCTGCATAATTGAAAGAGTTAACTCCGCAAGGTAATCACACCCCATATAATCAAGATTGCCTTTCCTGACCATATGTACGGCAGCATCATTGCTGTCGCCCCAAAAACCTTGTCCGCCACCAATACGTATTTTTTTCTTATCCATTCTGATACCTCCTCCTGCTTTGTACTATGTTTAATCAGCAAGCATTGTGCCAACGTTTTCATTGCCTTAAAAATAAGGTAATTTAAAGATTTTCACTTTAATTGTGAAAACCTTATCCAGACATTAGTGCCGATTTTGCCACACTTTGCAGAAAAATCAGTGTTTACTTTTAGCCTTATGTGTTTACTTTTAGTCACTGACAATCTCATATTCCTTCAATTTACGATAAAAAGTTCTTCGGCTGAGCCCCAGCAGCTGCATGGCTTTACTTTTATTGCCTTTACTTGTTACAATAGCATCCATAATTATCTTCTTTTCAAAAATTTTTACCGCTTTTTTTAATGTTCCATGACTGTATTTAAGTTCATCTTCTATTTCTATATTTTTCCCCATTGCTTCTTTCATATGAGGAGGTAAATAAGTAATATCAATGCAATTATCCTGACACATAATTACAGAGTATTCCACACAATTTTGAAGCTCACGCACATTACCCGGCCAGTTGTAAGAATAAAAAAATGAGTGTATCCTTTGAGAAAAAAATACATGCTTTTTGTATTTTTTATTATATTTCTGCATAAAATGATTTGCCAATAATCCTATATCTTCGCCTCGTGCCCTTAGAGGCGGTACTTTAATTTCTACCACATTTAACCTATAGTACAGATCTCTCCTGAATTTCTTCTCTTTAACCATCTTTTCAAGAGGCTGGTTTGTTGCAGCAATTAATCTGACATCTACAGGTATATTTTTTTGCCTTCCGATTTTTTCTATATCTCCTTCCTGCAGTACTCTCAAAAGTTTTGCCTGTATTGCCATAGGCATGTCACCTATTTCATCAAGGAACAGCGTTCCTCCATTGGCTAATTCAAATTTTCCCATTCTTCCACCGGATTTTGCACCTGTAAAGGAGCCTCCTTCGTAGCCAAAAAACTCGCTTTCGATTAAACTTTCAGGAACAGCTGCACAGTTGACAATGATCATTGGATGGGATTTTCTTTCGCTATTTGAATGTATGATCTTTGCAATCACTTCCTTTCCAGTTCCATTTTCACCTTTTATCAATACCGATGCTTCTGTTTTTGCCACAATCAATGCCTGTGAAACGGTCTTTAAAAAATCCGGACTTTTTCCGACAATCTCAAGTTTTGACAGTTCATTTTGTGCTTCAATTTGTTGTTTAAAACGCATGACAGTTTTATTTGCCTCTTCCATTTCTCTTCCCAATTTTACAATTTCAGTTGAATCAGTAAAAATCGATACGACTGCCTTCAATTCTCCGTCCTGTTCAATCGGATATATGTGTACTGAGACATATTTATCCAATGTATTTATCTTTTGTTTATACCTTATTATAGGCACCTTAGTTTTAAGTACATTCAATATCTCTGCTCCCGGCTCCACCTGCTGCATCTGTCTTCCTATAATTTTACTTATTGGAACTCCGAGAATTTTTGTATATGCATCATTTACATAAAAAATCCTTCCTTCTGCATCAATTGCAACAACTCCTTCCTGAAACTTATCTACAATATTGCTTATTATACTGGTATTTATACTATTGATAAGGTACCTAAATAAGTCTCTATCTACTTCCCCCACCTTATTTTCAGCATCATCTACTACTTCATAAACCGAATTATTCCACAGTGCATGAGCAACACTTAAGCTGTATATGCAACAATCTTTATTTATTCCATTTTTTATTTGCTTTTTCCCCTTCCAGGGCACCATGATATCCTGTATCCTCATTTCTTATCCCCCTCATTAAAAAATAATAGATCTATTGCATAATCACAATTTACCTATTGATTCAATCTTATGCTTTCATATACTGTAGTCATAACTTATGACTACAGTATATCCTGACTGGAATCTTATTTTCAAATAATTATTTATCCCATGGCTGCCATTGCTAACATTCACAGTTTTTTCAAAGCGGCGATGGTAAGCAATGCTAGGACCCTGCAGGGGTGTATGTACTTTAATTTGCATAAATAAATACAAAGAAAAGATTATTTATATAATTTTCCTCATTTAAAATGTTAAGTTCAGTTGACAAATTTCCATTTTTGCTTGATAGAAAAGATTTTTAGTGTTTAGTATACTATAGTTACAAGTTAACTTGAATTAGAGGAAAGGCTGGTGATAGTTGTGTCATTAGGCGAAAATTTATTATATCTGCGTAAAAAGGCTGGTTTATCCCAAGAGGCTGTTGCTGAAAAATTAAACGTATCCCGGCAGACAGTAAGTAAATGGGAAACAGGCCAGACAGTTCCTGAGCTCATTAAAGCAAAATTACTAAGTCAACTTTACAATGTAAGTTATAACTATCTTATTAGCGGAAGCCATATGGGCGGTGATGTTACTGATATTGAAATGATAGTTGATGAAATTGACTGGACAAGTGCCTGGAGTAAAAAGTATCCCATTTTAGATTCATATCAAGGCATGAAAGGAATAAATACCTATAGTGAGAAAATATCTGAGTTGTATGATACTTTCAAAAATGAGCTGGGATTTAACGATGTGGACACGGTTTTGGTTTTAAAGGACATTCTTTATCAAAAATATAAAACGGCAAAAAAGAAAACCAATCCTTAAATATAAAAGTTTAAATAATGGAATTCTCTTATTTAAAAGAAAAACAAGTATGGATTTGGGTAAAATTACAATCTATACTTGCTATCTTTAATTGCATTACAAATTAAAAACTAGTGAAGCAATCTTTATCAATTGCCCTCTGACTTCTGCTCTTACTGGCTCTCATAAGAAGCAGAATTACCTGAAACCATTTGAAACAACAAAACGGCATAATAAAAACTGACCATACCGTACTTCTTCATTGGGAGATACCTTATAGCATAAAGATTAATATTCTATTATTTTAGAAACATATATTAATCAAACTTTCATTTTTGTAATAGAAGTTGAAAAGTTTCTATTAAAAAAACTATTTCACTAACGCCCATAAGTTGAACTCCTATTAATGTTTCAGGAGTTTCCGGATCTTCTTTTCTCTCCATAATATAACTTATCCACAACACAACAGCAAACACAATTCCTAAAGTTAAAATAGAAAGTCCATCATTATGAAAAGAAAACCAAAGTCCTGATTTTAATCCTTCCTTTATGTACAGCAGTATATTTGCAGGATAGAAAACTATACTGGCTATTATTATAAGTTTAAATTTTAAATAGGGAGCTAATCCAACTAGCAGTATCCAGATCCCCATAAATCCTATGAATAGCATAATATATCCGTATGGAAATTTACCTTTTATTCCCTTGGATGATGCATTATTTTTTAACGTCTCAACATAAATAGCCCGGGAAGTATTGGTCAGATATCCTATTTTATATTTCTTTCCCACTTCAACATCTGAAATAAAAGAGAAGATAAGCTGTTTATCTCCTATATAAACATATTCATGAATATCTTTTCTCACATTTTCTATTCTACTTACATTGCCAGTAATATAACAAAGCTCTCCTTTTATAAGCTTGGGGATATCTAAAAAATATGATCCCAGAACTCCAATAGTAATTATCATTATTATTATAACCCAAATACTTTTCCCTAAAATTTTCAAAACCTTTATCCTGCTTTTTCTACTGCTTTTGGGTTCATAGAATTCATATTTAGGGGGTCTATAATTTTTATTTACATTAAATATAATATTAGGGAAAAATGCTATAATACCTCCAACCAGTAACCCAAAAGCTATTTCAATTACAAAAGATATAACCTGAAAAATATACATCTTCTAACCACCTTGTTTTGACTATCACATATGTATTTTACTAAAATTATAAAAGAGAGTTTGTCCAAAAACAGTTATATAATCAATGCTTTTTTTATACATTCTCAAATATGGATTATTCTGCTTATATTGAAGCAATATGACTTATGCTTATAGTATATCCTGCCAGCACCACTATTTTCAAAGACTAATTTATTCCAATTATTAATTACAAAAAAACAGCCAGCAGGTTTTTCCCCGTTGGCCGTAAAAATAAAAATCAGTTTTAAATTCAAGTCTTTTATCAGCTTTTATTTTTAAGTCCTACCTTATGATATGATTTTCCCTTCAGGACTTATTATAAAAAATTCACCGAATTTAGTAATTCTCCATATTTTTATGATATGATTGTATTATCTTACTATAAAAGGAGATGATGTAAATGTTCAAAAAAGTATTTTCCTGTATACTGATATCAATTTTTCTGGCATGCTCAAGCGGAGCTGTGGCGAATGTAAAAGCCAGTACTTTAGCTGCACCTGATAAAACTGAATTTACAGTGAGCATTGATGGAAGTAGTATCCCATCAAAATATGTACAACCTTATCAGGATTCAAACTCAGTAGTTATGGTTTCCCTCAATGTGTTGTCTTTAAAATTAAATTCAAAACTGCAGATAAAAGGTGACAGTGCTGTATTAACTACTCCTGATTATACTGTAAAGCTTGAAAGCACTAATAAAAAAGTATCTGTAAACAACAAAAATATTAACTTATCCACAGCACCTGTGATTAAAAATAATTATGTTTTTGTACCCCTTGAATTCTTTAGTCAGGTGTTTGACAAAACCATAAACTGGGACAGCAGCACCAAAACAGTTAAAATATCCACTCCTTTAAAAAACACATTGAATCAAGGAGGATATTCCTACACTTCACAAAAATTAGATACCTATTTAAATACACTGCAGAACACGGATAATTTTCATGGAAGCGTACTTGTAGCCCAAAACGGAAAGATACTTCTGGACAAAGGTTACGGCAAATCGGATTTCGAGCAAAACATACAGAATGCACCGGACACCACATTTCCAATAGGTTCCATGACCAAACAGTTCACAGCCATGGCAATAATGCAGCTGGTGGAAAAGGGATTGATAAATGTAAATGATCCACTCTCCAAATATATTCCCGATTTTCCAAATGGAAATATCATAACAATAGAAAATCTTCTCACCCACAGTTCCGGAATTGTAAACTGCACCAATCTCCCTGAATTCTGGAGCATGAGTCAGGACTCTTTAAAAGATATAAACAAGGTAATAGATCTATTTAAAAATAAGCCCCTGGAATTTAAACCGGGAACCAATTTCAGCTACAGCAATTCGGGATACATTCTTTTAGGATATATAGTTACAAAGACAAGTGGAATGAGTTATGAAGATTATCTTGAAAAAAACATCTTCCAGCCGCTCAACATGAAAAATACGGGATTGAGCTACAAGGGCACTGAAAAAATATATTCTTCTACAGGTTACAGCGGTTATCTGGACGTCTATCCTGTAAGCGACGAAGCAACACTGAATGGATCCTACGGTGCAGGATGCCTGTATTCCAGTACAGAAGACCTTTATAAATGGGACAGGGCTCTTTATACTGAAAAGCTGGTAAAGAAATCCACTCTGGAAAATATATTTTCAAATCATATAGCCATGACACCCTCCGGCCCCTACTACGGTTACGGCTGGATGCTCGCAAGTGGAAAATACGGAAAGGAAATATACCACGGTGGAAATACAGTTGGATTTACAAGCAATATAGCCAGGTATCCGGACAAGGATCTCACTATAATTATTCTCAGCAATATAGGTTATTACAATATAAATCCTCTAAATGATACTCTGGCAGATATAGCCCTTGGCGGAAGCTATGAACTTCCAAAGGCAAAGCAGATAGTTAATGTGGACAGCAAAACCCTTGATAAATATGTGGGTAATTATAAGCTTCAGGGAAATCTCGGAAATGTCTCCATAACAACTGATGGAAAAAATCTCTATTTTGAACAGAACAGCAGCGGTGAAAAATATGAATTGTTTCCTCAGTCACAAAATGAATTTTTTCTGAGAATAGCGGATGTAAGTCTCAAATTCAACATTGACAGTAAAAATGCAGTTACAGGACTTGAATTATACCAGCTGGGATTTGATGTACACGCTGACAGATCGGAATAAGAAGGGACAAACAGGGGTCTGACCCCCTTACAGAAAATGTAAGTGGGCCAGACCCTAACTTGTCCTCTAAAGCAATTTCAAAATATCTTCTTTCATCTTCAAAAGTTTCTGTGAAAACAGCCTGTTTTCTCTGTCGTCCCTGTTAAAATCCACTGCTATCTCTTTTTTCACCCTCCCTGGTTTTGAAGAGAGTACATATATTCTGTCTGAAAGCACAATGGCCTCCTCAATGTCATGAGTTACAAAGAGTATACTCCTGCCAAGCTTCTCCCTCATGCTTAAAATCCATTTCTGCATCTTTCCTCTGGTTATGGAATCAAGCGCGCCAAAGGGCTCATCTAAAAGCATCACTTCCCTGGAAGAGAGAAAAGTTCTCAAAAAACTGGCCCTCTGTCTCATTCCACCTGAAAGCTCATAAGGATATTTATTTTCATAGCCGCCCAGCCCAAATATGTGAATGTATCTTTTTGCATCTTTTCTCGACTGTTTCTTATCCCTTCCCTTTATGTCAAGGGGCAGCACCACATTTGAAAGTACAGTCTTCCAGGGCAGGAGTAAATCCTTCTGCTGCATGTACCCTATATCATCCTTTACAAAAACCCTGCCTGTGTCTTCATGTATGAATCCCGTTATTATGTTGAAAAGTGTACTTTTTCCACAACCGCTGGGTCCAAGGATGGAGACAAATTCTCCTTTTTCAAGATACAGGGATATATCTTGAAGTATTGTTTTGTCTTCAAACCTCTTGCACACATTTTCAAGTTCAATCATTACTTCATCACTGTTATTTTGGCAGGAATTCGTTTGTGAATGCATCACTTGTATTTAACTCCTTTTTTATAAGACCTTTGTCCTTTAAAAATTTGGCATAACGCTGCCATACTTCGGATTTCATAACTCCCCATCTAGGTGCATCCGCCACATACTGCTTAGCCATATATTGTTGACTTTGCACAGCAAGATTTTTGTCTATCTCAGGTGCATATTTCAAAAGTATATCTGCACTTTCCTCAGGGTGCTTTATAGAGTATTCATATCCTTTTGCAGTAGCTGCCAGGAATTTTTTTACCTTTTCGGGATTTTTGCTTATAATCTTGTCACTGCTTATAAGAATAGGTGTATAGTAGTCAAGAGCCGGATCCAGATCTTTAACAGGTATATAATCCAAATCTTCACCTTTCAACTTTGCCTGAATTCCAGTCCATCCTTCAAAAATCCATGCAAAATCTATATTCTTTTTTGTAGCTGCAAAGAAATCGTCATTTCCAATATTCACTATTTTAACCTTGCTGAAGTCCCCTCCGTCTTTCTCCATGACAGCTTTAAGTACTGCTTCTTCAGAAGGCGATCCCCAGCCTCCGTATACTTTTCCTTCAAAATCCTTGGGAGTTTTTATGTTCTTGCTTTTAGGTGCGGCAAAACCTGACGTATTGTGCTGAATTATAGTGGCAATAGCCTTTACAGGAAGAGGATTGTCACTTGTAAGTGCATAGGTGACATCCTCCTGATAACTGACTCCGAAATCACCTTTCCCAGCTGCTATGAGATTTGTGACGCTTCCCTCGGAAGGCTGAACTATTTTGACATCCAGTCCTTCATCCTTATAATATCCTTTATTCAAGGCCACATACAATCCAGTATGATTTGTATTCGGAGTCCAGTCCAATATTACAGTTGTCTTGTCTAAGGAATTTGATGTTTCCTTTTTATCATTTGTCCCGCATCCGTCCAATGCCAGTACGATTGTAAAAATAGCCAGTATTAAAAATATAAATCTGCTTTTTTTCATTATTATCCCCTCTTATTTCCAATGTATTATTTTTTTGCCTATAAAGTCTATCATATAGATTATTGCAATGCTCACTGCAACAATAACCAGAATTGAGGCAAATACCTTGTCCAGCTGATAGGCGTTTTTGGCCCTCACCATGTATACACCTATTCCGCTGTCTCCCCCCAGCCATTCACCTATAATTGCAGCCATTATCATGTAAGTTGCGGCAATCTTCAAACCTGAAAAAAAGTTGACCAGAGCATAGGGAAGTTTTAGATGGTAAAATATCTGTAATTTTGATGCCTTCATATTATGGAACAGATTTATGTAGTCCATGTCTATTTTTTCAAGACCATCTACAAGGCTTACAACTATGGGAAAAAAGCATACCGTTATTACAACTATTATCTTGGGAAGTGCTCCAAATCCGAACCATATTATAAAAAGCGGTGCTATGGCTATAGTGGGAACTGTCTGGGATATTAATAAAATAGGATAAAGTGATTTTTTGACCACATGAAAACTGTCCATTATTATAGCCAGTACAAAAGAAAATACTATGGATATGAAAAATCCTATAAAGGATTCATAAAGCGTGGTTTCCGTATTTTCCATTATATTTTTAAAGTCCGAAGCAAGAGTCTTTATAATATCCCATGGAGAAGGAAGAATATAAGGCTGTATATACTGAAAGCTCACTATTATCTGCCATAAAACCACAACTGCTGCTATGGTAACTACCGGGTATATCTTATCTTGAATATTTTCTGATTTTTTCATTTTAAACACCTTAAATTCATAATTTAAATCTGTTAAAATTGCTGGATATTTTGTCTTTAACCTCTTCATATTGAGTCCCTTTTATACTGGAGATCTTTTTTACAATATTTTCAACTTCACAGGGGTATCCATACTCTTTATTCACCCATTCAAGAGAAGTGGGTCCGTCTGTTTCGGTCAATATTCTATCCATGGGAAGAATCTTCACTATTTCATCTGTAAGCCTGGAATACCCTATATCAACACTTATGGTAAAATAGCATCCCAATTTTAAAAGTTCTTTAAGAGTATCCACCTTTCCGCTGTACCAGTGAATTATAGGTGTTCTCAATTTATAACTTCTTATATATTCCAGTATTTTTTCTTCCGCTCCCTTGGTGTGAATATTTACTATCTTGTCATAGTATTTTGCCCTGTCCAGAAAGTATTCAAATACCCTGCCCATTTTGGGATATTTTTCACTCTCCAAAACCCAATAATAATCAAGACCTATCTCTCCTATGGCCCTGCACTCCTTGACATAACCGTCAAAGCCATCAAGATCACCGCAATTTTTATATGCTTCCCAGGGGTGTATTCCAAAACAGGGTATTATATTTTCATTTTCTGCACTTATCTTTTTTGTGAAAATATAACTTTTCAGATCCATGGAACATCCCAAAGTCACGATATCATCTTTTTCTATGATATCAAGTGCTTTTTTTAAGTTCTTGCCATAAAAATCCATGTGATTGTGAGCATCAACAAACATCTAAATTATCCCCCTATAAAACTTTGACAAAAAATAAAAGCACTATTTATAAATAGTGCTTCAGGATACGAATT
Source organism: Clostridium moutaii (assembly GCF_041205085.1). Taxonomy (NCBI): domain Bacteria; kingdom Bacillati; phylum Bacillota; class Clostridia; order Eubacteriales; family Clostridiaceae; genus Clostridium; species Clostridium moutaii. Next base: position 306,641 of record NZ_JBGEWD010000001.1, read on the forward strand.
GTAAAGCGGTTTCCCTACGTCGGAGTTACCCGAATCAGGTTCAAAGGGTTAAAGCTTTCACTTTTCTCAGCCGTCACGGCACCCCTGACACTACAGACAATATTAGATTTATTACATTATTATATTATCACTTATTTATAAATATGTAAATATTTTATGTACACATTCACAATTTATTTATCCAATTTGTCAATTGCATCATGTTTTAGTATATAATCGGAATATCCAAGCTGATTTAACACATCCTCCTCATCCTTCTTAAGGCTGCTGTTTTCAGGTATCCTTTTTCCGGTCTTGACATTGTAGTACACATCATCCTGGGAGGAATAATAATAATTTTTATCTATAAAAGAACCATTTCTAAATATAATCCTCTGACTATTGGGATTGAAAAGATCTTTCCCAAACATATCTTTTCCGGGAAGATCAAATAAATTACATACTGTAAGGTATATGTCCATTTCACCCCCATAGGTATTATTCACACCTTTTACCGATTCATCGGGAAAATGTATGAGAAGAGGCACTTTCTGAAGTTTTTCCCAGTTCACATCAGAAGTAGAACTCATATTTAAAAATTTGAACAGCTGCTGCTCTTTGTCCTTAGGTATTGCATAATGGTCACCATAAAGCATTACAACTGAATTTTTCAGTGTTCCATTTTCATCAAGTTTATCCAAAAACATTCCCAGCTGCTCATCTGTATAATGTATGGCCTGCAGATAATTTCCAATAAGACTTCCTTTTAAATTTCCCACATCAAAATTACCATATTTATCCACAGCATCGTAGGGGAAATGACTTGTGAGTGTTATTAAGAAAGCATAATAGGGTGATTTCATATTGTTCAATTTTACAAGTGACTGATTTAAAAAAGATTTATCACTTAATCCCAGCCCTATGGATTCATCTTGCCTATAACTTTTTTCACCGTAAAAATCATCAAATCCAAAGCGTTTGTACATTATATCCCTGTTCCAGAAATTTTCCCTAAAGCCATGAAATGCTGCTGTACTGTAGCCATTGTTTTTGAAGTTTTCAGGCATTGCCTGGAATTTATTTCCTGAATATAGAAAATAAACTGCTCCCGCAGGAGCTGGATACATGGAATTATTGGTCATGAACTCTGCATCGGAAGTACCTCCTGCAGCTACCTGATAGTAAAAATTATCAAAATACTCGGATCTCTTCACCCACCTGTTTAAATTTGGAGTTATCTCCTGTCCATTTATGGAAGCATTTATTACAAATTCCTGAAGAGCTTCCACCTGTATCATTATCAAATTTTTTCCCTTTACAGATCCCTTTAAGTTTTTATTATCCGATTTGTTTTTATCCATAAAATCATCTATGGTATCAACTTTTTCTTTAGAAATAGGTGCCAATTTAGTTATATTGGCAGAAATTGAATTGTAAATATCCAGACAGTGGTAATTTAAAATACCTAGTTTTCTGGTTATGTATACCTTATTGTACATTGTACTCAAAAGTCGTGGCTGCTCCTTGGACAGATTATAAAAGCTTTTAAAATCCGTCAATACCCCCAAAAAAAGAAGTACTACAAGCACTGATATCCTGTAACTTATGGAAATATCAGTTTTTCTGCTTCTAACACACTTATTTATAAACGGCACTATAAATATAACATCAAAAAAGTACAGAAAGTCTTTAAAATTCATCAAATCTGCCACACTGGATTTTACTGCACCCAATTGAAATCCGCTTATAAGTACAGGCAGGGATATAATATCCTTAAAATATCTAAAATAAATCAAATCGCTTACTATAAAAGAACTGATTATGATGTTCAATATATAGAGCATTTTTGAACGTACTTTTGTTTTAAAAATAAAGGATATGGAAACAATAATAATTACCGAGGCAATAGTTGGAATAAAAAGTGATTCAGTTTTTATATATCCTGTTTCCAAATGCCTGCCATATACTAATATTTTAAAAGTTACACATATTATAAAAAAGATTACATCTAAAAAATTCAGCAAAAATAAATTTACCCTATTCATATTAAATATCCTCGATTATCCAAATTCATATAACACTAAAATTATAAAACTAATCCACAAAATTGTAAAACAATATGTGAACAATAATGAAAGATTTTTTTATACCTATTTACATAGATGCCATAGTGTAGCATAATATATTTGTTATGGAAAGGTTAAAAATAACAAGGAGGTATGTATTTAATGGACGAAAAAGATGAAAATAAAAATGAGCTCTCAGTAGATGAAGATGCAAAAAAGCAGTTTCTAGAAGAACTTAAAAATAAAAATATGGAAGAAAAGAAAAAATTAGAGGAAACTAAAAGGAAAGAAAAACAGGAAAAAGAAGAACAGCTTAAGAAAACAAAAGAGCAGGAGAAACCAGAGGAATCCGGTCAGGAAGAAGAGGAACACCTTGAAAATACTAAAATTGACAATATTAAAGAGGAAAGCAATAAAAGTGATACAGTAGATGAAAAAAGTTCAGATGAAAAAACCTCTGATAATAGTTCTGGTTCTAAGAAGAAAAAAAGTTTGGTACCTGGCAATTTAAAATCTTCTATTATAGATACAGCTGTCACAGCTGCAATTTCATTAGCATGTCTATATTTATTTGATCTTATTTTGAGACTGTTGTTTGGATGTTATATAGCAGATATGAAAGGTATGTTTATAATAGTATTTTTAATAGTATTGATCTTATATCCTGTTATAATGAAAAGCTGCAAGTTGAAAAAAACATTAGGTGAAAAATTTTCTAGGACATCAAAAGGAGAAGATTAAAAATTGAAAAAGGGAAATGAGTATGAATTTTACATAAAAAAATTACAGTTTCCGGCTATGGGAATAGCAGAAGAAAATGGAATAAAGGTATTGATAAAAAATGCTGTTCCCGGTCAAAAAATAAAAGCACAAATTACAAAAAAAAGAAATAAACATGCAGAAGCCAAGATGCTAGAAATAATTGAAAATGTAAGTTATGCAATAAATCCTACTTGTCCCCATTTTAATCTTTGCGGTGGATGTAATTTTCAATTTATACCTTATAATATACAAGTTGAACTAAAAAAGCAGCAGGTTCTGGATTTGTTTGAAGAATCCTCCATTGAAAATTTTGAATTTATGGGTATAGAAAAAAGTCCCGAGGAATTTCAATACAGAAACAAAATGGAATTCACTTTTGGAGATTCACAAAAGGGCGGCATTCTGAACTTGGGCATGCACATAAAAGGAAAAGCATTTGACATTGTAAATGTGGATAATTGTAAAATAGTAGATGAGGATTTTACACTGGTGCTAAATAAAATTGTAACCTACTTCAGGGAAAATGAATTACCCTATTACAGGGTACGGAGTCACAATGGATATTTAAGAAATTTAGTGATTAGAAAAGGCAGAAATACAGGAGAAATTCTAATAAATATTGTAACAACTTCTCAAACTGAATTTGATTTTAGCCAGCTCACTAAAATATTAAAAAACCTAAATTACAAAGGCAGGCTAATGGGCATACTCCACACTACAAATGACAGTTTATCAGATGTAGTTAAAATAGACTCAATGGAAATATTATATGGAAATAATTATATAATAGAGGAAATTTTAGGTTTGAAGTTTAAAATTTACCCCGAGTCCTTTTTTCAGACCAATTCCAAAGCCACTGAAAGGCTGTACAGTATAATTAGAAGTTTTCTTGAGGATGCCTCTTCAAAAACAGTTTTTGATTTATACTGCGGTACTGGAACCATAGCACAAATACTATCCCCTCATGTAAAAAAAGTAATAGGTATAGAGCTCATAGAAGAAGCAGTAAAATCTGCCAATGAGAATACAAGATTAAATGGAATAGAAAATTGTAGATTTACAGCCGGAGACGTAGTACATGTAATGGAAACTTTAAAGGATAAACCTGACTTAATAATATTGGATCCGCCAAGGCCTGGAGTCCATCCCAAGGCACTGAAACAGATTATAAATTTCAATGCTCCAGAAATAATTTATGTATCCTGTAATCCCAAGACACTTGTCCGGGATTTAAATACACTAACTGCCTCCGGATATAGATTGGATAAAGTAAAGCTTATGGATATGTTTCCCCACACCCCTCATGTGGAAACGGTTGCTAAACTGGTTAGAAATGATGATCTATAGTATTTTCATCTTAAATCATCCCATAATATATTGTATAATGTAATTATCTTATATAATAGTGGAGGAATAATCAAGATGGAAGTAATATTGGATTTCGATTTTAAATTAAATAAGGCTCAAGTAATACAGACTATAAAATCCTATGGTAAAATACTGACAGATGAAGAAATGGAAAGCTTATATAATAAGCTTCTTCCCATAGTATATGAAACAATAGAACCAGTAGGTATATTTGATATACAAAAGAGAGAGGAAAACTTTAATTTTAAAATTATAAAAGATTATAATTACATAGTGTACTGTATTATAACTATTGGAGATACCTGCAGCAAAAAAATAAATGAGTTTTTTTCTTATGGAAACATGAAAGAAGGTATGGTAATGGATGCTATGCTCACTTCCTATCTATTTGAAGCAAGTTCCCAACTTTTCAACCATATTTATAATAAGTCCAAAGAATTAAAATTAGGATTAAGCTGCAGGATATCACCTGGTGATGGAGAAATACCACTTCAATATCAAAAATACATACTTGACAGACTAGATGCTGAAAATTTTTTAAATTTGACTGTCACAGATAGCTATATGCTTTCCTCAACCCACTCCATGGCATATATATATGGAGCTGATAAAAGCCTGCCCCTAAGCAAAAAAGATCATGATTGTTCCAGATGTCCCAACAGGGATCTCTGTAATATGAAAAATTCTTAATTTATACACTATGGCTATCTCAGTTTCTTTTTATATTTTGTTTTTTATTACGATTATTTCTAATTCTCTTATATACGAAATCCGAAGTAATCGCCAAAAGTAAAAACGCAGACAGCAATATTTCCAATTTATTGCCTAATTGAGAATAGAAATATGTAACTAATTCAATGACTAATATTACTGTTCCCACTGTAATAAGAAAATTTATTTTAAAATTAACATATTTCTTGTCCACGCCTTCTGCATCCAGCATGAACTTTTTACGTACTGACTTGCTGTATTTCATTCCCAGCCCTTGAATAATACCCATAAATCCTAAAAAAGTTAACAGACCTGTCATTGTTGAATCCATATAAGATACCTCCATATTTAAATATTTTCTCAGGATAAAGACACTTATTAAAAATTATATCACCATAACATATAAATTTCAAAATTTACATGATGATTTTGTACTTAGTTCATAACTTTGTTTAAAGAATAAAATATGTTATCATCTATATATGTTAAAATATTTATAGAATTCTAAGAGGAAGTGTCGTTAAATGGATTTGAATAAAATAAAAGGCAATACTTATTATATAGATAGTCCAACTAATTGTGGAATTTTTATTTTTAAAAATAAGAACTGCTTAATTGTAGATACAGGTATAAATAATAGTGAGGCTAAAAAAATGGACAATTTACTGACAGAAAATAACCTTCATCCTAAGTTTATAATAAATACCCACAGTCATTTAGATCACTGCGGCGGGAATTTATACTTTAAAAAGAATTATCCAGGTTGCCTGGTTTATACCTCTAAAAATGAAAAACTATTTATGGAAAATCAAGAACTTTTCTCATCTATGCTTTCATCTTCCTATCCTTCAAGGGCATTTGATAGAAGTAACAAACCTATAGATGTAGATTTTATTTTAGATTATGGAATAAACAAATTAAATGAAGAAAAATTTATCATTATTCCACTACCCGGTCATTCCATAGAACATATAGGCATAGTGACACCTGAGAAGGTATGTTTTCTGGGAGATTCCATATTCAGCAGTGAAATACTTGATAAATATTCTTTTCCGTACTTATATAATATAGAAGACAGTCTATTGTCATTAAATAAAATAAAGGATATAGATGCAGACTATTTTTTAATAGGACATTCTAAAAAATTACTTGATAAAAAGGGAATAATGGCTTTAGTGGATAAAAATATTTCCAATATAAATGACTACAAAAATGAAATTCTGGATCTCTTGGATCAACCTTTAACCCGGGAGGATATATTGGAAAATATAACCATACTAAATAATTTATCTTTAAATTTTTATGAATACCATCTAAACTTTGGTGGAATATCTGCCTTTATATCCTATTTATATAATAATAAACTTATAGATTATTCTGTGGAAGATGGTAAATTATATTATTTCAGTTCAAAATAATAAATTTTAAAAAAGGAAAGATAAGGAGCATGTCCGCTATCTTTCCTTTTTTATTCAAAGAATCATTTGATCTATTTTCCATCCTTTGGAGAAAAAGCATTGTCTTCATTATTCATTACGCTGTGACTTCTACTATAACAGAAATAAATTACAAGTCCTATACATAACCATAACACAAATACCATTTTGGTCAAGTGAGGAAGATTCCATATCAAATAAGCACAGAATAGTATAGACACTATTGGTACAAAAGGTACCCATGGACATTTAAATGGCCTGTTGTATTCTGGTCGTCTCTTTCTAAGAACTATGACGGATGCAGATACTATGATGAAGGCAAACAAGGTTCCTATATTTGTAAGAGTGGCCAATTCTCCCAGCGGAACAAATCCTGACAGCAACATTACTATAATTCCAACAAGAACAGTACTCTTTACAGGTGTACCATATTTAGGATGTACTGATGAAAAAACTTGAGGAAGCAATCCGTCTCTTGATAATGAGAATAATATACGGGTTGAACCATAACTCATAACCAAAAGCACTGAAGTAAGTCCGCATACAGCACCAACAGAAACCAAAGCGGATCCCCAGGAAATTCCTATTTGCTGAAGTGCAAATGCCACTGGAGCTGCAGTATCCTTATAGACATAATATGGCAATACTCCTGTCAATACTGCTGAAACTATAATGTATAAAATAGTACAAACTAACAGAGAACCTATTATGCCTATAGGTAAATCCTTTTGGGGATTTTTAACTTCTTCAGCTGCTGTGGAAACAGCATCAAAGCCTATATAAGCAAAAAATATAACTGCTGCGCCCTTAAATACACCACCAACACCATATGGGAAAAATGGATGATAGTTAACTGGTTTTATATGTCCTACTCCTAAGATTATAAACAGCACTACCACACCTAATTTTATTAAAACAAGTATGTCGTTGAGTTTGGCACTTTCACTAACCCCTCTAAAAAGGAAAAGCATTATTACAAATAAAATCAACACTGAGGGCAGGTTTATCATCCCTCCATTTAGACCTGGAGGATTAACTAAAGCCGATGGCAATTTGATTCCACCTGATTCCAAAAGTGCTACTATATACCCGGACCATCCAACAGCAACGGCTGAAACCGCTACCATATACTCCATCAATAAATCCCAACCTATCATCCACGCCCAGATTTCACCTAGACCCACATAACCAAAGGTATAGGCACTACCTGCAACAGGAATCATTGCAGCCAGCTCGGAATAACATAATGCAGCAAAAGAACAGGTAATTCCCGAAAATACAAAAGATAATATTAGTGCTGGTCCTGAATAATTTGCTGCCGCTACTCCTGTCAATACAAATATTCCCGTCCCCACTATAGCACCTATTCCAAGCATCATGAGTTCAAAAGGTCCTAATACTTTTTTTAATGCCTTTTTTCCCTTCGTTTCAGCTAATAGCGAGTCAAGCGATCTGGTCCTAAATACGGAATTACTAGTAGCCATATTTACACTCCCTTCAAAAAAATAATATTAATTAAATTTAAAACTAGTGTAATTATAGCATAAATTTATTTACTTGAATTAATATATAGAATATTCAGAATATTATCTATAAAATACGTTTTCAGTCTAAAGCTTTGTAAATTCAATAACCACAGGCGTTTTGGCAATTTAATTTCTTTCAAAAAATATGATTGTATTATTTTTACGTATATTTTTTTGTTATTTTATCAATATACAAAAAATTCATAGAATATATTCTTTAAATTATTCGCAATTATAAATAATATAAATATTCAGAACTATGAATGTAATCTAGCAATGCTGCAATAACTAATAAGGATATATTGCTAGTAATATAATGTTCTTTTACTTATACACAGCAATATATCCTCATATTAAAATAAACTATTCACTATTTTATTTCCATTCTGACTTATTACTCCATAATCATACACAGATATCAACTTTCCTTCATACTTTGTAATCTTGCCTGTAGTTAGTTCTTTTATTTCACCTGCTTCCGGACTATCCACATATATTTTTCTGTCTCTTGTAATATATATGCTGCTTTTATTCACATATTGCGGAAGAGTATATGTCTTCCAATTGTTTCTGTCTACTTTAAGATTTGTCACAAATATTTTATTAACTTTATTATCTTCACCATTTCCTATATAGATATTATTATTTTCATCTGTATTTAAAAGATAGTGCATTGCGTTTTCTCCAGTTGCTATTATTCCTCCCCTTCCAGTTCTGATTCTGTTGGATGTCCTATCTTCATATATGAGTTCATCTCCATTCGTACCATTTACAGCACCTATATTTCCAAGTTTGCATCTTACAAAATTAACCAGATTCATTCTTATCATTACATCAATTCTGTATATTCTGCTGTTTGTGTCCTCACTTCCCGAACTGGTTACATAAAATACATTACTTGCCCCTGAGAAAGCTATGTGTTTAGCTTCATAGGAATCATCCGGAAGTAATATGGAAAGCTCCTGATTTTTTTCTAAATTTTTCAGCGGATAAATTTCATCACGTTTTGCATCATATGATTCAAATTTTAAATTTCTTGAATTTCCTCCTGTACTTGTCTTTTCTGCTATAAGCAGCGTATCCGTGTCTAAATTCCATGTATAATAGGACAAATCATTTTCAAGACTAACCTGTTTTACATCATTTTTGATGGTGTCAACTACCTGTAAAGCCTGACCATCATAATAGGATATGTAATTTCCGCTGCTGGCTACTTTAACCTGCTCTGCATCTTCTGGTATCTTCACATTTATTTTATGTTCAGCCTGCTTTGAAGAAGTATCAACTTTTTTTATACTGAAATTTGTTTCCCCAGCAAAATAAAATTTATCCACAAAGAAAAGACCTATTAATTCTATAACTACAGGTATCAGACTCCACATAATTATTCTCTTAAAGTTTTTCATTACACACTCTCCTCTAAGGTTTTACATATATAACTGTAGCTACAGTTCTCTCTCCATTCCAATCACTTGGATTATTTATAACTTCTCCATTTAAATACATAGTACTGGATGACCCTCCATCTAAGTTGCTTGCATTGATTGCTCCCTGCTGCAAAAGTATGTTTTGGATATCTTTTAAAGAGGCCCCCAGTTTCAGTCCCTTTCTTCCATCTACAACAACCATGATTATGGTTCCATCTGCTTTTTGCCCTATGGCTGTTCTTGGATTTAATCCCTCATTTTGCACTGCTACAGTTTTTCCATTTATTATTAGTGAATTTCTGAAAGAAATGGCCTCCACCACATTTTGAGCAAGTAATTCATTTAGCGTATGATCCCCTACTATGAGTCTTCCGCTTGAAGTAAAAGCTGTAACATTTATTTTTTCATTGGCGTTTACATCGCTGTATATGAGCTTTCCTCCTGATATTACAATTCCCTCAGGATAGGCCCCTGTTCCTACCCAAAGCTTTCCACCGCTAGTCTTATCTGTAAATCCTCCTCCATTTATAGCAGCTACTGCTCCATTGCGTTTTGCTATTTCACTGGTTCTCTCTCCCACTTCACGTAGCTTGCTGGTATATCCTATGCGTATCCTTTTAGGATCATTTATTTCCAGAATATAACCATTAAATTTTGAAGTATCTATATCATATCTTTTTATGTTCTTATCCCCAACATGAGCTATATTTACATCATTTGGGTTTTCAGCTTCCCCACTTGTAGTCTGACCATCTTTTCCTTCCTGAAGTATTTGATTTATCTTGTCTTTTGACAAAAATAAGGTGGCTATATACTGGTGAGTAAAAGTCGCCATAGCCGTTCCCACTACTTGATTTCTTACATTTTTAAATGGCCCGTAAAATATAAGCACAGGGGCAGTTACTGTAATTACTATAAGTTCATAAATTATAAATATAAAAAACAATTTAAAAGAAAATTTCTTTTTCCTCTTTTTAGTTCTTCTCGTATTACCCATATTAAAATAACCTCCATATAGTAAACAACTATTTTATATTTTACTATTATCTTAAAATTATTTCCAGTAAAAAAGAATTATGTAACAATAATTTAAAAAACTGATCTGTTTTTCATTTAAACAAGATCAGCTTTTATTAAGATAAATTTAAATATAAATTATTTTCCTATATCTTTTCTAAAGTACATTCCATCAAAACTTATTTTTTTCAAGTTTTTATAAGCACATTCAATTGCACCATTTAAATTATCACCAATTCCATAGGCTGATAAAACCCTTCCCCCGCATGTTTTAAAAATTCCATCTTCTTTTTTTACGCCTGCTGTAAAAATATTGCTTTCACTATTTATACCCTTTATCTCAAATCCACTGTCATATTTTACAGGGTACCCTTTAGAAGCAGCTACAACACAGCAGCATGCGCCTTTTTTCCACTCCAGATTAAAATCCAGGAGCTTTCCGGAAAGAGCAGCTTGAATTAAATCTATAAAATCACTTTTCATAAGGGGAAGCACAGCCTGAGTTTCAGGATCTCCCATTCTGACATTATACTCCAAAAGATAAACTCCCTTTTTAGTTATCATAATTCCAAAGAAAATTATACCCGTATAATCCAGCTTTTCCTGCCGTATTCCCCTTAAAGTGGGATTCATTATATTTTCTTTAAAATCTTTTAGAACTTCTTCACTGCAATATGGGTTTGGAGCTATGGCTCCCATTCCTCCAGTATTTGGTCCTATACCGCCATCATAAATCTGTTTATGATCTTTTGAGGATATAAAAGGAATAATAGTATTTCCATCTGTTATAGTCAGTATTGAAGCTTCTACCCCCTGTAGGAACTCTTCAATAATAACATTTTTTCCCGCCCCCTTGAATACATCTTTTATCATAAAATCTTCTAGTGCCACTTTAGCTTCACTGTAATTCTGACATATGGATACCCCTTTTCCAGCTGCCAGTCCATCTGCTTTTACGACAACAGGATAACTGCAATTTTCAATATATTTTAAAGCTTTATTCACATTGTCAAAAATCTCATATTCTGCTGTTTTAATACCATATTTCTTCATAAAGTTTTTCGAGTAAATTTTGCTTCCCTCCAGCATAGAAGCTTTTAATGAGGGACCAAATATGCTAAGTCCCTTACTTTTAAATTTATCCACGATTCCATCTGTAAGTGGAATTTCAGGACCCACTACAGTTAAACCTATATTTTTTTTCAAAACAAAATCCATAAGATCATCTATCTTTGTTATATTCACATTGCTGCACTTGTGTTCCAACTCTATTCCACCGTTTCCCGTAGCACAAAATATTTTATCCACATTGGGACTTTGAGCTAATTTCCAGCAAATAGCATGTTCTCTTCCACCTGATCCTATCACCAATACCTTCAACTCATAATTACCCCCTTTCTATTTCAAATTAATGTTTAAAATGCCTTACTCCCGTAAACACCATAGAAATTCCATTTTTATTACATTCTTCTATGGAATCATTATCCCTTATAGATCCGCCTGGCTGAATTATAGCTTTTATCCCGTATTTTACAGCTTCCGCTACCACATCATTAAATGGGAAAAATGCATCAGATGCCAGTACCACACCATCTTTTGCCCTGTCCAGCGCCTGACATGCAGGCCATATTCTGTTTACCTGTCCCCCTCCAATTCCCTTTGCCATAAGATCTTTAACCACTACAATGGCATTTGACTTTACATATTTACAGACCTTCATTCCAAAAATCAAATTGTCAATTTCCTCTTTTGAAGGTCTCTTTTCCGTTACAACTTTCATTTCATCTACCAGTTTTGTATCTGCAGATTGTACAAGTATTCCTCCGTCTAATTTTGCTATTTCATAGCCATTTGTAGGTTTTGCCTCACATTTTATTATTCTTAAATTCTTCTTTTTCTTTAATATTTGAACTGCATTTTCATCAAAATCCGGTGCTATGACTATTTCCACAAAGATTTTCACTATTTCCTCAGCAGTTTTTGCATCCAATTTTCTATTCAGTGCTATAATTCCTCCGAAGATGGAAGTTGGATCACATTCATAAGCCTTTACATAAGCCTCATGAAGATCTTTCCCAATTGCCACACCACAAGGAGTATTATGCTTAACTGCGACACAACATATGTCATCAAATTCATTTACTGCTTTCCATGCCATATCCATATCCCTCATATTATTATATGAAAGCTTTTTACCGTTAAGCTGTTCAAAATCTTTCATAGGGGCTTTTCCTACGGTTTCAGTGTAATAAGCTGCACTTTGATGTGGATTCTCCCCATATCTTAAATTCTCCAATTTTTTATAAGACAAACTCAAGTATTCCGGATATTCCTCTTCCAGCAGGAAATTACTTATAGCTCCATCATAAGCAGACATCAAATTGAACACCTTTCCTGCCAGTTTTTTTCTAACCTCATATCTTACATTCCCTGAAGATTTTATTTCTTCAATTATCCCAGAATAATCATTTACATCAGTAACTACTATCACATCTTTAAAGTTTTTGGCTGCAGCCCTTATCATCGTTGGCCCACCAATATCTATAAACTCTATCTTATCCTCAAAACTTATATTGTCACATACTTTATCGAAAAAAGGATATAAATTTACAACTACCATATCTATGGGAAGTATACCCTTGTCCTTTATGGTATCCATATGCTTCTTATTGTCTCTCTTGGCAAGTATACCTGCATGTATAACCGGATGAAGTGTTTTAACCCTTCCGTCCAATATTTCATCAAATCCTGTAACGTCTGACACTTCTGTAACCTTTATTTTATTTTCAGCTAAATATTTATAAGTTCCCCCCGTAGATATTATTTCAACTTCCCTATTTGTTAAAAACTGTGCTAGTTCCAATAAACCTTCTTTATTATAAACACTTATAAGTGCACGTTTTATCATAATTTGCGCCTCCAATTATTTTATCTGCAAATTTTAACTTTTCCACTTTTTACTGTAACTTTATTTTCAGAAATAAGCTTAATAACTTCAGGAAGTGCTTTGTGCTCCTCTTTCAATATTCTCTTTTGAAGTTCCTCTGCCGTATCCTCAAAATAAACAGGCACTGCTTTTTGAAAAATTATAGGACCGCTGTCTGTACCCGTATCCACAAAATGCACAGTGCATCCAGATACTTTAACACCCTTTTCAACTGCATTCTTATGTACTTTTATACCATACATTCCATCCCCGCAAAATGCAGGTATCAGAGAAGGATGTATATTTATTATTTTATTTTCAAATTTTGAAATCAAATCCCCTTTAAGTATGGAAAGCCATCCTGCACATACTATCAAATCCACTTTCCCATACAGCAGCTTCAATATTTCATCTGATATTTTATCTTTGTAAATTTTTCTATCAACCACATGATATTTAACCTTATGCCTTTTAGCTCTTTCAAGAGCGTATATGTCCGGACGATCTGTTATCAAAAGCTCTATAGTACAATTTTTCAGATATCCATTTTCAACTCCATCTATTATGGATTGAAAATCCGTTCCACCACCGGAAGCCAGAACCGCTATTTTAAACATACTTTCTTTTCCCCTCTTCTTACAGTTCCTATTACGCATGCTTTTTCACCCATTTTACTGAGCTCAGAAATTATACCTTCGGAGTCTTTAGGATCTACACAAAGCACAAAACCTATTCCCATGTTATAAGTATTATACATCTGCTTTTCTTCTACTCCTAAATCCATGATATATTTAAATATATCGGGCACTTCATAACTTTTTTTGTCAATAACTGCAGTAAAATCTTCTCTAAACATTCTAGGTACATTTTCAAAAAAACCTCCGCCAGTTATATGAGCCATGGCTTTAATATTAAATTTTTTCAAAAGTCCTAAAACAGGTTTTACATATATTTTAGTAGGAGTTAAAAGCACTTTTCCAATAGTATCTTCACCAAAACTATCGTCAAAATCCTTTATAAGACTTCTTACAAGAGAATAGCCATTACTGTGAATCCCACTTGAAGTTATTCCTATAAGTGCGTCCCCTTCTTTTACCGTACTCCCGTCTATTATGCCGTCTTTTTCCACAATTCCTACAGCAAAGCCTGCCATATCATAATCACCTTTAGCATAAAAGCCGGGCATTTCAGCTGTCTCACCGCCAATCAATGCACATCCTGCTTGAATACATCCTTCCGCTACACCTTTCACCAGATCAGACGCAACCTTTGCCTGTAAATTAGAGCAAGCTAAATAATCCAAAAAGAAAAGCGGTTTTGCTCCATGACATAAAATATCATTTACACACATGGCAACGCAATCTATTCCCACTGTATCATATATATTCATTTGAAAAGCTATCTTTAATTTTGTTCCAACTCCGTCCGTACCCGAAACAAGCACGGGATTTTTGTATTTTCCCAATTCAAACATGCCTGCAAAACTCCCAAGTCCATTCAAGACACCTGGAATAAAAGTCTTTGCTGAATATTCCTTCATAAGTTTTACAGATTTATAACCTTCTTCAATATTAACACCTGCATCTTTATACGTTACCATGCTAAACCATCCTTTACTCTAAATAATTTTTGTCCTTTTCCATAGGTGCAGATATTGGATAAACTCCACTAAAACATCCTACGCAGTATCCTCTTTCAGCATTACAGTCTAAAGATTTTAAAGTTCCGTCTATACTGATATATCCCAGACTGTCCGCTCCTATTTCATCTCTAATCTCTTCTATTTTTGCACTGGAACCTATGAGTTCATTTCTGTAAGGAGTGTCAATGCCAAAATAGCATGGATATTTTACAACAGGAGAACTTACTCTAAAATGGACCTCTGTAGCTCCAGCTCTTCTCAGTATCTGTACAAGTTTTTTGCTTGTAGTTCCCCTTACTATGGAGTCATCAACTATCACAACTCTTTTGCCCTCAACATTTACTTTAAGCGGATTTAATTTTACAGCTACAGCTTTGGATCTGAGTTCCTTGGAAGGAGATATAAATGTCCTTCCCACATACTTATTTTTTATAAAACCTATAGCATATGGAATACCCGAAGCCTCCGAATATCCAAGTGCAGCTGGTATTCCCGAATCAGGAACACCTATTACCACATCTGCTTCTGCCGGATTTTCACTATAGAGTATTTTTCCTGCCTTGATTCTAGAGGTATAAACATTTATCCCATCTATAGTGCTGTCTGGTCTTGCAAAATATATATATTCAAAAGAGCAGGTTTCACATTTTGTCTTTTCTGCAAAATTTATAGATTTAATTCCATCTTCATTTATTATGACAATTTCTCCGGGATCTACATCTCTTACAAAATTCGCACCTATTGAATCCAGTGCACAGCTTTCAGAGCACAGTATATAATCTCCATTTAACTCACCTATGCAAAGAGGTCTTATTCCATTTGGATCCCTAACACCTATGAGCTCATTTTCCGTCAAGATAACAATAGCATAAGATCCTTTTACAGCCTGAACCGCATCTACTACAGCTTTACCTATATCTCTTTTTGCCTCCCGTGCAATAAGGCTTAAAATAACTTCTGAATCCACAGAAGTTTGAAAAATATACCCTGCGTCTTCTAGAAGCGCTCTTATAACATCTGCATTAACTAAATTACCATTATGCGCTATAGCAATAGATCCCAATTTATACTTAACTATAAGAGGCTGGGCATTGTTTAAAGTACTGGATCCGGCTGTAGAATATCTCACATGGCCTATAGCGCTTTTTCCCTTTAGCCCATCCAGCAATTTTTTATCAAATACGTCTGAAACAAGTCCCATTCCCTTATGGTATTTAAATTCACTTCCATCGGAAACTACAATTCCTGCACTTTCCTGTCCTCTGTGCTGCAGCGCATAGAGTCCATAATAGGTCAGAGATGCTATATCTAAATCATTTTTAGAAAATATACCAAATACACCACATTCATCTTTAAATTTATCCTCTTCCAAATCAATACAGGAACAAGTGTTAAATTTATCATTTAAAGTGCACATAAAATTCTCTCCTTTTATACCCATAGAATAAGTATTTTAACTAATTATTGCTTATTCTTTTTAATATTTCCTCGTATGCTTCCTTTACATTCCCCAAATCTCTTCTAAATCTATCTTTATCTAATTTTTCATTGGTTTTTGCATCCCACAATCTGCAGGTATCCGGTGATATTTCATCAGCTAAAAGTATTTTTCCATTAAATTTTCCAAATTCGATTTTGAAATCTATTAATTTTATCCCCTGCTTTAAAAAGAACTCTTTCAAAACATCATTTATCTTTGCTGTCATATCATAAATAACCTTGAGCTCATCAAAAGTAGCAGCTCCAATTCCAACTGCATGATAATCATTTATAAGAGGATCTCCAAGTTCATCATTTTTGTAACTCAATTCATAAACTGTAGTTTTAAGGGCAGTTCCCTCTTTTAAGCCCAACCTTTTTGCCATGCTTCCTGCTGCTACATTTCTCACTATTACTTCAAGTGGAATTATATCAACTTTTTTACAAAGCTGCTCCCTGTCACTTAATTTTTTTTCAAAATGAGTTTCTATTCCATGTTTCTCTAAAAGCTCAAAGAGCATTGAAGTTATTGTGTTGTTCATTACACCTTTATCTGAAATCTGTCCTTTTTTCTCTCCATTGAAAGCTGTAGCATCATCTTTATAATAAATTATAACTTTATTCTCATCCTCAGTTTCATAGACCTTTTTTGCTTTTCCCTCATATATCATCTTTCCCTTTTCCATCTTATAATTCCACTCCTTTTCCATTTTCATTAATAAATTTTTCCTTCATATTTTTTCTATATTCAATTAATTTCTTTTTAATTTCAGAATATTTAAGCGATAAGATCTCCACTGCCAGCATTCCAGCATTGTAGCTATTATTTATGCCGACTGTAGCAACTGGTATTGATTTTGGCATCTGCACTATTGAAAATAGGGAGTCAAGCCCTGAAATAGCTGCATTAAGCGGCACTCCTATAACAGGTACCGTTGTATTAGCTGCAATAACCCCCGGAAGATGTGCCGCAAGACCTGCACCTGAAATAATACACTCACAGCCTTCATTTTCCAGCCTTTTTACAGTTTCTAAAAGTTTTTCCGGAACTCTATGAGCTGATAAAATATAAGCTTCATATTCAATATCAAACTCTTTTAACGCTTTAGCCGCTCCTTTCATCTTATCAATGTCAGAACTGCTTCCAAATATAATTGCTACTTTCATACGTATCCTCCTTAAAATTCATAATCCTTGTATTATATTTTCTAAATATAAAAGGATCCCTAAAATCCATAATTATGAATCTACAGGGAACCTTGAAATTGGCAAACTTATTTTTAAAATTCAGCACAACAAAAATATGCAATCTCAAATAAGTTTATCCATAGACGGGAAATTTACGGCTTCCTGTAGAAACTCCTAAACCAGATTATTAGGATTATATGGATGCTCCATTTGTATTTGTTTCTGATATAATTATATTAACATATGGAATTGTATAATTCAATATATTAACTTCAATTTATCTTGTAATATTCGTATAAATTGAAATTGTAACATCATTTATATGAATAATATTCGTATCATATCGAACATTATTATTAGATGAATAAGTTCAAAGCACTCAATTCTAAAAACTATATAAAACAAGGAGGTATTCAAAAATGAAATTAGTATGCATAGGGGATAGTTTAACTTCCGGATATGGTGTTGTCAACGATGATAGCTGGGTATCGCTTATAAAAGAGCCTCTCCAAATGGAAGTCTTAAATAAAGGTGCAAATGGAGATACCACTTCTGGAATGTTATCACGTTCTTATGAAGACGTAATAAAAAATCATCCGGATTATGTAATAATCATGGGTGGATGCAATGATTTTATGAGTAACAGACCCTTAAAGATGGTGACAGATAATTTAACCTTAATTGTAAAAGAAGCTTCAACTTCAAAAATAACTCCAATAATAGGAATAGAACCTGCCGTAAATAAAACTATAGCTGAAAAAAAGTGGGATAGTATCCTTGATTATGAAAAAACAATTCAACTTCAGGAAGATTATAGAAAGTGGATAATACAATTTTGCAGTGAAAATAATTTTCACTACATAGATTTTTATAATTGTTTTCTGGAAAAGTTGAAAGATACAAGTGCTCACCATTTATTTATAGACGGTTTACATCCCTCACCATTAGGACATAAATTGATGGCAGAATGTACAATAAATTTATTTAAATCTTTAGTGTGAATATTTATATATATGAGCTATTCTTTATTGACATTTCGTACACAAAATGATACATTTAAGATGTAATATGAGTTATATATCACTTATTAAAGATATATAACATATAATATATTAATATTGTATAGGAGGATTTGTTAAAATGAATACTACTTCCTGTTTTTCTAAAATACCTGAAGATTTACAAAAACAGATTGGAGATTTAATTTCTAAATCCGGATTGTCAGCAAAAGATTTTATAAAAGAATTAGCTTATTGTTATAATATAGAGGATGCAAAGTCAGATTCAATAGTACTTGATTACTCAAATTACTGGAATAGTTTTGTGGATTAAAAATATACCTCATAACATAGTTATGAGGTATATTTTTAATAATTTAGCAATTTGATCTTCAAAATAATTTAACAAGATAATATTTCCACATAGCTGGTACTTCTCTAATGTAGCCGCTAATTTCTTCCTTTCTATGTGAAGATACAAACACTCCTGAATAGCTTCCGTTTATATGCTGACTCTCAGCCATCAGAGACGCCCTTTTTAAATGGTATTTATTGGATACTATTACTGCACTTTTAAATCCCATTTCATCCATTGCTTTTTTGGAGTTTATTAGATTCGCCATAGTAGATGCGGATTTGTCTTCCATTATTATTTTTGAGCCATCTATTCCTTTAGATACTAAGTATCTCTTCATGGCCTCAGCTTCAGATATATTTTCGCCAGTACCCTTTCCTCCAGATACAATAATATATTTTCCATAACCACTATTATAAAGAGCGAGTCCCCTATTCAATCTCCACACTAAAAATGGACTGGGAGTAGTACCATATACTCTACATCCGAGTACAATTATACAATCTGATTTTTCTGGCTCCGCGTTTTCCCCAAAAAAAATTATTTGAAATCCCGTTAGCAAAACAGCTACAAATGCTATAGTGGTAAAACACAGCACAAATTTCAATTTCCCGCTCATACAAAAACCACCTATCACCTTATCATCTACAATATCATAGTTTATTGGAAACGGAATTTCAACCTTATATTCTTATATTTATTAGTTTATTCATGCCTGCAAGTGATTAAAGCATAGCAAACCTGAATATAAAAAGTGCTGCAAGTACATATACTATTGGATGAACTTCCTTGTATCTTCCTGTAACTACTTTAACTACGGGATAAAATATTATTGCTGCTGCAATACCATTTGCTATACTATAACTAAAAGGCATAAAAGCTATGGCAAAAAAAGCTGGCAGAGCTTCTGTAAAATCATCAAAGTCTATTTTAGTAACTGCTCCCATCATAAGTACTCCTACAATTATAAGAGCTGGAGCTGTAGCTTCAGTTGGAACTATGCCAACTAGTCCTGAAAAAAACAATGAAAGTATAAACAATATTCCTACAGTAAAAGAAGTAAGTCCGGTTCTTCCTCCTGCCGTAACACCAGCAGTAGATTCTACGTATGTGTTAACGGTGCTTGTCCCAAGTAAAGATCCTATAGTAGTTGCCAGGGCATCTGACAAAAGAGCCTTATGCATATTTTTAACTCTTCCATTCTTATCTACCATGCCGGCCTTTTCCGCCGTTCCCACAAGAGTACCTATAGTATCAAACAAGTCCACTAAAGTAAAAGTTATAATTACCATAATCAAACTGGTAATGGCACCTACTGCACCAGCTTTTCCTATTCCCAAAAGTCCCTTAAAATCAAAGGCAAAAAGTGTAGGTGAAAGTGAAGGTGGAGTACTTATAACTTGTATACCTGAAGTATGGGTTACTCCAAAAGGTATTCCGATTATAGTAGTTAAAATTATTCCAATGAGTATTGAACCCTTGACTTTTCTTGCCATAAGTACAGCTGTAATCAAAATGCCTATGATTGCAAGAAGTACATGTGGAGTTGTCAATTTTCCAAAAGCCACCAAGGTAGCAGGATCGGATATTACAATTCCTGCATTTTTAAGACCTATAAGAGCTATAAAAAGCCCTATACCACCTGATATGGCCAATTTTAAATTGTGAGGAAGAGCATCCACAATTTTTTCCCTTATAGATGTAACTGTAATTATTATAAATATTATTCCTGAAACAAGAACTGCTGCCAGTGCCTGCTGCCACCTATAGCCCATTCCTATACAAACACTATAGGTAAAAAATGCATTTAACCCCATACCAGGTGCCTGCGCAAAAGGAAGATTTGCATAAAGTGCCATGACAAAAGTTCCAATAGCCGCTGCTATACAAGTTGCTACAAATATTGATGCAACTACAGGATCATTAATTGCAGAAAGTCCAGCTTTAACAGCCGCATCTCCCATAAGATTCTTGCTGTTCATACCAGCCTGCATAAGTATGCTTGGATTTACAAAAATTATATAGGCCATGGTAATAAAAGTGGTAATGCCTGCTAGAATTTCTGTTTTTACATTAGTATTGTTCTCGGTTAACTTAAAAAATGAATCCAACTTAGATTTTTGAACTTCCATGTCGATACCTCCAAAATAAAAAATTTCTAATATGAATTATGGGATAATCCAAATTAGAAAATACTTAAAAAATACTTTCTTCCCGGAATTCACTCATAGTCAAAGGTTTTGGCCCCCTGGTAGAAACTCTTGAACCATATTATCAAGATTATACGAATGTTCTTCTAAAGAATTTATTAAATTTACGTAATTATATTACCATCATATATATAATAAGTCAACACGTTTCCCTAAAATAAGTTTACTAATATTCTTACATACTAAGACTATATGAATCATATCGCCTATATAGTTCGTTACATGTCGAATGTTGTAGTTTATCATCTATTCTTACCCACATATAGTGCTGCTAATATTATAATTATTATCAGAAAAGGCAGTGAAAACACTATTTTAAAAATAATACCAATTACAGCCATAATAAGAGCTATGAATATTACCATACCTACAATTGGAAGCACTACAATTCCTATCACGGATAATACAAGATACAATGTCAAAATTACAAATAAAATACAAAATAAGGTTATCATAAATCATCCCCCCAATCTGATTTTTTACAATTCCTATTGCTTTCTACTTCGTCGGCTATAATATACCTATATCTATAATCAATATTATATAGGCTAAACACAATTTCGTCTAATTCTTTTTCCAATACAGCTTTTTCCCTTTTTTCACACATTATTTTACGTACTAACTTTTCCACCTTCATCATATCCTGTAAATTACACTTATATATAGGTATTTGATCTAAACTATATTTTTTAATCTGAGGGGTTGAATGAAGATTTGTTATTAAAAAGTTCAAATAGTACCACTGTATTAATGTTGAATTCAAAATTCCCAAAACATAATAAGCAGAAATCTCCCTGTTTTTGCTTATTATGCCATATAGGGATTGTTCTATTATACATCCTTCAGGATCCAGTGCTGCTATTAAACTCTTCCCTGTTTTTCTTATAATTATTTTATTTTTACTGGCAAGCTTTTTTATATCCTTGGTTCCGCCTTTTATATTCCCAGGAATAAAATCATAATAATAGTTGCCTAATACTTCAAATTTTCTTATATTTTCACCTTTTATTACTTTAACTTGATTGTGGTGAATTTTATTTGAAGTCATCTTGCTGCTATATCCTATAAATCCAGTAAAGGTATTACATATGTCAGAAAGTATCTTACTCTGTTTTTCAATGCACTCCTTTATGGCCAAACTTTTAATATTATAACAATATGAAAACTCAAAATTCAAATTTTTCAAATATTGCTGCTGACTTATAGTATAAATTCTCTTTTTACATACGTCTATTTTCACCTTATTTTGACTTTTATAACTATTTTCAGCTATAATAATCATGGAATCAGCATTTACTTCTGGAAATTTTATTTCAAAAACCAGATTCAATATATTATAATTTTCAAGCAGGTTCTTTCTAAAATCTTTATAGTAAAGATTACTGGCCAACCTATCTGGTATTATAAATCCAAATCTTCCATGAGGTTTTAGAAGTCCCACGGATCTTTTTATGAAGTATTCATACAAATTAGGTAAATATGTATTTCCACCGTAGTTTTTATTATAATAATCCATTAATTTATCTTTTATATTTTTTTTATATTTCCTGCTCAATGATATCCATGGTGGATTTCCCAGTATATAGTCATACTTTTTTCTCCAAAATTCACCTATATCTTCAGATTTCAAATCTCCCCATTCTTTTTCACCATGTCCCCTTTCCCATTTTATTAAACTGTTGCAGCATATGATGTTATGCTTAAGATTTAAATTAATTCCACTTTTATTGAATAAATTTATTTTTGCCAGGTTTATGGCAAAACCGTCTATATCTGCACCATATATACATTCTTTAAGTATGTGATAACTTAAATTGGAATACTGCCAGTATTCCATGCCCTTTATATATTTAACCCCATTTTGATCTTCAACCCTATAATTTTTATCTTTAAAATCATATCTAATAAGTTTTAAATTCTCGCTAAACTTTTTCATTAGAACTTCATATACTTTTATTAAAAAATATCCGCTGCCACAAGAAGGATCCAATATCTTCACAAAAGGATTTTTTTTAACATCCAAATTGGACATAATATTTTCTACTATATAATCCACTATATAATGAGGTGTATAAAAACTTCCTTTTTCCTTTCTTTCTTCCCTATCCATAGATTTTTCATAAACTTCACCTAATACAACAGGTTCCTGCTTCTTCATTAGAAACTGTCCTCCTCTTTATTGAATTTTCAATTCACAGTTCCCTTAAGAATAACCTGAACAATCTCAGATTTACTGTGAACCCTTATGGGAGGCCCCCAGGTTCCAAATCCTGAAGAGACTATAATATTAAAATTGCAGTCTCTTAAATATCCCCAATCAATTTTAAATTTTCTTTTAGTTATAAGATTCAAAGGATAAAACTGACCTCTATGAGTATGACCGGAAAACTGAACATCTATTCCTGAATTTTTACAATTTTCCAATTCCACTGGCTTATGATCTACTGCTATCAATAATTTTGTTTTATCACATTTATCTGTCAATTGAAAAATATCTTTTCTGTTTTTACCTGTAAAACTTTTACAAGCCATGTCATTTCGACCTATTATATAAAATCTATCATCTACATTTTTCACTTCATCTACTAAAAGTTTTATATTTAATCTCTCATATATTTTTGTCATATATCTTGTATTTTTGCCTATATACTCATGGTTTCCAAACACCGCATATACACCATAAGCAGTATTTATATTTTTTAGCGGTGTGAGGATGCTTTCCAAAGTCCTTAGATTCACATCGTCATCTATAACATCCCCTGCCAAAATAGCCAAATCAGGCCCTAGAGAGTTTATGCTTTTTACCAATTTTTCCAATTTGTTTTTACCTACTATTCTACCTGCATGAATATCGGATACCATTACCACGTTCAATTTTTCAATGCCATCTATATTCTTTTTAACCTGCAGGTTATATTTTGCCAACCTTATTACATTGGCATTATAAGTGCCAATTATTAAAATAATACAGATTATTGTCATTGAAATAATATAAAATACAGCTTTCATCTTGCCTTGATTTACAGTATTTAAAAAAGGCAAAAAATAATTGATTAAATTGACAGTCTGAAATATTATTGCAGCTATCATAAAATAGAGAATTACAGCCAACCAGTAACAACCTATCAAATAGAATATTCTGCTGATAAATTCAGGCATGAATTTTTTTAAAAACCTTCCTATAAAAAAGGATAATACAATAACTACAAATATAACCCAGTAAATATATGAATTTATAGATGGTATAAAATATTTAAAAGTTTCAAGAATAGTTTTTCCAATATATAAATTTACCCCGGCAAATATAAATATTGACAAAATGCCAATCGCGTATATCATAAAATCACCCTGTTTGTAATAAAGTTTTAATTTATTTTGCACATTCTGGTGGAAATTCAGAATCAGAAGAAATTACTGTTTTCTTTTGTAATTTCAGTTTTTTAATTTCAAATGCCAAAAATACGGCTGTAAGAATAGAAGATACTCCGTCGGA
Source organism: Clostridium moutaii (assembly GCF_041205085.1). Lineage (NCBI taxonomy): Bacteria > Bacillati > Bacillota > Clostridia > Eubacteriales > Clostridiaceae > Clostridium > Clostridium moutaii. Next base: position 331,224 of record NZ_JBGEWD010000001.1, read on the forward strand.
AACAGGCCCTGCCATCCAGACTCCATTTAGTCCAAATATTTTAGGTAATATCAATAACATTGGTATAAGAACTATTACCTGCCTTAAAAGTGCCAGGAACATGGATATCTTGGCTTTTGCTATAGCTTGGAAAAAATTAGAGCTTACTATCTGAAACCCTACTATGGGGAATAAAATCATAAATATTCTAATGCCATTTACTGTTATATTAGTTAAATTGACATCTGTTTTATTAAAAAGACCCACTAGTGCATAAGGGAAAATACGGGCACCTAGTGCTCCTATTGTGGATATACTGGTAGCTGCTATAATAGCCAATTTAAGTGCACTTTTCACACGTGTGTACAATTTTGCTCCATAATTAAATCCGATTATTGGTTGAGCACCCTGGTTGAGTCCAAATATAGGCATAAATATCATAGTTGTTATACCGTTTATTATGCCCATGGCTCCTATGGCCAAATCACCGCCGTATATTGCCAGGCTCTTGTTTAATATCACATTTACAAGGCTAGCCGCCAGCTGCATGGCAAATGGTGACATGCCTATGGAAAATATATTCTTTATTGTTTCTACTTTTAAAATCAAATTTTCTTTCTTTATTTTAAGCAAGCTATTTCCCTTTAAGAAATAATAAAGCACCCATATCATATTTATACCCTGAGAAATCACAGTAGCTGAAGCTGCACCTCTTATACCAAAATGAAATAAATATATAAATATATAATCTAAAATTATATTGGTTATGGCACCTATGAGCATTGTGGTCATGGCCTTCTTAGGATTTCCTTCTGAACGTATTATATTATTAAGTCCAAAGCCTATTATTTGAAATATGGAACCTGCAATTATTATAATTATAAATTCCTTGGCATAAGTCAATGTATTGCTGCTCGCTCCAAATGCCACAAGCATTGGTTCCACAAATACAAATCCTAAAATGGTAACTATTATACCTACTATAATGAGAAGCACAAGTGCATTACCCAATATATGTTCCGCTTCACCCTTTTTATTCTGTCCCAATTTTATAGATATATTTGCAGCAGCACCAATTCCAACCAACATACCAAAAGCCATTATAAGTATTCCAATGGGGAAGGTCAAGCTTACCCCGGATATAGCCATTGCACCTACAACTCTTCCTATAAAAATCCTATCTATTACAATATACATGGAGTTTACCAACATACCGATTATAGCCGGTATGGAAAATTCCAGCAATAATTCACCTACTTTTTTATCCCTTAATTTAATTGAACGTTCCAAATAAGCATTACCTCCTATAATAAATTTTTATATAGCTTTTTTAACCAATACAACATCATCTGTTTTTCTGTTTTGGAAAAATCTTTTTCCAGTACTTTTTCAACTTCATCATTTACTTTTATACATTTAAAGGTAATATCCCTACCTTCTTCTGTTAAGTAAATTCTATTTATTCTAGCATCCTCTGAATCTTCTTTTCTCTTTACCCATCCTTTTAAAGCCAAAGTATTCACCAATGATGTGATTGAAGCCGGTCGTATTTGAAGTTTCTGTGACATCTTTTTCTGAGTCAGTCCATCTTCCATCAATAATTGTATAAGTACCCCAACCTGTGATGTAGTTAAATCATATTTTACCAACTTTGCATTATGCAGATTTGTCATATTCCTATATATCAATCTCAACCAATGGGTTATAAGACCATTACATGCCCCACAGTCTAATTTATCTTCCATTTAGTTAGCCTCCTAATCAATTGTACAAAATATAATTATATAATAATGTATTAGTAATGTCAATTTTTTTTTAATTTGAGGATTGATAAAATTCGTAACATATATTAAACAGAATTGTCATAACTAGTTAACAGTTTTGACATATAACTGTAACAAATAAAATCTATTATATAATCATAATATAAGTTCTAGAGATTTTTCAAGGAGGAATTTTAATATGGATAATTATGATGAAAACCAGGATACTACAAAAATGAATATAATATCCCGCTACAAAAATAAATTATTTAAAAATCACTTTAAAGGTAAAAGAGTTTTATCCTATATATCTGTAGCGCTGATATCCAGCTTAATAGGCGGTTTTTTATCTGTTGCAGCTTTTTTATACGTAATCCCGAATACAGATTTTTTCAAAAATACACCTCTTTACGAAAGTATGAATTTATCGGAAGCCAAAGCTCCTCAAACCCAAGCTTCCCCTATATCTACTTCAAGTAAAAATGGTCTTACCATAACAGAAATAGCGAAAAAAGTAAGCCCTGCCGTAGTAGGTGTATCCACTAAATCCATTTCTGAATCATCAGATATATTTGGTTTTTCAGAAAATCAAAACAACAATAATGGTAATGAGCAAGATGGAATGGGTTCAGGAATAATAATAAATTCTGATGGGTATATACTTACTAATTATCACGTAGTAGCGGGCGCTCAAAGTATAAGTGTAATACTGAGCAACAAAAAAGAAGTGGCTGCTAAAGTTGTAAATTATGACGAAAATCAAGATTTAGCTGTAATACAGGTAACTACTAAAACTCAGATGCCAGCAGTGGCAGAACTCGGCAACTCTGATAATGTTCAAGTAGGCGATTCGGTAGTTGCCATTGGCAATCCTCTTGGCAAAGAGCTTTTAGGTTCTGTCACAAGTGGTATTATAAGTGCTACAAACCGACAAATCAACGTTGGAAATACTACTCAAAGTTTTTTGCAGACAGATGCAGCTATAAATCCAGGAAATAGTGGAGGAGCTCTTGTAAATTCACTTGGACAGGTAATAGGGATAAATTCCGCTAAAATAGGTGGAAACGGAGTTGAAGGTATAGGATTTGCCATTCCAATAAATACTGTAGCTTCCAAATTAAACGGCCTTTTGAAACCCATATTGAAAATTGGAATTGAATGTATAGATATTGATTCCAGCTTATCGCAGCAATATAACATACCCCAGGGTGTTTACGTAAAACAAGTTGAACAATCCAGTGCAGCCGAAAATGCCGGACTGAAAACAGGCGACATTATACAAAAATTCGATGGTAAATCAGTCAAAACCGTAGATGAGGTAAACCAGATAAAATCTACCCATAAATCCGGTGATGTAGTTTCAATAGTAGTTTACAGAAACGGAGCTACCAAAACACTGGAGTTAAAATTGACAGAATAGGATATTTTAAAAAAGGGTTGATTTAAAATTTATTTTGAATCAACCCTTTTTGTTATTAACAATGAATAATATATAATTAATAGTTACCAGCTAAGACAAGCCTCTGTTTTTTTTAATCCTCAAGTATACAAAATAACCTATACTGAATAAAATTCCCACAAGGCTCATTAGCTGGGCAATTCTTATATTTCCCAGCATTAAGCTATCTGTTCTGAATCCTTCTATAAAAAATCTTCCTAAAGAATATAAGCCAATGTACGCTGCTATTATAGAACCTTTTTTATGCTTTTTTCTAAAAATATATATTAAAATGACACACACAATCAAATCCCAAATGGATTCATATAAAAATGTAGGATGATAATAAACACCATTTATGTACATTCCCTTTTGTATAAAAAGAGGAAATTTACTTATGAATTCATAAGTTACTGGGCCTCCATGGGCCTCACCATTAAAAAAATTTCCCCACCTGCCTATTGCCTGGGCAAGTATTATAGAGGGTGCTGCAGAATCCACTAATTTTATGAAGTCCATTTTTTTATATCTGGTAAATATATAAGCAGCCAGCAACCCAAATATGAGCCCACCGTGAATTGCTAGCCCCCCCTGCCTTATATTTATCATATCCATTATACTGCCTTCATAATATTTAAATTGAAAAATAACATAATAGGCCCTTGCACCTATAATTGCAAATGGAAATGACACTAAAAATACATCTATCAAATCATCAAAATTATATTTTTTATACTTACAATTAAAATTAGCCAATAAGATGGCTGCCAATACTCCTGAAGCTATCATGATTCCATACCATCTTATTGCAAAACCATTAATGGAAAAAGCTATTGGATCCATAAATATTACAACCTTTCCTTAAATTTATCTATCATTTAAAATAAAAAACACTATAGTAATTGTAGCAAAGTATCAATACTTTAGCAATTTAACAGATTATTTCGGTCATTGTTTTGCCAAAGCAGTTACAATAGGCGCAGCGGTTAATACAGCAGTTAATATAATTAATACTATAATAGTTATCCATCCAATTGCATTTTTGGTTTTACTATTTATGTACTTTCCCATAATTTCCTTATTATTTACCATAAGCATCATGCAGATTAAAACTACCGGCAATAATACACCGTTTATTACCTGTGACCATAATGTTATCTGAATTAAAGGTGCCTTTGGAATCAATATAATGACAACTCCTATAATAATTATAATGGTAAATAAGGTAAAAAACTGTGGTGCTTCCTTTAATGTTTTATCTATACCAGCTTCAAAACCAAATGCTTCACAAATATAAAATGCTGTAGCCAGTGGTAGTATCGTAGCTGAAAAAATGGAAGCTATAAAAAGTCCAAATGCAAAAATCTGTGAAGCAAAAACTCCTGCAAGAGGTTTCAATGCTACTGCAGCATCTTCAGCCTCTTTTATTTGGATTCCGCCTTTATGAAGTGTGGCCCCGCAAGCTACGATTATAAAGAAAGCAACTGCAACTGTAATAATACTACCTGCAGCAACATCCCAAATTTCATATTTAAGATCTTCAATCTTAAGACCTTTTTCTATAACCGATGACTGCATGTAAAATTGCATCCATGGAGCAATGGTGGTTCCCACCATACCAATAACCATACTTATATAATTAAAATCAACTTTAACAGTAGGATGAATTAAAGCAGTCCCTATTTCATGCCAGTCCGGTTTAGCAAGAAATGCAGAAGCAACATAGGATAATAAAAATATGCTAAAAATCAAAAATATCTTTTCAGTGGTTTTGTATGTGCCCTTTACTACCAGAATCCACACTGCAACAGCAGCCAGGGGTACTGATATATATTTACTTACTCCCAAAACCTGCATGCTGCCTGCCACACCTGCAAACTCAGTAGCCGTATTTCCTATATCTGCAATAATCAGGCCAATGAATATAAAAAAAGTTATCTTGACGCCAAAATTTTCTCTAATTAAATCTGCCAGCCCTTTTCCTGTAACTATACCCATTCTGGCATTCATTTCCTGCACCACAAAGAGTACGATAAAACATGGGATTAGTGACCAAAGCAATTTATAACCATAAGTAGCCCCTGCTACAGAATATGTTGTAATACCACCTGCATCATTATCTACACTGCCTGTTATAATCCCAGGCCCTAAAACACTTAAAAATATAAATAGATTTGTCATCCAATTTTTTCTTTTTGCATTCATCTTTATCACCCCTCCATTACTTCAATTTCCTATTATGTTTAATAAGTTCATAAAAAATATCATTTATATATGCAATTCCCATTAGGTGGATATATTTATCAACTACAGGCACAGTAAATAGATCATATTTTGATATAACTTTTACCAAATCTCTTATTTCGTCTGTATCCTGTATATATATAATCTCTTTATTCATAATATCTTCTAATTTTTCGTCTGCGGTAGAAACAATTAAATCCCTTAAAGATATTTCTCCAATAATTTTATTGACATTATCCACAATATAAACATAATAGACCTGGTCAATTTCTTCTGTAGATTTACGAATATCATTCATTGCATCAGCTACGGTATAGTCAGCAGGACATGATATGAAATCAGTATTCATAATACTTCCCACTAGATATTCGTCATATTCCATAAGTTCCCTTATTTCATCTGAAGATTCTTTTTCCATTTTATTCAATAATTCCTCTGCCCTGTTTTCATTTAATTCATCCAATACATCAGCTGCTTCATCTGCCGGCATTTCTTCTAGTATATCAACTGCCTTATCTGTAGATAAAGTTTTAAGTAATCTCACCTGTACATCTTCTTCTAATTCTTCTAACACATCTGCAGCTTTTGTATTATCCAAACTTGCAAAAATAATTTCTCCTGTATTTGAGTCAAAATCTTCAATTATATCCGCTAAATCCGAGGGATGAAGTGTGTGTAATTTATTATAGGTTTTGGAAAGCAAGATATTTTTTGAAGTAAACGCTGTTTGAACGTTATCCCACAATATGAGTTTACTTGATACTTTAAATCCTAACCTTTTTAGCGGTTTGGCAATTCCAATCCGTCGCAGCAGTCCATCCATACCGATATCTACTGCTGCAATAAACATTCCTGAAGGCACTATAGCCAATCTGATATCGTTGGCTCTAACTACTTTTCTTCCATTAACATCAACGATTTGTTTATCCAAAACATACTTTTTCAGCAGCATGTTGTTGCTTATATCTTTATCTACAACTTTATTACATATTAAAACATATTGTCCTTTTCCTTTAGAAATATTAATACTATCAAAATCAATAAATTTTACTCCCGCTTTTGTTTTAACAGCAGCCATAGTAACTTTAGGATTTTGAAAATTCACATCAACAGCTAAATCCTTTAAAGTTCCTATTACATCTTTATTAACCGTAAAAATCTTATTGCCTAATATTCTGCTTAGGTAAACACTTCTAAATTGCATTGAACTCACTCCTCTTTTTTGGGGCGCACAATGCAATGTTTAAAGTTTAATGTAGGCACACCCCTATTATATTCTTTAATAAGTTCCCAAATCTTATTCTATTATGTTTATACTCCGGTCCGCTGTCCATTAAACTTATCACTCTCCATAATTTAAAATAGTAATATTTACTTTAAAATTAATCCATAAAATAAAAAAAAAGCTTTTAAAAGCTCGTCAAAATAACACATCATTATTCCTTCGTTGAGCTTTAGCACTATGTGGCTTTGAGTTAAACTCAGCTATATTAAGTAAAACCTTAATCCGGCAGTACTTGTTGACCCATTGGCATCTCTCGATGTTTTTGGGCATTAGCATATATCCTATACATAGGAGCCTCACCTAACAATATTATTAAATTTTTATAAAAGCATATTATTTCATCTTCAGCTAATAACGATCCAATATCTATTATATATATATAAGATTTAATTGTTAATACTTTTATTTATTAAAAATATGTTAAAATAAAAAACACTAAGCATAAGACCTAGTGTTTTCAATCCATAAGTAAATCTATAAGCCGAGTTCTGTATTATATTTTTTAAGGTTATTATAATAATATAAAAAAGAGCTGATCAAAAATAGGTCAGCTCTTTCCTTTGGTTAAAGGATACAATCAAAAAAACATAGATTGAGAAACATTATATCACAATCTATTTGTTAATCAATAGAAAGTTTTTGGAAATGTCTACATAAAGCATAACTCCAGCTTTCAAGCCGGAGTTTTTAATTGCTAAATAAAATTTTTAATAATCTTCCACCTGCTCCTTTAATTCTCTAGCATAACTGTTCTTATAATGTATAAACTTAATTATGACTACATTATACAAGGAGTGATATAAATGCGGAAAAATTTTTATATAATTATAACATCTTTACTGATTATAATAAATTTAGCAGGCTGTGGAACTCAGCAACAATCTAACAATGTTAAAAACAAGGTTCAAAATATAGAGAATAAAACTAAAAACGATTTAGTAGAACTACCTAAAGCTCTAAAAACTGATATGGGCCCAGGCAAATTTTATATATCTTCATCATCCAATACATTTAAAGATGGAAATATTCCGATTATAAATATTAAGAAAAATACTTCATCTCAAAAAGTTGAAATAGTCCCAAGTGAGTTTAATAATAAATATCTAAGCTATATATTTATAGACGGTATTTTTAACTCTAGGAAACAATTATCCAATAATAAAACAAATATAGAGTTAAAGGGAAATGATATCAAAGCTGGCAAACATAAAATAGATATTATTCAATTTAATAATAATAAAACAACCGATACGGTTCTTACTCACAAAATCTCATATTACTATATTAATATAGTATAGCAACAGCCCCGATTTCTCGGGGTATAATTATTTCTGTGTCGGTTAAAAATTATGCTATAATAATTATTAGAAACATATCTTAAAGATAGACTTAAAATTAAAGGTAAATCTTCAGTTGGCAAGTTAACTGAAAATGAAATATCTATAACCACTGAAGAAAAAAACTCAAAAAATTAAAATGTACCCATGCCTAAGTACATTTTAATTAACTAAAAACCTTAAAAACAATTTTTTAAAACCGTGACGGCTTCTTTTAAATACATTATACCACAATTTATTATTTCAAATCATATTTCCTCAATAATATGGATCTTAATTATATGTAAATATTGAATATATTCTAATTAGTATGATTTAAAATAATATTTAAAAAGCAAAAGGATTCTCCCAAAAGGAGGAAAATCTAGGATTTCTAAATTATTTTTGACGACAAAACATATGTTTCTCACGTAGAGCTATGAGACTTTCCCATGGTCGCTTTATAGTCAATACTTTCATAAAATCCTTCCTCAAATTACTAGAATAATAAATTGAATTCTGTAAATAATAATTCACATAAGGTTATCAATATATTAGAAATATTAATATATAGCAACAATATGTTGATACTTATTTGTGCTGGGGATGATGAATCCCCAGTGTTTAAACTTCCCCCAGATTCCTATATTAAATAACATATATTTTTTTACTTTAATTAATTATTGTTCCAGGGATTTTCACCCCTGGCTTTTTCTTTGTAAAATTTTTGATTTACGAATTAATTAGCTTAACATCAGGTCTAAAACATTTTGCTGCTCCACCATCAAATTCTACATGACCTGTAAAACCAATATCAGTTATTTTATGCGGTAATTTTTTATCAAATCTAGTGTCACAGCAATATGATTTGGTAGATATTCCTGTACTCTTGTACCATTCATTTCACTTCCTTTTGCTGTTAAAATTAAATCATGAAATAATTACACTACTTCATTTGTTATTTATTTGGCAACTAAATGATATTATGATTTTAAAAAGGTGTTATTACGGCAGCTTTTAATCAAATAATGAAAGAGCTTAGAGCAGCTAAAAATATAACTTTAGATGAGCTTGCAAAAATTTTAAATACAATTAAATCTACTCTATCCAGATATGAAAATAATTTACGAATACCAAATATTGATTTTGTAAACCAATTAGCCGAGTATTTCCAATGTTCTACTGATTACCTACTTGGTAATACTAACATTAAAAACTCAAATGATTCTTCTAGCAAAATAACTGAATCCCTAAATGATGATCCGGAGTTAGCTCAATTCTGGGATGAATTAAAAGAAAGAGAAGATTTAAAACTACTATTCAAGCAAACTAGGAATATGGATCCCAACGATATAAAAAAATAATCAGAATTATAAAAGCAATTGAGGATGCTGATGATATGGCTAAACTTGCCTATATGATAGGACTGGATATGCAGTATACATATATGAAACATCCGCTGATTCTGTAGCAAATAAATTATATGGTACTAAGTAGATTACTCAATTTTATGATTTTGAGTTTTTATTTTTACCTAATGGAGAAAATTTTATAATTATAAGTTTATATTAGATAATTATCCATTAACTCTATTAATTATGTGATCAAATATATAAAATTTTCTAAACATTTACTTGAATAACCAGTTTTTATATTATATAATGTAAAAGTTGGTATATAAATGGTAAGGAATTTAAAATATATGGAAAAACTATTAGAAGAATTAAGAGATAAATTAAATAAAATGCTCGATTCAAATAAATATACAAATGAGGAAATATTAGAGGTAAGTCAGCAATTGGACAAGCTCATTGTATATTATTATAAATTAGGAAAAAAATATTAAACTTAATCTAAAGTATATTTCTTTAGGTTAAGTCTAATATTCTTACAGATTATGCAGGAAAAATAAAATTATTATAGAATATATAAAATAATGTGTATTTAAGCTGTTTTCACAAAATTATAGGAGGTTATAGAAATGAAATCTTTCAAGAAACGTCTTTTAAAGAAATCTACGAAAATGGTAGGCTCTATAGCGCTATTTCTAGGTTCACTCGTATTATTTCCAAATTCACTTCTTAGCGGACATCAACCGAAATGTCCCGATGAGCTTTTGAAGTAACTAGATGAGGTTTTTCCTTGGATTATTTAATAATATATCTATGGGAAAACCTAAAACATGCATGGGAGAAAAATATGGGCATTGTAAGAGAAATATTATCAGACGGAATAGAATCTATACTTTTTTTGATACTCTTTGAATCATTATATGATAATAAAACATTTATACGGAAAAATAGAATTAAAACGATTTATTTTTGCATATTATATACTATTGCTAGTTATTTTAGTACATATTATGTTACTAAAATCTATCATACATTAATAATTTTAATATTTTGCATTCTACTATTAGCTTATATTACAAAAATAAATTTTTCCATTTCATCTGTAATATTTTTTTCATTTCTTTCAATAATTTTTGTTACTGAAAGTCTTACCGAAATTATTGAACTGTTTATACTTAATATAAATTTAGATCAATTATTTTTAATTCAAAAATATTTTTGGATCTTTTTAATAATATCCAAACTACTTCAAATATTTATAATATTAGCTATCTTTAAATTTAATAAATTTTCCATTAAAGATAAAGGTACTTCTATGTCCAGTTTAATGCTTCAGGTAGGAATGCTCGGTTTTTTTATATTTATTGTAAATTTTAGCACATTCAATATGAAGATCACAAAGCTATATAACATCTTAATTTTTATTTTATATCTTATATTTTTAATAATAGGACTTAAAGAGCTAAAAAAGCACGAAAAATTTATAAACATAAAAGCAAATTATAAGATTCAAGAACACCAAATTAAAAATATGGAAGAAATAATTAGTATAATCAGACAGGAAAAGCATGATTTTGCTAATCATATTAATGTTATATGGGGACTTTGTTCATTAAATAGACCAAATACCGTTGAAAGAATAAAAAATTATGTAGATGGAATCTCAGACAATCTCCATTCATCATTCAAGTACATAGCCACAGGTAATGACTATTTGGATGGATTGTTATCTATTAAAAATAACTACGCAGTTAAAAATAATATAAATTTTGATATAATGATTGATGAACCTTTTAGCAAACTAAAGATTAAAGAAAACGAATTGATAAGTATTATAAGCAATCTTGTAGACAATGCGTTTGAATCATTTCAACCTGAATCCAATATTGAAAGTAAAAAAATAACCTTTGATACTTTTATTGAAGATAATAAATTTTATATTGAAATCTCTGATAATGCCAGCATGATCCCTAAAAATATACAAAATAAAATTTTTGAAAAAGGTTTTTCCACAAAAACTGAAAAATCAGGTGACCATGGATTTGGCCTATATATTACTAAACAATTAATTGAGAGAAACAATGGCTGTATATCGCTAGAAAGTAATTCTGAAATAACTAAATTTTTAGTCTCATTTAAAATAAAGGGTGATGATAAATGAATAAACTTATAGCTTGTTTAGTAAAAAAAATTTCTGAATCTAACCCTGAATTTTCAGAACTACAATTAAGAAAAATGGAATATGGATTAGTTTGTACTTTTGATGAAATTACAAAATTAATACCTTATTTTATTATATTCTGGATATTTTCTTTACAAAATTATTATATAATTACCCTTTTATTTTTTTGCCCCATTAGATTATTTTCAGGTGGATACCATGCAAAAACTTATTGGGGTTGCTTTTTTATTAGCTTTATTATATTTTATATAATAGTTACTGCTGGTAAATATATGATAATTAATAATATTTTTATAATATTTTTATTAAGTATTTCTTTTATATTAATTTGTATTTTCTCTCCTGTAGATAATATTAATAAAAAGATAAAAAGCGAAAGTCGACGAAATCAACTTAGACATTATTCAATATTAATTACTATGTTGCTAATTATAATGTGTTATTTTATTTCAAATAAATTCTTATCTACTGCTGTAATTTCAATTATTACTGCAACATTAATGATGCTAATAGGTAAATTAAATATAGGAGCATAATAGTAAAATACATCTCCTATATATTTTTCAATTTTATAAAGAACATAAGTTTGTATTAAAGGAGGAATTCTATTGAAAGGCGGAGTTAGAAAACGTGGCAAAACCTGGAGCTGCTATTTTTATATTGGTGAAATAAATAGTAAAATGCAACTCTTTTACTCCAGGAGGGGAATGATTTAAAAGTTATCCAGGAATGTTTTGGTCATAAGGACATTTTCACTACTGCAAATATATATTCCCATGTAAATAAGAAAATGCAAAAGCGGGCCACAGATAGTATATCAAAACTAATTCAGGGATGATTACGGTGGCAAATCGGTGGCAAAATCAAAAACACTAAGCTGTAAGCCCAGTGTTTTCAATGGTTAAGCAAATCTATAAGCCGAGTTCTGTATTAGACAATCATCTATCTAGGCCCATTGTTACCAATAAGCTCCAGCGATACTACCCGAAAGCAAAGCGGGCCACTTTTTTATGCTTTCCTATTCGATCTTGCTTCAGATGGGGTTTACATAGCCGCAAAGTCACCCCTGCGCTGGTGAGCTCTTACCTCGCCTTTCCATCCTTACTACAGGACAAAACAAGATATTCTGTTACCTGCAGCGGTATATTTCTGTTGCACTTTCCTTCAAGTCACCCTGACTGGGTATTACCCAGCACCCTGCCCTATGAAGCTCGGACTTTCCTCTCCTGTAATTCTACAGCAGCGATTGTCTGATTTACTTACGATATTCATAATATCATAGTTAATGTTATATTACAATAGTATCTTAAAATTTCACCTTAGGTACTTTATTATTTATCATGGTAATGTATTATTCTTCCACAATTGTCGCAATAAACTATGTCCTTATTATTTTTAATATCATCTATAGTTATAGCAGATACTTTCATTCTACATCCAAGACACACTCCATTTGATAATTTTGCAGCTCCTGTACCTTTAACTGAGCATAATTCATTAAACTTATCCAATAATTTTTTAGGAACTTTTTTTTCACAATTTAATATATTGTCTTCAGCTATTTTTATATCTTCTTTAGCTTTGATTATTTTTTCATTAATGATTTTCTTATGATTATAAAATTCATCCTTTATATCTACTAATTTTCTGCCGCTGATTTCCCTTTCTTTTAATGAGTTTTCTTCCTCATACAACGCATTTAGGCTGTCTTCTTCCAAACTTTTTATCTCATGTTCTTTTAGCTTAATGGATTTTTCCAATGTATTTATAAATTTCAAATCATATTTTAAATTTCCATAAAGCTTAGCTTCCTCTAGGTCCATTTCCTTTTTCAAATTATTCAGTCTTTTATCCAATTGTTCAATATTTTGCCTAACTTCTTTAAGTTTAGAGTCTATAATCTTATATTTTGCCTTTTCCTGTTCAAACTCTTTTTTCATTTTTCTCATAAAATTATTATTTGATTCTTCTTTTAGGGCTTCTTTTGTCTTTTTTATGGTCTCTTTATTTTGCTGAATTTTCAAAAGTAAATTTAACATTCATTTCCTCCCTATGTGTTTATTAGCACGACATTTTTAACAGTTCTTGCTGGTACACTCAAATCCTCTATATTAAAAAAGTAGAAATGAATTCAAATTCATTTCTACTTATATTTATACGGATCCATATTAACTTTTGACAAAACTACACTATTCTCAAATCCAAGAGATTTTATTTCATTTTCTAAAAAGACTGCCACCTTTTTCATTGCAGGCCATTCAGTTCCAAAGTGTCCACCATCAATTACAGCTATACCCTGCTCCTCAAAATCACTTACATAATGATAAGTAGTGTCCCCTGTAATTATACAATCAGCTCCTTGTAATACGGCTTCATTAATATAACTTTGACCGCTTCCATTTATAACCGCTATTTTTTTTATAAGCTTAAATTCATGTCCTACATATCTTAATGAAGATATTCCCAAACATCTCTTCACTCTATTACAGAGTTCACTCAAAATAATGGGTTCTTCAAGTTCGCTGATCCTTCCTATACCGTCTTTACATTCTCTTCCATCTTCATTTTTTAACGGTTCAATGATATTATTGCAGTTTAAATCAAGCAATTCCATGATTATATCATTTATTCCTCCCTCTGCAGAATCAAGATTAGTATGGCAGGAATACACATTTATATGATTTTCTATTAATTTTATTATTTTTTCACCAATCAAGGTATCCGCGGTTATGGTATCCGGTCTTTTAAATAACAGCGGATGATGGGTAAATATGAGATTGCAGTTATTTTGTCTTGCTTCTTCTATTACTTTCAATGTACAATCCAAAGACACCAGCACAGAAGTAACCTTGCACTCCATATCACCTACCATAAGACCTACATTGTCATAATTTTCTTTAAGTATGGAGGGTGCATGCCTTTCCACTATGTTATGTATATCTCTTATTTTTAGATACATGATATCAACTCCTGCAATCTCTTTATTCTCACTTCCAAATCCTTCTTCCTTTTATTTGCCGATTCTGTATTGTCTTTTATATTTAAAATTATCTTGTTGCAATTTTTTATCTTGTTTTCTATAAATTCAAAGAGATATTTGTGCCTCTTCTCTACTAGTATTTTTCCCACTTCATAAAATATACTATCTACCTTTTTTACAACAGTATCGTATTCTATCTTTATTATCTCATAAAATCTATTTTCGTCAATACATAATTCTTCATCTGCTATTTTAAATCCTCTTTTATAAATATACTCTCTCAGCACTTCCGAATTTTGCATAGGTTGAAGTATAAAAGATCTTGACTTTTTGAACACCTCCATGTGATTTTCTATTATATCACGTATGAGATTTCCACCCATGCCTGCAATTATTACTTCCTCAGCTTCACCTGGACTTATGGTAGAAAGTCCGCTTCCAAGCCTACAATCTATTTTATCTTCCAAATTTTCAAGTTTTACATTAAGCTTTGCTCTCTCTATAGGTCCCACATTTATATCAGATGCTATAGCCTTCTTGCAAATATTGTTTTTTATCAAATAAATGGGAATATACCCATGATCTGTACCTATATCCGCTGCACAGTCACAATTATCCACCATCTGTGCCACAATTTTAAGTCTTAAACTAATATCCATAAAATTCTCCATTCTAATATAAATATATAACTTTATCTAAAAGTATAGAGTATCTTTACCTGCATAATTAGATAAAATGCTGCTACTATTAAAGAGATGTATATAAATTTGTAAGAAGACTTTTTGTCATATTTTGAATAAATATATCCTGCATAATACATACAAAACAGTACTCCCATATTTAAAAGTCCATAAACCATCTGCTTAAACGCAAATTGCCTACCTGTCCCAAATTTCACGGCAATAAAGCCTGTATTAAAACTAATAGGCATTTTATCCGGTAATTTTCCACTAAGGTATATAGCTATTGGATTTAAAGTAAGTAGAATCACTATTATAGTTGTAACTATAAATGGAACGAAAAATTTTGGTTCCCTGTTTATTGGAATATTCTTATTTAATTTATTTTCCCACTTAAAACAATTTATTTTTCTTTTTTTTAATTCTCCCTCAAATTCCTGAAAATTTTCTGGAGACAATCCATAGCTTATAGTGTCCGTCTTTAAATATATTACATTTTTATTTGAAGTAACAAACATATAAGTATTGCCTATTTTATCAATAAATGATCTTCCTATAGCAAATTTGCTTTTACCATACCCTGCTAACTTTACTCCTTTTACATGACCCTGCGATTTTTGATACATCTGAATTTGGTGAAATGGAATTTTTTCATTTTTAAGTCCCAATGCACTGGTTATATACAAGTTATCCTCATCTATTGAGTATTTAAGCGTTCCGCAGATAATAATATAATAAAGTTGGTACGTATTCAGAGATATCAATGCTAATTTTAATAAATTATATATTTCATAAGAATTTGCAAAATTTATTAAAATTATCAATAGAGTATCATATAAAGCCATCAAGCCTATAATAAAATACACTCCTACTCCCCTTGCAGCCTTATAGATAATTTTCACTCTATCATCACCTTCTTTACTAATTATTATAGCATAAATCACATGCCAGCTTACCATATTCTCAATACATAATAGTTATGGGCAGTAAAAAGCACCTTCGGTGGGTGCTTTAATCTAAATAGTCCTTTAATTTTTTGCTCCTGCTTGGATGTCTCAGCTTTCTAAGGGCCTTAGCCTCTATTTGTCTTATTCTCTCCCTGGTTACATTGAACTCTTTTCCAACTTCCTCTAAAGTTCTGGCTCTTCCATCATCTAACCCAAACCTCAGTCTTAAGACCTTTTCCTCCCTTGGTGTTAAGGTATCCAGCACATTTATAAGTTGTTCCTTAAGCATTGTAAAAGCTGCTGCTTCTGCTGGGGCTGGTGCCTCATCGTCTGGTATAAAATCTCCAAGATGACTGTCTTCTTCTTCCCCAATAGGTGTTTCAAGCGACACAGGTTCCTGTGCTATTTTCATAATCTCCCTAACCTTATCTACAGGCATTTCCATTATTTCGGCTACCTCTTCAGGATGGGGATCTCTTCCTAATTCCTGAAGTAATTGTCTTGAAACCCTGATGAGCTTATTTATGGTTTCCACCATATGAACAGGTATTCTTATGGTTCTAGCTTGATCTGCAATTGCCCTTGTAATTGCCTGCCTTATCCACCAGGTAGCATATGTGCTGAATTTATAGCCTTTTCTATAATCAAACTTTTCTACTGCCTTTATAAGGCCTAGATTTCCTTCCTGGATTAAATCCAAAAATAACATTCCTCTACCCACATATCTTTTTGCTATGCTGACAACCAACCTTAAATTAGCCTCTGCCAGTTTCTTTTTAGCAATTTGATCTCCTTCCTCTATTCTCTTTGCAAGAGATACTTCCTCTTCTGGCAAAAGCAGAGGAACTTTACCTATTTCCTTTAAGTACATTCTAACCGGATCATCTATGGCCACACCTTCTGGAACTGATAGATCCAGGGTTTTCTCACTTACTTCCGCCTCACCCATATCCCCGGTTACTTCTACTCCTATTGATTCAAGTGTTTCATATATTTTTTCTATCTGCTCAGGACTTAAGTCCACCTCTTCCAATTCATCCATTATTTCCTTATAAGTTAAAGTACCATTTTTCTTTCCTTTTTCCATAAGTTTTCTAACCAGCTGTATCTTTGAACTTTTATCCTTCATTTTCTTGCCTCCTTTAACCATTACTGCATTCCACCAATCCTTTTCTGTATTTCAATTAACTTCTGTGCCAATTCTAAAGATTCTTTTAATTTTCCTCCAGATTCATATTCTTTTATTTTACTGATGATATAATCTTTAGATTCCTCTAATCTATGTTTTTTAATCTTATTTACGAAATTATCCAGTAAACTCTTGTAATCATAATTATCATATAAAATTTCAGTATCCATAATTTCAATCCATTCTTTAGACGTATCAAGGTCGTTACATCTTATCTCAATTTGTCTTTTTCTCTTTTCTATATCATATTCTATGTTTTCCACTATATATTGATATATTTTTTTATGGCTTTTCAATATAATATCATCATCTTTTATTTTATCCAATGAATACTTAAAAGCCATATCATCTTCCATGATTAATTTTAAAAGAGCTCTCTCTGCCTTTAAATAAGCTGGCTCTAAATATAATTTTTGTCCAAAACTTGTATCTATATTCATATTTTCATCTTTTTTTACATTTTTTTGAACATTGCTTGTATTTAACATGTCATAAAGCACCTGATCTCTTATACCTGTTTCTTCTGACAATCTTTTTAAATATATTTCTCTTTCTATAGGATCTACCTTAGCTAATACTTTAAGTACTTCCTCTACATACTTTATAGTACCTTCAGAATTATTAAAATTTATATTTCTTTTTACATTTTGAATTCTATATTCTATAAGAGGAAGAGCTTTATCCACAAGCCTTAAAAAGTTTGTTCTCCCATTATTTCTGATAAATTCATCCGGATCCTTCCCATTGGGTATCTGCAAAACTTCAACTTCTAATCCAGCATCTTTAAGTATATCCATTCCCCTCATTGTAGCCATCTGACCTGCTGTATCTGCATCATAAGATATTATTACTTTATCTGCATATCTTGCCATAAGCCTGGCTTGATTTACAGTAAGAGCTGTTCCCAAAGAAGCTACGGCATTTGTTATGCCACACTGATGCAGAGCTATACAATCCATGTATCCTTCTACAATTATAAGCACTCTTGAAAAATCACTTTTCATTACAAAATTCAGTCCATAAAGATTTATCCCTTTTTTAAAAAGAGGGGTCTCCGGTGAATTTAAATACTTAGGCTTTGAATCATCCAGTACTCTTCCTCCAAATCCTATTACTCTTCCTCTACTATCAAATACAGGAAAAATTATTCTGTTTCTAAATCTGTCATAATAATTTTCTTTTTGGCTTTTAACTATAAGTCCAACAGAAATCATATCCAGTTCCGTAAATCCCCTGTTCTTTAAAAATTTTAGCATATGATTCCAGCTGTCAACAGAATACCCAAGACCGAATCTTTTTATGGTATTTTCAGTTATGCCTCGATTCGACAAATAATCCTTAGCCCTTTTGTTTCTTCTTAAACAATTAAAAAAATATCTTGCAGCTTCTACATTTAATTTATAGAGTTTTTGAAATGTATTCTTTCTAATATTGTCTTTATCTTCGTCAAAATCTATATCTATATTTGCTCTATCTGCCAGTAACTTTACTGCTTCTGGAAAATTCAAATTTTTAGATTTCATTACAAAGGTGAACACATTGCCTGCCTCACCACATCCAAAACACTTATATATTTGCTTATCTCTAGATACGCTAAAAGAAGGAGTTTTTTCGTGGTGAAAAGGACATAATCCCAAGTAATTTCTGCCTGATTTTTTAAGCTTTACACTTTCAGATATCACGTCTACTATGTCATTTTCATCTTTTACTTTTTGAATGACATCTTCCGATATCACTAAATAATCCCACCTATCTTAAATTATTATGTTCAAGAATAAATATATTCGACATAAATTACTATATTCCTTCTTTAACAATAAATATTTTTATTTTTGAAGTAGAATATATTATATATATTCTTTACAAAAATTAAATATCCTTCAATAAGACAAATATTTAATTTTCACTCTATGCTATTATCTTCCTATATTGTTAATTGTATTTTACCCATATAATGATAAAAATTATTCTTTAATATATAACAAATTTAGGCACATATATATTATGAAACATTATAAGGCAATAATCATCGCTCATTCCAGATATATAATCTGCTACCCCCCTATAGAGTCCCTCTTTTTCCACAATGCTTAAATAGAATTGCGGCATTTTATCTGGATATTTGAAAAAGTGGTTAAACACCTGCTCGAGCACAAATTTAGCTTTGTTCCTCTCGGATTTTAGTATGTCTCCCTTATAAATCTTTTCAAACATAAAATTTCTTAAAATATAAAGTGCATTAAATACTTCATCACTTAGAGCTACTTGTTTTACTCCATTTTTAATATTTTCTATAGTAGTATAAATACAGTCTTTTACCAATGTATTTATTCTGTCACTGTTACTATCTCCCAGTAACTTTACCGAGATCTCAGGTATATCTTTTGGCTCCAATAATCCTGCTCTTATGGAATCATCTATATCATGATTCACATAAGCTATCTTATCACTATATCTAACCACCTGTCCTTCCAAGGTGGAAGCTTTTGATTTACTTGAAAATCCACTGTGATATAATATCCCATTCAACACTTCTTCTGTCAAATTGAGACCTCTTCCCTGCTTTTCTATTTTAGTAAGCACCCTTATACTATTTTCATTGTGTTTAAACCCTTCCGGTAAAAGTTTATCCAGCAACTCCTCACCACTATGGGCAAAAGCTACATGCCCGATATCATGACCCATTGCTATGGCCTCTATCAAGTCCTCATTCAGCCCTATTCCCTTACCTATTGTTTTTCCTATTTGATTTACCTCCAATGTATGAGTAAGCCTGGTTCTATAATGATCTCCCGGTGTCTTTATATACACCTGAGTTTTATGCTTAAGCCTTCTAAATGATTTGCTGTGTATTATCCTATCCCTGTCCACCATATAATCAGTTCTAATATCATCTTTTTTTTCTTTAACATTCCTTCCCACTGTTTTAACGGAAAGAGCGGCTTGAGGTATTAATATCAATTCTTCCTTTTTTTCTATTTTTTCTCTTACATTCATATAATTCACCTCATGAATTTATTCTATTTTATATTTAAAAACTCCTTTTTTTATGGAAAATGTATAATATGAAGAAACTTTTAATATTATTATAGAGAAAGAACTTTTAAGGAGTTTTATATGGATTTATTATCTGAGGAAAACGTAAAAAAATACGTCCTGCCTCATTATAATATGGTCAATGCAAATATAACTAGAATTAAATTTAAAGATACAGATAAACAAAGAGCTGTATATAAAATAGACTATTTAAATAAAAGTTATTGCTTAAAAAAAGTATATTTTGATGAAGGTAATTTGCTCTTTGTATATTCTGCCATAGAATGGCTTTTTCGAAATGAAATCAGAGTGCCCAGAATATTGCCTACAGCACATAGAGAACGATTTGTAAAATACAAGGAAATGCTCTTTATAATGACTCCCTGGATAATTGGCACGAAATGTAATTATGACAACAGTACGCATCTATTTCAGGCAGTTTCTAATTTATCCCAAATGCATAGTACAAGCAAAAACTTTACTCCAATTGAGGGGAGTTTTAAAAGAGTAAATTTCGAAAAAATATATATATCCTTTGAAAAGCACTTCAGTCAAATTTTAAACTGTTCGAATCTGGCTTTTAAATATGAGGATAAATTCTCCCTGTTATTTTTACAATATTTTGAGATCAATTCTATACTGGCTAAAATATCAACTAGAATATCTTCCACTATTGATTACAAAAACTTAAGCACCTGTCTGTGCCATCTGGATTATGTAAATAAAAATATAATATTTGATGAAAGTGATAACATCTGGGTAATTGATTTTGACAAGTGCAGCATGGCCTATTGTGCTCATGATATATCTTATTTTTTAAGGAGATTTTTAAAAAGAAATACTACCAACTGGAAACTGGATGCCACTATATCCTGTCTGGAATTATATGAAAAAAATTTTCTATTAAATTTAGATGACTATAAATATATTATCTCATACCTGGCTTTTCCTCAAAAATTTTGGAAGATATCCAGAGATTACTACAATAATATATTAAAGTGTAATCATAATTCCTTTTTTTACTTATTAAAAAAATCTTCTGTAAACTGCATAAATCAGCTTGAATTTACAATAGGACTTGGAAAATACGTAGAAAAAAAGTTCAACACTACTTTTTTATAATTTTTATAAACATCTATATGATTACAAAACCGACCTTTCCATAAAAATGGAAAGGTCGGTTAATTATTTTAGAACTATTTAATGACACAGTAAAACTTTGCCTATTATCTGTCTAGCTGTAAATTTTACACTATTGTCTTGGATTTTTTACCTGGGCCTGAGCTGCAGCCAACCTTGCCACTGGTACCCTAAACGGGGAACAAGAAACATAATGGAGTCCAACATTGTGGAAAAATTCTACTGATGAAGGATCTCCCCCATGTTCACCGCATATCCCAAGATGTATATCGGGTCTTGTTTTTTTACCTAACTTCACAGCCATTTCCACAAGTTTTCCCACTCCAATCTGATCTATCTTTTGGAATGGATCGAATTCATATATTTTTTTATCATAATATGCATTTAAAAACTTACTTGAGTCATCCCTTGAAAATCCAAAAGTCATTTGAGTCAAATCATTGGTTCCAAATGAGAAAAACTCGGCTTCAGTTGCTATCTCGTCAGCAGTAAGGGTAGCTCTCGGAATTTCTATCATAGTTCCAACCTGATATTTTAATTCTATTCCGCTATTTTTTATTATTTCATCTGCCACCTTCACAACTATATCCTTAACGTATTTCAATTCCTTTATCTCTCCTATAAGAGGTATCATTATCTCCGGTACTATATCATATCCCTTTCTCTTTTTAACATCTATAGCAGCTTCTATAATAGCTCTAGTTTGCATTTCAGCTATTTCCGGATATGAAACAGTCAATCTGCATCCTCTATGACCCATCATAGGGTTGAACTCATGAAGAGATTCTATAGTATCCTTTAATTCCTGGAAACTTATTCCCATTTCCTTCGCCAAGTCCTGTATATCACCTGTATTACTTGGCAAGAACTCATGTAATGGTGGATCAAGGAACCTAATTGTCACAGGCTTTCCTTCCATGGCTTCATATATGCCGATAAAATCTTCTCTTTGCCTTGGTAAAAGTTTATCCAATGCCCTTCTTCTCTGCCTCTCTGTTTTAGAAACTATCATTTCTCTCATTTCCGGTATTCTATCTTCATCAAAGAACATATGCTCTGTTCTGCAGAGCCCTATTCCCTCGGCTCCAAATTCTACTGCCTGTTTAGCATCCCTTGGAGTATCTGCATTGGTTCTGACTCCCAATTTTCTTATATTATCAGCCCATTTCATAAATGTACCGAAATATCCCGATATTTCAGGTGATACTGTCTTTATAGGTTCTCCATATACATTCCCAGTACTACCATCTAATGATATGTAATCCCCCTCTTTATATATCTTACCTGATCCATGAAAACTTTTTGTCTCTTCATTTATAACCAAATCACCGCATCCAGCTACACAACAAGTTCCCATTCCTCTGGCTACAACAGCTGCATGTGAAGTCATTCCACCTCTTATTGTAAGTATACCCTCTGAAGCTGCCATACCTTCTATATCCTCCGGAGATGTTTCTAATCTTACAAGTATTACTTTTTCTCCCTGATCATGATGTTTTTTAGCATCCTCTGCTGTAAAATATATTTTTCCACAAGCAGCTCCCGGAGATGCTGGAAGACCTTTTGCTATTACAGCTGCCTTTTTCAATTCATTGCTGTCAAAATTTGGGTGAAGTAGTGTATCCAATTGTTTAGGCTCAACTTTAAGTATTGCCTCTTCTTTATTTATAAGACCTTCTTCTACCATATCAACTGCTACTTTAAGTGCAGATTGTGCCGTTCTCTTTCCATTTCTGGTTTGCAGAAAATACAATTTTCCCTGTTCTATGGTAAACTCCATGTCCTGCATATCTTTGTAATGGTTTTCTAACTTCTGGGCTATATCCATAAACTGAGAATAACATTCTGGAAGATCTTCTTTTAATTTTGTTATAGGCTGAGGCGTTCTTATTCCCGCAACTACATCTTCCCCCTGTGCATTTATAAGATATTCACCAAATATGGATTTTTCTCCTGTAGCAGGATTTCTCGTAAATGCAACGCCAGTTCCTGAAGTTTCTCCCATGTTACCAAATACCATGGATTGTACGTTTACAGCTGTACCCCATTTGCCCGAAATATCATTTAATCTTCTATATATTATAGCCCTCGGATTTTCCCAGGATCCAAATACAGCAGTAACAGCTTTAATTAATTGTTCTTTGGGTTCCTGTGGAAAATCACTCCCTATTTCCTTACTATAAATTTTTTTAAATTTTTTGATTATTTCTTTTAAATCAGATGCCTCCAGTTCAGTATCATATTTAACACCCTTGGCATCCTTGGCATCATCCAGTACATCTTCAAATTTTCTCTTTTCAATTCCCATAACTACATCTGAAAACATTTGAATAAATCTTCTATAAGAATCATAGGCGAATCTTTCATTTTCTGTCAATTTACTTAATCCTTTAACAGTGTCATCGTTTAATCCTAAATTAAGTATGGTATCCATCATTCCCGGCATAGAAACTCTTGCCCCTGATCTTACAGAAACCAACAACGGATTTTCTATATTTCCAAATTTCTTGCCTGTTTTCTCTTCCATTTTTTTAAGTGCAGTATAGATTTCATCTACAATACTTTTTGATATTACTTTACCATCTTCATAATATTTGGTACAAGCTTCTGTAGATATGGTAAATCCATCAGGAACAGGTATTCCAAGGTTTGTCATCTCTGCCAAATTGGCTCCTTTTCCTCCCAGTAGATTTCTCATACCGGCATTTCCTTCATTGAAAAGATATACATACTTCTTATCTTCCATATAGAACACATCCCCTCTTTTAAAAAATTTTGCATATTTTTTATATATGTCAACGGATAATTATTCCGCTCACCAACTTATTTATTTTCCCCTATTTTTACAAAAAGCCTTGTTATATTTGTTTTTGAAACTTTGCCTATAATTTTAAGCACCTCATTATTTGATTCATCCCGAGATTTTTCTACAACCGGCAGGCTATCCACTTCATGCTCCATTATCTTTTTAGCTGCCACGTAAGCAACGTCATCCTTTTCAACAAATATTATATTTGGCATTCTAGTCATTATTATTCCAACAGGTATTTTATGCATATCAGTACTACCGATAGATATCTTCAGAAAATCCTTTCTGGAAACAGCACCTATAAGAAGCCCTTTATTCTCTATAAATAAAGTGCCAACATCATTTAAAAATAAATATACTATGGCATCATAAACAGTAGTATTTTCATCCACTACTACTGGTTTTGACATTATATCACTTACTTTTATATTCATTATATAATCATATATTAAACTATAGGAAGGTTTTCTAGAATATATGTATCCTACTTTAGGTTTTGCTTCCAATATGCCAGTCATTGTAAGTATAGCCAAATCCGGCCTCAGTGCTGCTCTTGTAACACTTAGCTTGGATGCAAGCTGTTCACTTGTTATTGGTGCATGATCCCTTACTAATTTTATTATTTTCTCTTGTCTCGGTGATAATTTAATGATGTCCACCCTCTCTCTTTGTAGTAAATCAATAAATTGTGCACATATTTACTAAGAGGAATTTAATATTAGTTTTCAAGTTATAATTCATAAAATTATTATACCACATATATATCCATGAATAGTACATAAATATTATTTTATTCAATATTATGAATAAATTTCAAATTATATACTATTCATATATGTGTTTTAAATGTGATTATATTATATAACTCTAATTTTTATCCTTATCAGTGCCTTCCTCATATCCTTTTTCATTGTCATCTATATCATCAAATTTTACAGTATACTTATATGTGTTTTTATTTTGTTCATCCTCTTTATGTTTAAATTTATCCTTAACTGAAGCTGCTGCATCAAACACCTTATCCTTCATATCACTTACAGTGCTCTTCACTCCGCCTTTTATTATCTTATTCACTACTTCTACAGTTCCATCATCTTTAGTTATCTCTATAGTCACCTGTGTAATCACAGCAGTAAGTATTCCTATAGCTATCAGCGGCGGCCATATAAGTGCTGTCAATGTTGCTGCAATGCCTGCATTCACAGGAATATCCACTACTACTCTCTCACCTTTTTTTATCTTTATTCTATTTACATTTCCCTTATTAACCAAATCCTTTAACCACTCTAAAAATTCATCCTTTGTAGTATACAAATTATCCTTAGTTGATTTTTTATTTTGCTCTATATATATGAGAGCATCAACTACATTTCCTTCACAAGCTTCCAATGCTTCCTTTGCCTCAGAATAATTTACTCCTGTTCTCTCTCTTATAATGTCGATTTTTTCCAATGTTATCTCACTCATATTTTTTTCTCCTTTTTAGATTTTATTTTTTTCAAAATTTATAAGATATTCCAGAGTATCAAGACTTTTAGGTCTTCTAAAATAATTTTGAGAAATAATCAATTTCAAAACCTTATACAACTCTTTCTTTACCTTATCGGACAATACAACTTTATACACATTTTCAAGGGAAGTTTTTGATAAATATTTCAATGCACTGCTTGTAGCATAATCTATATGTATGCCATTCACTTTTTTACATTTATCACAGACCCCTCCTAAATACTGAAGACTCAAATAATTAAATGAGGTTATCTTTTTTCTGCACATAATACAATAGTCAAAATTAAGCCCATACCCAGTAGCTTGTAAAATTTTTAATTCAAATGCCCTAGCTAAAGTTTCAATGTCAACTGCATGACTCCTCATAAGATAAAACGAAGTAACCAGACATCTAAACATCTCTTCACTATTTTCTCCATCATTCATGGCTATATCCACCAATTCACAAAAATAGGAGGCATAAGTTAAATCATTCAAATCATTCAGTAAATCTTGAAAGGAATCTATTAAGCTGCTTTCGTCTATCACATATAAACTTCTTCCCTTATACAACACATAATCACCATAGCAGAACTGAAGAGTAGTTGAAAATAATGAGTTTTTGCTCTTTTTTACTCCTCTGGCTATAGTAGATATTTTACCAAGTTTTTCAGTAAAAAGCCAAACTAATTTATCAGATTCCTTTATATCCTGTGTTTTTATTATTACAGCTCTAGTTTTAAATATAGTCAGAGAATCATCTCCTAATTATAATTATATCCTTTTTAAAATAAATTTTTCTTTAATATTATATTTTATATCCTAATTCTTTTAGCAGCCTGTCACTGTCTCTCCATTCTTTTCTAACTTTCACCCAAACTTGCAAGTAAACCTTGGAATTTAGAAATTTTTCAATATCCATTCTTGCATAAGTGGATATCTTTTTTAGCATGGAACCCTTTTTACCTATTATTATTCCCTTGTGTGATTCTTTTTCACAAAGTATATTTGCCTCTATATTATATATTCCCTTAGAATCCTTTCTCATAAAAACTATTTCAATGGCTATACCATGGGGGACCTCCTTTGAGAGAAGTCTAAGTGCCTTTTCTCTTATAATTTCAGCTACTATAAATTTTTCCTGTTTATCAGTAATAGCATCATCAGGGTAATATTTAGGTCCTTCTGGCATATACTTTACCATAAGGTCTATTAATTCTGCTATGTTCTTTTCCTTCAATGCAGATATAGGTATGATTTCCTTAAAATCAAAAAACTCAGAATAATTTTTTAAAGTTTGCGCCACTTTGGGGGCAGGATTTTCGTCTATTTTATTTAACACTAGAAATACAGGTACGTTACTTTTCTTAATATTCTCTAGAATATATCTGTCTCCACTTCCAATTTCTACTTCAGGAGTAGTTAAAAAAAGTACCAAATCTACATCCCTAATAGAATCTTCAGCAGATTTAACCATATAATTTCCAAGCTTATCTTTTGGTTTATGTATACCTGGAGTATCCATAAAAATCAACTGGGAATTATCCTGTGTTAAAATAGTATTTATATTATTTCTAGTGGTCTGGGGCTTACAGGAGACAATTGATAATTTTTCTCCCATAATGCTGTTGAGCAATGTGGACTTTCCCACATTAGGCCTTCCTATTATTGTAATAAATCCTGATTTAAACATAAATTTTCTCCTTATTTATCCAAATATTGTAAACAGAAACACTGTTATTAAAATACCAAATACTGCTCCAAAAACCACTTCCGTAATAGAATGGGCTTCTGAATCCACCCTGCTCTGAGCCACTATGAAAGCCATGAGATAACTTAAAATAACCACTGTCAGCTGCCCTGTTATTAAAGCTATAGTGGTAGCTATAGAAAAAGCTATTGCACTGTGTCCACTTGGCATTCCTCCTTTAAGAGGAGTACCTTCTCCAAAAATAGCTTTTATAATTATAGTAGTTATACATACAATGGCAAGTATTATAAATATTGTATAGGGATTTGTACTCTTAACCTTTTTTATAACCATAAAGTTTATATATTTTAATTTATCCCAAAATATTATATAACCTATTACTACAGCATTTATAGCTGCAATCAGCACTCCACCAGCTGCTACATTTTTAGCAATCTTAGCCAGAGGATGATAGTAATTGGTAGTGGCATCTATGGCAAATTCCACCGCTGTATTAAAAAGCTCTGCCATAATAACCATGCTTGTAGCTATTATAACAGCTAAAATTTCTATTTTACTTAAATCATAAAAGAAACACATAGTAAGTACCAAAACAGCTGCTATCATATGTATCTTCATGTTTCTCTGTGTTCTAACAGAATATATTATACCTTCAATGGCATAGTTGAAGCTATCTAACAATTTTTTAACTTTCATTGTACAATCACCATTTACAGAATTTAAGATCACATTTTTAAAGCTTAAACTTCTGTAATATTTCCTCTTCTCTCTTTCTCATAACCTTTTTATCATTTTCTTCCATATGATCATATCCCAAAAGATGAAGTACGGAATGCACTGTCAAATAACATACCTCTCTTAAAAATGAATGTTCAAATTCTTTGCTTTGTTCTTCTGCTTTTTCAAGGGAAACAGCTATATCACCCAATACTAAATTTCCATCATCCATATCACTGGGCTGAAACTCATGATGGATATAAACATCTTTAAATACCCTGCCCTTCGGATATTCCAGCATCGGAAAAGACAACACATCCGTTACCTTATCTATATTTCTATTTTCCCTGTTTATATCTTTTATATTATCATTATCTACAAAAATTACACTTACCTCACAGGGTAAATCCACCTTTTCATCCCTTAGGGCATATTCTATAATATTTTTGATAGCCTTTTCCAATTCCTCCGTGACTTCTATTTTATCCTGCCTATTATCCAAAAAAATCACTTTTTATCCTCCTGTTTTAACTTATTCATAAATTTATCAGATGGGTACTCTATCCTATGATGATATATTCCAACCAAAACCTTAAAAAATGCATTTTTAATTTTATTTATGTCTTTTAAAGTTAAATCACAATTATCAAGCTGACCCGTATCTAATCTGTCCTTTATTATATTGTTTACCATTCCTTGAATTTTACCCTTATCAGTTTCACCAATGGATCTTACAGCAGCTTCTACACCATCAGCCAGCATTATTATGCCTGCTTCTTTAGTTTCTGGTATAGGGCCTGGATATTTAAATTCCTCTTCATTTACATCTTCCGGATCCTTGCTTAAATTTTTCATAGTTAAATAAAAATATTTTACAAGGGACGTACCATGATGCTGTTCTATAATATCCTTTATTAATTTAGGCAGTTTATATTCATCTGCCATTTCAATTCCATCTTTAACATGGGATATTATTATCAAAGTACTCAGATTAGGAGTTAACTTATTGTGAGGGTTATCTTTCCCCAGCTGATTTTCCTTAAAAAAATAGGGTCTTTTTATTTTGCCAATATCATGGTAATAAGCAGCAACTCTAGCTAAAAGTGGATTTCCTCCAACCTTTTCTGCAGCTACTTCCGCCAAATTTCCAACTAATATACTATGGTGATATGTTCCCGGTGCTTCTATCAGAAGTCTTTTTAGTAGAGGATTGTTGGGATTTGAAAGCTCTAAAAGTTTTATAGTGGTAACTATACTAAATACCCCCTCGAATAAGGGAAGAAATCCTATAACCAGTATTCCTGAAATTATACTGGCAATTCCCGCAAAGGCTCCCTTTTTAGCTACATCTAATATATTATTGCTGAGTAAAAAGCCCATTGAAAAAGTAAGTATGACATTTATAATAAGCATATACAAGGAAGCAAACAATATATCGTTTCTCTGCTGCATCTTTTTAAGTATGGTAGCCCCCACTACTGTATTTAGAAGAGCCAATATAGTTATATCCGGACTGAATTCTACTGCTGCACTTATAAAAACACAATTTAACACATTTAAAGCTAGTGATACTTTATGATCTAAAAGCAGTGTCATTATCATGGGTCCAAATGCAAGGGGTATTAAAAAGGGTGAAGCCAGATCAATGGTTCTAGATAAAAGTATACTTAAAAAGCTAAGTGTATTTACCATTATAAGCATTTTATCATCTTCATAAATCTTCCTGTGATATCTATATAAATAAATCCACTGAATAGCCAGTATTAAAAGTGTCAATAAGGCTAAGGGAAAATAGATATGCCATTGAAAATACGGACTGTTATTTAAAAGTCCCAAATCTTTTAATATCTTTATCTGATATTTAGTTACAGGCTCCCCTTCTTTTACTATAGTCTGATCTTTTTTTATCATGATAGGTAAAACTTTTTTTTCTGCTTCTTTTCTCAGTTCATCAGTCTTGTCCTTGTCATAAAAAAAGTTAGGCGAAATTTGAGAAAATCCTATATCAGTGGCCAATTCCCTTAAATTCTTATTTAGATTTGAAGTACTTACTTTTAACAATATGCTTTGCTGAGCTTTCTTAATGTCCCCTTGATTATCTTTCTGGGTGTTATCGCTTATATTGTTGTCATCATACATACCCGCTATGGTTTTTTGTAAAAAATCCTGAAGCTGTTTTGCATCATCCTTGCCAAGTCCTAGTACAGCCAGGTAATCATCATCGCTTAAACCTATATTATTTTCACTCTTCAATTTTTGCAATTTTCCCTTTTCATCCAATTGAGAATCTCTTATCTGAGATACTTTAGAAAAAAAGTCATTTAGTTTATTTATGCTCTCTGTTTTAACCTCCGGATTTTTATTATATTGAATTGGAACAGCATCCACTGCTTGTTGTATCCTTGTTTCTGTAGACAATTCATCTTTAACTTCCCTAGGTGACTTTATATCAACTTTTGCAATATCACCTTCTGTTAAATTGTATTTTTGGGTTGTAAATCCTGATGCCAGCAAAGAATAAATAAATACAAAACTTATGATAAAAATAATTATTCTACTAGTCTTTTTCTTTAAAAAAATCTTCTTCAATGACAATTTTTTCAATTAAAATCACCCTTTGTTTTTACTACTCTATAAATTCACTTTAGTTCAACTGTTGCCCTTCACCTTTAACTTCATCTGAAACGGCTATATTTTCTTCTGCCATAACCTGAACTTTAACTTTATAAGATTCACCAGCTTCATAAGTAACCGTCTTATCTACAACCTTTATGGATTTATCCAAATTAGAGCATATATTTTTATAAAGTTTTTCCCCTGTATCCTTCACTACTGCCTGAGCATTTCCCTTCACTACAACTTTTTTAACTTCAAAATAAGTTTCCCTTCCAAAAATAAATTTACTTTCCTCTATTTTATCATACTTATTAAATTTATTATTATCTTTTTTAAAATATAGCTTTTTGCCTCCCAAATTAATATAATAATTATCTATTTTTTTACCTGTCCTGATGTTTTTTACATTATCTATTTTTACAACAGCGCTATCTTCATATATAGTCCTGCATATAACATATCCTGTAGCATGTACGCTGTAAATGGAGCTTTCCAGTCCCTGCTCCCCTTTCACAAGCATTTGACCTTTTTTTACCTCATCTCCAACTTTTACAATAGGTGTTCCTAGTGTAGTGTACACTCTCAACACTTTACCATCTCTTTTAGCCACTAAATTACAGGGCGTATTATCCGTAACTATGTTTGGTGGAGATTTTTTCTCTACTGCGCTTATGTTTAATTCAGAGCCCTGCAGCCTTACTTTCACCCACATTATGTCATCATTATTTTTCATAAGATCCTGTTCTATTTTATATACATTTATTTTGTCTTTACTAGTACCAGGCCTTATCCCGTAAGATTTAAGCTGCTGTCTTATTATATAAGGCGGCAGACCTTCATCAGAATCTATTTTTATACTCCATATAAATGTAGACAGATAATATATTGTTACAACAAATAAAATTACTCCTGCTGCTAAAGTTATTTTCCTTTTAAGTTTAATTATAAAAAAAGTAATACCCCTTCTTTTAATTATTTTTATCCTGGTTTCAGTTTTCTTAGCTATATTTTCTATCTTGCCATAATCTCTTAAATTTATCTCCATAGTCATAGTGGTAATACTTTTCTTTTTAATATTTTTTATATAAACATCATTTTTCCACATAAGATTGATAAACTTTTCAGGTATAAGTGATTGTATCTCAATTAAAATTATTCCATTCTTATAATTTTTAAATGTAAATTTATCAGTTCCCCTCATAAACTATAGATTTAAACCTTCCTCCTACAGTTATAGTGCTCCCACCTATAAAAAGCACTTCAAATTTACTTCCATATATGGATATCAATCCTATACCTGAATTAATTTTTATCTGACTATCCTCAAATAATATAATACCCTTATGATTTTCTATTATTATTTCATTGTTCCCCATGACTTTAATTTGAGGCATATTCAAAATTATATCTCTTGGCAAATCTAGTTTATCTGCAATGTTTTGTTTTGTGTTGTTCATTTTATTTTTCACAATATCACCTCTAAGAATTTATATACCGTTTTACAAATTCATATATTGAAAAATATATAGATATAATTATTAACCTACCTCTACTAATTTATGAAATACATATATGATAAATTACTTAAAGCCATGAACTATTTAAATTTTTGACATTAAAAAAAGGTTGAGATATAATCTCAACCTTTTTATTTATTTAAATATTGTTTTACTATTTGACTTACAAGTTTGCCATCTGCCCTGCCTCTGGTTTCAGGCATTACAATCGCCATAACTTTTTTCATGTCTTTTATACTCTGTGCGCCCACTTCATTAACTGCTTTCCGAACAACTTCGGAAATATCCTCTTTACTTAACTGCTGAGGAAGGTATTTTAACAAGATCTCTATTTCGGATTTTGTTTTATCTATTAAATCCTGCCTATTGCCTTTTTCAAATTCAAGTATAGATTCACGTCTCTGCTTTACTTCTTTGGATATTATATCTATAATCTTCTCATCATCGTCAAGTTTTTTCCCATCAGCTTTTTCCACTAATAAAATAGCAGCTTTGACCATACTTACAGTACTTGCCTTAAGCTTATCACCTGACTTTAAAGCATGCTTCCAGTCTTCTTGCAACTTTTCTTTAAGAGACATATTACTTAGTACCCTCTTTCAAAAAATTCTATTTAAACTTTCTCTTTCTTGCAGCTTCTGATTTTTTCTTTCTCTTTACACTTGGTTTTTCATAATGTTCTCTTTTTCTGACTTCTGAAAGAACACCAGCTCTAGCACATTTTCTTTTAAATCTTCTCAATGCACTTTCTATAGTTTCATTTTCTCCAACTTTTATTTCTGACATATTATCTCCCTCCCTCCGCTAGCTCAATCTAATTTTAAAAATTAAATACAGTTAACATGGGTCAAATAGCACATAGCATATTATACAATAGATCTTTGGACACTGTCAACAATTTCATTGGGCCTATATTTACTATTATCTTACTAAAACCATCATATATAAGATCTTTTGGGAAATTTTTAGCCTGGTGGCCATTTAAATATTCTACCGCCTAATAAATGGAAATGAATATGAGGCACTGTCTGCCCTGCTTCTTCACCACAGTTGGTTACAATCCTATATCCTCTCTCTGACAATCCCAATTTATCTGCAATTTGTTTTGCAACTAAATATATGTGAGCAATAATGCTGGAATCTTCTTCAGTAAGATCGTTTATACTCCTTATGTGCTTTTTTGGTATTATAAGCACATGTACCGGAGCACCTGGTTCTATATCCTTAAAGCTTAACACCATATCATCTTCATATACTTTTTCAGCTGGTATTTCACCTTTTATTATTTTGCAGAAAATGCATTCTTCCATAGTCATCACCTCCTTAACAGTAGTTATTCAATAATTAGTACAAAATATCCTTCTCAACTTAACTAAAACTTTTTATTTTTCCATAAATATATTCATCTTGTATACCTTCCAGTTGAGTACACAAAATTTTACCTTCTAAATCCTCATAACATTCTGACGTTGATACTACTTTTATATAATTGGGGGTATATCCTTCATAACGAGTATCATTTTCACCAAATTTTCCTTCATAAAACACATCCATATTCTTCCCTAAAAATTTATTCATAAACTGTTTTTCCAATTTTTTATCCAGCTCTATAATTTTATTGCTTCTCTCTTCTTTTATATTGCCATCTATTTGTCCCCTCATATTTGCAGCTTTGGTCCCCTTTCTGGGGCTGTATTTGAAAACATGAATTTTAGAAAGTCTTATTTTGTTTAAAAAATTATAAGTTTTGTTAAATTCTTCTTCTGTCTCTCCTGGAAATCCCACTATAACATCTGTAGTTATGGATACATCTTCTATTTCATTTCTAAGCTTTTCAACTATCTCTTCATATTCTGAAGTTGTATAATCCCTGTTCATTCTCTTTAAAGTTTCATTACATCCGCTTTGAAGAGAAAGATGAAAATGTGGGCACAATTTTTTTAATTTTTTTATTCTTTCTATAACATCTTCTGTAAAGAATTTAGGTTCTATGGATCCAATTCTAACTCTCTCAATACCTTCCACCCTATCTATCTCTTCTAATACTCTCACCAGATCCCAATCTTCCTCCATATCCATACCGTAAGAGGCAATATGTATACCTGAGAGTATTATTTCCTTGAAGTCATTATGTGCAAGTCTTTTTACTTCCTCCATAATTTTATGTGGTGATTTACTGCATACTGCTCCCCTTGCAAAAGGAATTAAGCAGTAAGAGCAAAATCTATTGCATCCGTCCTGTATTTTCAAGAAAGCTCTTGTTCTATGCTGATATTTATCTATATTTAAATCTTCGAATACTTTATTTTTAAGTACTTCATTGACTTCCATTATTTTATGCCGCTCACGGCATGCCTTTTTTACCCAATATACTATATCACCTTTATTTCTAGTACCTAAAACAACATTTACCCCTTCTATCTTAGACACCTTTCCCGGTGAAATTTGAGAATAACATCCTACTACAGCTATAAGTGCATTATTGTTTTTTCTCCTGGCCCTATGTATCATCTGTCTGGATTTTTTATCTCCCATATTGGTTACAGTGCAGGTATTTATTACATATAAATCCGCATAATCATCAAAGTTCACGATGTCATAGCCCTCAGCTATAAATTTTTCCGCCATAGCTTCAGTTTCATATTGATTCACCCTGCATCCAAGAGTAAACATCCCCACTGTTTTTTTATGACCGTAGGTGTGAAAAAACTCTTCATCGTCAAGAGATAGATCAACTTTTTCACTATCAATTATATTCACCTAATAAATACCTCCTAAATCTCCTAATTCATACATGAGAAGTGCTAAAGAAACAAATCCTGCAGTTTCAGTTCTAAATATTCTCGGACCCAATGTCACTATATGAGAATTTATGCCTTTCAGAAGTTCTATCTCTTCTTCTTCAAATCCGCCTTCAGGTCCAATTACTACAGCAACTTTTTTTATAAGATCCTTATTCTCTATGGAGTCAATTGTTTTCTTTATCCCCATGTTCTTTTCATTTTCATAAGGAACTATAATTAAATCCATGGAATTTAAACCCTGTAAAAGCTTTTCAAAATCAACAGGAGCATCTACTACGGGTATTTTACTTCTCTTACATTGCTTACAGGCTTCTCTTGCAATTTTATTCCATCTATCAACCTTTTTAAATTGGGTAAAATCACCTTTAACCACCACCCTTTTGGTAATGACAGGGGTTATTTCACAAGCTCCTATTTCAGTAGCTTTTTGTACAATTAAATCCATCTTGCTTGACTTGGGCAATCCTTGAAATAGATACATCTCAACTGGACTTTCATTGCACAACTTAAGTTCCTCTAAAATCTTTACAGTAACCTTTTCCTTTTCTATTTTATCTATTATTCCTAAAAATTCTCTACCATTACAGTTATTTATATTTACTTTATCTCCACATTGAAGTCTGAGGACTTTATTTATATGTTTTACATCATCGCCCTTAATAAAAACTGTATCAAAGTGCATATCCTGTTCTGGTACAAAAAACTTATTCATTTTATATCATCCTTTTTGCCACTATACATACCCATTCTCCATCTTCATTAACTTCTTTTATTTCAAATCCACTATTATTTAATTTTTCAATTACATCTTCTTTTCTATCTTTTATTATACCCGAGGATATAAATATTCCTTCAGGAACTAAAAAGCCTTTTACCTCTTCAGTTAAAGATATTATAACATCTGCAATTATATTGGCAACCACTATATCTGCTTTTCCATGAACTGCTTCCATAAGGTTTCCCTGAAGTATCTCTACATTTTTCACATTATTATATTCTCTGTTTTTTAAAGCTGATTCCACAGCTACGCTATTTAAGTCCACAGCTGTAACTTGTTTTGCTCCAAGTTTTGCTGCAGTTATAGCCAATATTCCAGAACCTGTACCTATGTCAAACACCGTGGAATTCAATTCAACATATTCCTCCAGGGCCTTTATACACATTCTAGTAGTTTCGTGAGTACCCGTTCCAAAAGCCATGCCTGGATCAAGCTGAACTACCACATCGTTCTCTTTGGCATCATATTCCTCCCATATGGGCTTTACCACAACTCTATTGCCAGCTCTATATGGTTTATAATATTGTTTCCAGTTGTTTTCCCAATCTTCTTCATTAATTTTAGCTACAGTAATAAGACCTTTTCCTTTATCTATTCCAAAATTATCCAAGTTATTTATTCCATCTTTTATATATTGTAAATATCTGTTAAGATTTTCATCCTGCTTGTAATACCCTTTTACCACTGCTCCATCTTTTATTTTCAACAAGCTTTCATCAAAATAATCCCAATCTTCAGGACGTTTCTTTTCAAATTCAATATCCTCTGGATCTTCTATAGATATACCCTGAACTCCAGTATTATATAATATTCCTGAAACTGCTTCTACCGCCTCACTGCTGGTGACAATGGCAACCTCTATCCATTCCTTGTTCATATGCTTCCTCCCATATCAAAATTTCAGATGATATATTAAATATTATAATTATACTGACAGCACCTATATTAGATACTGTCAGTATCAAGATCATTTAAATCCATGTTTAAATTTATCCATAAATGATTTTCTTCCGGTTCCGCCTGCAGGAATCTCTCCACTTGCCTCCATAAACGTGATGATAGCTTCCTTTTGCCTTTCATTCAGATTCTTAGGCACATCCACAATTATCTTTACATATTGATCCCCTCTGCCTCTGCCATTGACCTTAGGAACGCCCTTGCCCCTAAGTCTAAATACAGTTCCTGGCTGAGTCCCTGCTGGGACTTCATATTTTACATCTCCATCTATAGTTGGCACCTTTATACTTGTTCCAAGTGTAACTTTTCCAAAGCTAACATGGGCATCTAAATAGATATCAAATCCACTTCTTTTAAATTTAGAATGAGATGACACCCTTATATTTATATAAAGATCACCTGGATTGCCTCCATTTTTTCCCTGCTCGCCTTGTCCTCTTATAGGAATTATGTTACCATTATCAACACCCGCTGGGACTTTTACTTTTATATTCCTACGTTTTCTCACAGTTCCCCTGCCCTTACATTCCGGACATGGATCCGATATAATAGTACCTTTCCCACCACATTTGTCACAGGTACTCATAGTGACAAAATTTCCAAGAGGAGTGTTTCTTTGAGTCCTAATCTGTCCTGTTCCACCACATTTATCACAAGTATGTGGGTGTGTTCCCTTTTTGGCACCCGTTCCATTACAAGTACTACATTTTTCATTTCTAGTTATAGATATTTCTTTTTCCACACCAAAAACTGCCTGCTCAAAGGTTAAATTTAAAGTATATTCAAGATCAGCACCTTTTTCCGGGCCATTTCTTCTCTTTCTTCCTGAAGAAAATCCTCCTCCAAAGAAAGAATCAAATATATCTCCAAAGCCGCCCATATCAGAAAAATCAAAGCCGCCGAATCCTCCTTCAAATCCTGAACCTCCATTAAAATCAGCCGTACCAAACTGATCGTATTGAGATTTTTTTTGTGGATCTGATAATATCTGATAAGCTTCATTTATTTCCTTAAATTTCTCTTCAGCTTCTTTATTTCCTTGATTTCTATCAGGGTGATACTTCAGTGCTAATTTTCTAAATGCTTTTTTTATGTCATCATCACTGGCACCCTTTTTAAGGCCGAGTATTTCATAATAATCTTTTTTGGCCATTTTTCTATTTTTCACCACCTAAAACGAAAGTATTATTAATTCAAATCTGGTTTTTTACTTAAATTAAGGGAAGAGCAAAAACTCATCCCTTAACTATTACTATTATACACACTTATTATATAATCGTGAAGAGAAAATATTATTTATCATCGTCTACCTTATAGTCTGCATCAACTACATTATCATCTTTTTTATTTTCTGCTCCGCCTTCAGCTCCAGCACCTGTTCCCGGATTTTGTCCTGCTCCCGGGTTTTGCCCTGCTCCCGGATTCTGACCTGCTTGAGCATTCTGGCTGTATATTTTAGATGTAACTCCATACAGCGCCTGAGTTAAATCTTCAGTAGCTTTCTTTATTGCCTCCAAGTCATCACCGTCTTTTATTTTTTTAACAGCTTCTACTTTTTCCTCTACATTTTTCTTATCTTCACTTGAAACTTTATCACCCAGATCCTTTAATGTTTTTTCCGTTTGATATACGCTTTGATCTGCATTGTTTTTAATTTCTATGGATTCTTTTCTCTTTTTATCCTGTTCTTCAAATTTTTCTGCTTCTTTTACAGCCTTATCTATTTCATCATCGCTTAAATTAGTGGAAGCTGTAATTGTGATATTTGCTTCTTTTCCAGTTGCTCTATCTTTAGCTGATACATTTACTATACCATTGGCGTCTATATCAAATGTAACTTCAATTTGAGGAATTCCTCGTGGAGCCGGAGCTATACCTGAAAGAGTAAATCTTCCAAGAGTCTTATCATCAGCTGCCATCTGTCTTTCACCTTGAACTACATGAATCTCAACAGAAGTCTGATTATCTGCTGCAGTGGAAAATGTCTGGCTCTTTTTAGCTGGTATTGTAGTATTTCTATTGATAAGCGGAGTTGCGACCCCACCTAAAGTTTCAATTCCAAGAGTAAGTGGTGTTACATCAAGCAATAATACATCTTTTACATCTCCAGTCAATACTCCTGCCTGAATAGCTGCTCCTACTGCTACACATTCATCTGGGTTAACTCCTTTGGATGGCTCTTTACCTGTAAAGTCTTTAACTGCTTCTTGAACAGCTGGTATTCTTGTAGAACCTCCTACTAATATAATTTTATTTATATCATTTATGGTAATTCCTGCATCATTTAATGCCTTTCTCATAGGTTCTATAGTTCTCTTGACCAAGTCTTCAGTTAATTCATTGAATTTAGCCCTGGTTAAATTTATGTCTATGTGCTTTGGCCCATTGGCATCTGCTGTAATAAATGGTAAATTTATATTTGTCTGTGTAGAAGATGATAACTCGATTTTTGCTTTTTCAGCTGCTTCTTTTAATCTCTGAAGTGCCATTTTATCATTTCTCAAATCTATTCCATTTTGAGCCTTAAAAGTATCTGCTATATAATCTATTACCTTTTGGTCAAAATCATCTCCACCAAGGTGTGTATCTCCATTTGTGGCTTTAACCTCAAATACACCATCACCAAGTTCTAGTATGGATACATCAAAAGTACCTCCACCTAGATCATATACAAATATTTTTTGATTTGTGTTCATTTTATCCATTCCATAAGCAAGAGATGCAGCTGTAGGCTCATTTATTATCCTACGAACATTAAGTCCTGCTATTTTTCCTGCATCTTTAGTTGCCTGCCTTTGACTATCATTAAAATATGCTGGTACAGTTATAACTGCTTCAGTTACAGGTTCTCCTAAATAAGCTTCGGCATCCGCCTTTATTTTTTGAAGTATCATGGATGATATTTCCTGTGGTGTATATTTTTTTCCATCTATATCTACCTTATGGTCTGTTCCCATCTGTCTTTTTATTGACATTATAGTTCTATCTGGATTTGTTATTGACTGCCTTTTAGCTACTTGACCTACTAATCTTTCACCATTTGCCTGGAAGGACACTACTGATGGAGTGGTTCTTGAACCTTCAGAATTTGCTATAACTACTGGATCTCCACCTTCCATAACTGCAACGCAGGAATTTGTTGTTCCTAAATCAATACCTATTATTTTTGACATGTTAACTTACCTCCTAAATTTAACTCGGTTGAAATTATCTTAGTAACATTTTCTTTATTTAAACTTAATTTGCTACTTTCACCATGCTGTACCTTATTATTTTGTCATCTCTTTTGTATCCCTTT
Source organism: Clostridium moutaii (assembly GCF_041205085.1). Classification (NCBI taxonomy): domain Bacteria; kingdom Bacillati; phylum Bacillota; class Clostridia; order Eubacteriales; family Clostridiaceae; genus Clostridium; species Clostridium moutaii. The sequence goes on from NZ_JBGEWD010000001.1 coordinate 371,450, forward strand.
TGAAATACTTCTACTATGAAATTTTTATCATAACTATCATCTTCTATATGCATAACTGCATTATGAACATTAGGATTAAATTTCCCTTCAGAAGGGATTTCCTCCACATTCAATTTTTCAAGTGCAGTATTAAATTGTTTCACTGTCATTTCTACACCCTTTTTTAAATCCTCTGCATTTCCCTCTACTTTCACTGCCCTTTCCAAATTATCCAATACAGGTAAAACTTCCTTCAATATATCTTTACATGCATCAGAATAAATGCCTTCCTTTTCTTTCGATGTTCTTTTTCTAAAATTGTCATACTCTGCTTTGGTTCTGGAAAGTCTATCTTTAAGAGCTTTAATTTCATTCATAATTTTATTGTTTTCATCCTTCAACTTAAAATTCTCTTTTTTTAATTCTTTTTGGAGATTTATTCTTTTCTCTTTAAGTTCATCTTCTTTTTCATTATTTCCATCATCTTTTACTTCTGTTTCATCATCTGCTTTTTCTTCATAATCTACTTCTGTTTCATCTTTTACATTTTCCTTATCAGATTTTTGTAATTCTTCATCTAAATCAACTTTTTCATCTTTTACAGAGTTTTTATCTTCTCCACAACAACTATTTTCCTTTTCAGCACATTCTTTTTTAATATTCTGTGCATCCATATCCTCATCTTTTAACATTTAGACATTTCCTCCAATCCAACATTTTATTGCTATTTACATAAATTAAACTTTGCCAAACCATTGTCTGACTTTAAAACAATTTTTTCTATTTTCCATCAGAATAAGCATGACTTAAAATATAATTCATTTCTTTTACCACATTTGCCAATACGGATATGACCTTGGAATAAGGCATTCTTGTAGGTCCTATTACACCAATTTCTCCTATTGGTTTTTCATTTAAACTGTATACTGCAGATATTACACTGCAATCTTCTGCACCTTCTATATAATTCTCACTGCCTATTTTTACTGAAATACTTGAAGCACTGTTTAATAAACTACTTACCTTATCCTTATTATCCAACATGGATAAAAATTCTCTTGCCTTTTCTATATCCTTATATTCTGGATAATCAAATATATTTGTAGCTCCCTGCATATATATCTCTGAATTATCTACATCGTTCAATCTATCATATAAAACATAAATTATTTCATCGACTATATCCTCGTATCCCTTTAAAGCTAACTTAAGATTACTTATAATTTCTAAATCTATATCATCAGCACATAAATTTTTTAATCTGGAATTCAATATATTACTCAATTTAATAAGAATATTATCGGAAATAGTTTTCTTAATTTTTATAAAATTATTCTTTATAATCCCACTGTCGATTATAAGTACTAATAAAATATTGCTGTTAGATTCTATATTTACCAACTGTATATGCCTTATATGACCTTTTTTTACAGAAGGCGCTCTAACTATAGAAGTAAGTCTTGTAAGCTCTGACAAAAGGTAAATAGCTTGCTTTATTATTTTATCAACTTCAAATAAAGCGTTATTTATAATTTGGCTTTTTATTATATGCATTTCTTCTGGACTCAAATTTGGTATCTGCATCAATTTATCTACATACAACCTATACCCTTTATTGGAGGGTATCCTCCCTGAAGAACTATGAAGCTGCTCTAAATAACCCATTTCTTCAAGATCTGACATTTCATTTCTTATAGTTGCAGAACTTACCCCCAAGTCATATTTTTTAGCTATGGTTCTGGATCCAACAGGCTCGGCACTATTTATATAATTATTTACTATTGCCTGAAGTATTCTTATTTTTCTTTCATCCATTTCCATAATATCACCTCTTTATTAGCACTCATTACTGTTGAGTGCTAATGCTATGATTAAAAAATATCACTCATAATTTTTTTTGTCAACACCATATAAACTATATTATTTGAACAAACAGTATAGTTTATATGGTTTATACTCAAATTCATAATGTTTTCTCAAGTTTACTCAAAATATCTAATACAATTAATATTAGGTCAATATAAATTCACACATCACACTGTTAGATACTTCTATTCCCCTCTTATTTAAATACATTCTATCTCCATCCACTACCAATATTCCTTTTTTTATATATTTATTTATTATGCTGCCATACACTGAATAAATATCTCTATCAAATCTATATTTGAAGTTTCTCATGGAAATTCCATTTATCTTTCTAAGACCCATAAACATAAATTCCTCCATATCATCACAAATCGAATTCTTATGTTTATCCAATTTCATGAATTTTCCCTGGATGCCTTCTAAAATATATTCTTCTATATCCGATGTATTTCTATATCTATACCCATCTATATAAGAATGGGCACTGACTCCACAACCTATATAAGGCTCCAAATTCCAGTATACCAGGTTATGCCTACACTCACTGCTATTTTTAGAAAAGTTGGATATTTCATACTGATTGTATCCATTTTCAGAAAGAAACTCCAGTGCAAAATCATACATCTGTCTTTCTTCTTCTTCTCCTGGAAGTATTAATTCATTGTTTTTGTACATATTGTAAAAAGCAGTGCCTTTCTCTATTATAAGGCTGTAGCAGGATATATGCTCCGGCTCCAGTTTCACTACATTTTTCAAGGATTCCTTCCAATCTTTTAAAGTCTGACCTGGAAGTCCAAACATAAGATCTACATTTATATTTGAAAAGCCTAATTTTCTTGCCATTTTATATCCCTCTAAGAAATCACCTATAGTGTGGATTCTGCCTATTCTCTCAAGCATAAAATTCTGCCAGGCTTGAAGCCCTATACTCAATCTGTTGACTCCCATCCCTTTCAAAAAGCTTAATTTTGTTTCTGTAAATGTACCTGGATTCCCTTCTACTGTAAATTCCAAATTATCTTCTACATTTAATTTTTTCACAGCCTTATATATATTATTCCATGCTTTTAATGATAAATAGGTAGGAGTGCCCCCACCTATAAATATGGTCTTTATAGTTCTATCTCCTATAAGACCTATATCTTTAGCCAACGCTTTTGAATAGTTCCACATAAATTCTTCCTTGCCACTATAGGACGGGAAATCGCAATAAAGACATTTTTTTTTACAGAAAGGTATATGTATATATAGAGATGCTGATTCCTCTATAGTTGTCTTTTCAATGCTGTGCATAAAAACACTTCCTAAAAATATATAAATATTTCTCCCAACTAGTCTTCTGTTTTAAGTATGGTCATAAAAGCTTCCTGGGGAATTTCTACAGAACCTACCTGCCTCATTCTCTTCTTTCCTTCTTTTTGTTTTTCAAGAAGTTTTTTCTTTCTGGATATATCTCCTCCATAACATTTTGCAAGTACATCTTTTCTCATAGCCTTAACAGTTTCCCTGGCTATAATTTTCCCTCCCACAGCAGCCTGTATTGGTATTTCGAAAAGCTGCCTTGGTATTATTTCCTTCAGCCTTTCAGCTATACCTCTTCCCCTTTCATAGGCTCTCTCCTGAGGCACAACCATGGACAGGGCATCTACGGTTTCTCCATTTAAAAGTATATCCAATTTCACAAGTTCGGCAATTTTATAACCTTTTAATTCATAATCCAGAGAAGCGTATCCCCTTGTCCTTGATTTCAACACGTCAAAAAAATCATATATTATTTCATTTAACGGAATATCATAATTTAAAGATACCCTGGTAGTTTCTATATACTGCATATCCCTAAAATTTCCCCTTCTACTCTGTGCAAGTTCCATTACGGATCCCACATATTCTGAAGGGGTTATTATAGATGCTTTTACTATGGGTTCTTCCATATATTTTATCTCTGACACATCAGGCATATTAGTAGGATTTGTAAGTTCTATTAAGGTGCCATCTGTCTTATATATCTTGTATATAACGGAGGGGGCTGTGGTTATTATTTCTAAATTGAACTCTCTTTCCACTCTTTCCTGTATAACATCCATGTGCAGCAGTCCTAAAAATCCACATCTAAATCCAAATCCCAATGCTATAGATGTTTCCGGTTCAAAACACAATGCTGCATCATTAACTTGAAGTTTTTCTAAAGCTTCCTTCAATTCACCATATCTTGCCCCATCTACCGGATATATACCACTGTATACCATAGAAACTACAGGTCTGTATCCCGTTAAGGGCTCCGCAGCCTCCCTTTTAGCCTCAGTTACAGTGTCTCCTACACGGGCATCTCTTACATTTTTAATGGAGGCGGTAAAATATCCCACATCTCCTGCTTTCAATTCTTCCCTCGGCATAAAACCTGGAACAAATATTCCCGTTTCCACAACCTCATAGATTTTACCCGTAGCCATAAGCTTTATTTCTTCTCCTGGTTTAATGGACCCTTCCTTTACTCTTATATGACAAACTACACCTCTATAGCTGTCATAATTCGAATCAAATATAAGAGCTTTTAAAGGTGCCTTTTCATCTCCTTCTGGAGATGGTACCTTATTTACTATGGCTTCTAAAACCTGATCTATATTCAATCCTGTTTTTGCAGAAACCAATGGTGCATCTTCTGCATCTATTCCTATAACATCCTCTATTTCCTCTTTTACTTCTTCCGCTCTGGAACTGGGTAAATCTATTTTATTTATTACAGGTACAATTTCCAAATCATGATCCATGGCCAGATAACAGTTGGCCAAAGTCTGTGCCTGTATACCCTGAGTTGCATCCACTACTAAAATAGCTCCTTCACAGGCCGCCAAACTTCTTGAAACCTCATAATTAAAATCTACATGGCCTGGTGTATCTATAAGATTTAAAACATATTCCTCTCCATCAGCTCTTTTATATATAAGCCTTACTGCCTGAGATTTTATAGTTATTCCCCGTTCTCTTTCCAACTCCATATTGTCAAGTACCTGAGAATTCATCTCTCTTTCAGTAAGAGTTCCTGTTTTTTCAATCAGTCTATCTGCAAGAGTAGATTTACCATGATCTATATGGGCAACTATAGAAAAATTTCTTATATGTTTCTGTCTTTCACTCTGCATATTATTTCCTCCAATATTGATGAAATTTCTCCACAATAAACAACTACAGTAAATTATATCATAATCACCCTGCAGTTAAAAGCACATTATTTCTTAAATCGATTCTCTATATTTTGAAATGCACCTTGGGTTGTATCTATTATATAAGAAGTTCCAGAATATATTTTCCCACCTATCACATTTACAATTTTTTGAGATCCATTTTTAAAATTATCCCCTATCTTGTTGTTTAAAGATAGTGAATAATTCCCCATATCTACGCTGAAGTCAAAAGGTGATGGAGTATAATTAATTTTGAAGTCAGATTTATCCTTTATAAATTTAGGCAGTCCTACGGTTATAATTGTAAAACCAGAAAGGATTATTATACCACAAAATATTACTACAGTTATAACAGCTTTTCTATTCATAAAAAAGTCACCCCCAAATAATAACAAAATTCTTATTATAAAGGATGAACTTTTCTACAAATTTTATACATAATATTATGAAGTAAAGTTTACCGCCCCTATACTTATCAATTCAGGAAGGTGTTTATGTCATTTAAATCCAATGCAGGTTGCAAGGCAATATTTATGGCATTTGCAATGATTTTTGAAATTGAATCCACCACTAGGTCCACATCTTTAGGTGTAACCATTATATTTTCTTTATAAGGATCCAGCAGTTCTCTTATCATTTGCTGTTTTTCATTTTTATCTATGGATTTTAACATCTGATAAAATTTTTCTCCTTTTTTCGCCTGTACTATCATTTCATCCAAAACCATATCAATGGTATCGCTGGCCATAGTAGCCGCATCCACTACTGTAGGCACTCCTATGGCTATTACAGGTATTCCCAGAGTCTTCTCACTCAATTCCATTCTTCTATTGCCTACTCCAGAGCCTGGTGATATCCCCCTGTTTCCTATTTGCACTGTAGAATTTACTCTGTCCATTTTCCTTGATGCCAGAGAATCTATACAAATTATCAGATTGGGTTTTACTTTATCTACAACTCCCTTTATGATTTCACTGGTCTCAATACCAGTAAGTCCAAGTACTCCTGGAGATATGACACACACAGGCCTTATTCCTTCATCTATCTTATCAGGTACCAGCTGCTTTAAATGTCTGGTCACCATTAATTTTGATACCACTTTAGGTCCCAGTGAATCCGGAGTTATATTCCAATTCCCCAATCCCACAACCAATGCCGTCATACTCTTATCTATATCTATCATGCTGGATAATACCTTTCCAACCACCTTACTTACTTTATCTCTAATTTCTCCATCATAATGGGTAAGTCTTGGCATATCTACTGTTATGTATGATCCCTTGGGTTTTCCCATAATCTTTTCTCCAATATCTTCTACTATTTTTACACAAGTTATCTTTATGTCATCTTCTACAGTTTCCTCTACTTCTACTCCCGGTACCTCCCCTCCTCTTTCTTTCCGACACCTTTCCCTTGTCTCTACTGCTAAGTCTGTTCTTACATCAAACATTTTATCCATCACTCCTTGTATATTATTTCCTTATTTATTATTATTGGTTATTATCTTTTACAATATACTCTTAAATGAATATGTGAATTACATTATATGTTCATGTCCATGGGCTGTATAATTTGCACTTGATGTGGTTAAAATTTAATGCTATAATAGCATTTGTTAAATATAATGACTTAACAGCAAATTTCCCCAAAGCTATTGAAGTCTATAAAAACAATAAGGGGGTGAAAGCATGGCAAATATAAAATCTGCAAAAAAGAGAATAAAAGTTATTCAGACTAAAACTTTAAGGAATAGGATAATAAAATCTTCATTAAAGACCACCATAAAAAAATTCTCAGCATCCATTGACAATGGAAATGTAGAAGAAGCTAAGGTTAATTTTACTGCAGCTATAAGAGCTTTAGATATGGCCGCATCAAAAGGTGTAATTCACAAGAATAAAGCATCAAGAGATAAGTCTAAGTTGACTTTAAAGTTAAATGGATTAACTGCATAATAAATAACCGGTGATGACCGGTTATTTATTATGCAATGGTATTTATTATTAAAAGTTCCAATTCAGTTCTTTCATCTATAGATAGACTTTTCATATTCCTTTCTGTATTTAAACATAATTGTATAGATCTTTTAAGTTGCTTTAAAGTAAACTTCTTACTCTGCTGAACCATGATATTATATCCATATTCAGATCTTATATTCAATGTCTTCATGATTTCGACTTTTTGTTTTCCACCTTCTAATAGCAGTTTAATTTTAAACAGAATGTTAAATTGCCTCTCTATCATAGTCAAAATATAATTTATTTTAATACCACCATATATGAGTTCATTTAACAAATGAACTGCTTCTTTTAAATTCTTATTTGATATGGCATTTACAACATCAAAAATATCTTCTTCGTTGTTGCTCAAAAACATTTTTTGCATATCTTCTCTTTTTATATCTCTTCCATAAGTATAACAGCATAATTTTTCTACTTCATTTTCTATTATACTCAAGTTATTTCCATCCATAAGATTGCAAAACACCCTGAGATCCACCTTTTTTATATCCTTTCCCCTGGAGTGAAAAAATTCTTGAACTTTATTTTCCAGTTGATATCCTCTTATCTTATCGGCCTTGACTACACATATATCTTTATCCAGACTATATATCCTTTTACCAGGTTTATCCCTTTTACTTTTAAATAAACAATAAAATATTAAAACACAATGTTCAGGTACATTCTTTAAATAACTATGTATATTTTTAAATTCTCCAGAAAGTTTATTCTTGTAATCTCCCTCCACCATGAAAGAAGCTCTGTACACAAGTACAACTTTTTTATCACTCATAAAAGGAAGCGTTTCACAGGCATTTATTACAGTATTAAAGTCTTCCAGAGAACTTCCATCAAATTTTACATAATTTAAATCAATAAAATCCGGTTTTATAACTTTCCCAATCAATGTTTTTATATTTTCCTTTATAAGGAATTCATCACTGCCGCAAAATAAGTAACAATTTTCTATATGTCCATTTTTTAAATTTTTATTAAAAGTAACTATATCTACCAACCTTTACTCACTTCCACCTTGACATTAATAATTATTTAATTTTAAAAAGCATATTAAATATTATAACATAAGAATTACTATTTTTATCTGTAAAGAATTTAAACTTCCTATTTCCGGTATAAAGTGTAATAGCTCCACAGTTTTCTAAAGTTTCATTTACTTTTAGATAAGAACTGGTATTTAAATTATAGACAAAATTTTTATGAGGATTAGTTATAATTTTATTCACTGATTGCTGTACTTTTATATCCGATATCCAATTGACATCCAAGTAATTATAATTGCATATCATAACTTTATCTAAACCCTTTTTTACAACAACAGCTTCTCCACTATTTTTGCTTACAAAAGTTATACTTGTAAAAAGGGAATATCCTTGAAGTACCATTAAAATTACACATGCAGCCGGAATATATTTAAATTTTTTATATCCCTTCTTATACATAACGAAACTAATAAATACTGCAATAATCATCAATCCATCCCTATACCTTAAATATACTACTTCAGGGCATAATTTTAGTGCAATGATACTTGCCCCTTCTATTACAGTAAAGACCAGATTAATAATTGCGCATATATATTTAAATAATATTTCTATATGATATGAACACAAGGCTGCATTTCCAAGTACAATTATTATTGAAAACAATGGAATCAAAAATAAGTTTCCCAAAATAAATCCATAACTAAAATTTTGGATTGTAAAAGCTATATATGGCAATGAAAAAACTTGAGAACTAAAAGTTAGACTTATACTGCTGGCTAGCTTTTCAGGAAGTTTATACAGCTTTCTATATATTTTTTTATTATATAAAAGTATACCAAGGGTTGCCAAAAAAGAAAGATCAAATCCTAGATTTACTACATAATAAGGTTTAAATGCCATTAAAATAAGAGCTGACAAGCTTAAAGAAGATATACTATCATATTCTTTAAAAAATACTTTTGACAATTTAAATATGAGTATCATTATAAAGGATCTCATAGTTGCTGCTGCCATACCTGTAAAAAATACATAAAATAAAGATACAATTATGGCTATTTTTAATCCTGCCATATACTCCAGTACTTCATAAATTATAACCATATGGAATCCAGAAACGCTTACAGCATGAATTATTCCCAGCTTCTGGAACTCACTCATCTGCTCTTGACTAATATAATCAGTTTCTCCATAGCATAAGGCCATAACAAGGGCGGCTTTATCTTCTCCAATTATTTTCCTGAACTTTTCATAAATATTATTCTTGAGTTCATGTGAATAATATATAAAATCCTTTTTATAGTATTTATATTCAGTTAAATTATAACTTCCAATCACCCCGCTTCCTATATTAAATTCTTTTTGAAATTTTCCATATGCTTTTATTTTCTGCCCTTCTTGAAGTCCCTCTGTTTTACCCTTTAATATAATTTCCCTTCCTTTGAAATTTCCTATAAAATAATAGTTTTTTTTCTCTAAAATTCTAACCTGAACAGGACTTTGTACATTTATATTAAAATACAGATAAAAACTAAATACTCCAAAAAGAAAGAACAGGACATTCACCATAAAAAATTTAATTTCCAATGTAAAAAACAATATTATAAGAAAAAAAGCAGCTATCAATATAGCTGCCGCAATGTTGTCTAAAAATAACAAGGCAAATAAACATCCTAAAGATAGAGATATAGAATAAAACACCAATGGCCTTTTCATAGTCTATGGGTAATACCTCCTGGATAATCATAATTACACTCATTGCACATAAACCAGTCTGATATTATTTATATTTGCCCAAAAACACTATATTAAACATATTGATTTTTATGGAATTTATAAGATATACAAAAAACAAGCCACAATGCAATACACACAAAAAATATCTTCCAATAGCCTAAATTAAATAAAATCAGGAATTTGCTTGTAATAAAAATTGCAAGCAATTGTATAATAATATTTATAATTACAATTGTAGTTGAAAATTTGTTTTTAAAAAACTTTATATCAGAAAAACTATACACAAACAATGCAGCACAGATATTTAAGATTGAGATAGAAGTCAAAAATGGAAATTCACTTTTCCACAAATTTGATATATAAAGAGATATAAATGATAGAGTTCCCATTAAAAATCCACCAAATAAAACAAAACTCGAATTTTCCACTATTATGCTTTTATCAATTACAGATGATACATAATCTCCTTCTTCATCTTCACATTGGTACATTAGGGCCAGGGCTGACAAAAACATAATAACACTGTTAAACCAAATAGATTCTATAATAATATTGCCGGAAATATCTAAATCAAATAGAACATTCATCATTAAAAATACTGTTAACCCCACACAACAGCTTATAATATAGACAATTATCTTTTCAATCATATTCATAATTTTTCTGGAATTTTCTATGGTATTTAACAAGTTCATAAAATCCATATTTTTAACAAATATGTCACACAATTTCCTAACTATTTTACTCTTAGTGTTTGTTATTCCTACATTCGATATTTTAAGTGCAGGCAAATCTGTAAGTTTCCATCCTGTTATAGCTGTTATGTACCCATAACTTTTTAATGCTTTTATTATATTTACTTTATGCTGGGAGCTTATTCTAGAAAAAAAGCTGACCTTTTCTCCAATACGACTAAATTCCTCTTCTGTCATATTATCCATTTCCACACCGGAAACTATCTGCTGAAGCCTGGATATTATATTTATTTTCTTTCCTATTGCTAAAGCCGTAAGTTTATTGTCATCTGTAATAATAATAGGCTTAATTGAAAGAGCTAGAGCCTTTTTTATAGAATTTGATGCATTTTCCTTTAACATATTGTCAAAACCAATTAAGCCTACAAAAACCAGATTACTTTCGATATTTTCTTTAATGCTTGGCTCATAATTAAAATTTCTATAGGCAAACCCCACTACATATAGACATTCATTGGACATACTAATATCTGCATCTCTTATGGATTTTATATCTTCCTCTGTTATTTCCACTTCCAAACCATTTTTCAATATATGAGTACATCTATTTATAATGGAATCAGTTGCCCCTTTTACGTGAGCCCTATATTTCTTGTCTACCTTGTTTACAGTAGTCATTATACGTCTTTCACCGTCAAATAAGATTTTAAATATCCTATTATATTTTTTATCCAATTCCTTTTTATAAATTCCATTTTGGGCACCAAATCCTACCAAAGATGACTCCACCAAGTTTTTTACAGAATTCTCTTCATTCGTTTTTGCAGATTTTTCGTCACTACATAAAAGCCCTATATTCATCATTCTATACAAGCTTTCATTTATACCATCTTTTAAAGCTTCTTCATTTATATCAATAAGCCCGTTGCTCCCATAAGCTTTCATGACTTTCATTTTATTTTTAGAAAAGGCTCCCACTTTATCCGTACAAACAGCTGAAACTTTCGAAAATTTTTCTATACTGGACAAATCTTTAAAAGTTATATTTGCTTTCTTGAATTTTTTCAGTAAAATAGCTCCTATAAGCAAAATTATAATAATCATTGCCTGGGGAATAGTGCTCAAAAATATAACGGATCCTGTTTTTAAACTATAATAAAAACTTTTGTGAAAAGTAAATTTCAATATAAATCCAATAATTGAAAAACAACCAACCAAAAAAATGCTGAAGGCGTTGACAACCCTATGAATTCTGAACCCAAAAGACTCTCTTTTCCTTTCGCCTTTAAGTAGAAGTTTTACTATATTAGACACCTGAGTGTTCATCCCCACTGCTATAACTATACCTGTGCCATCACCTTCAGCCACCGAAGATGACTTGAAAAGTATATTTTTCATATCTGAAAGAGACAGCTCTCTATCGTCTATTTTGAATTCATATTTTTCCACTATAAAATTTTCCCCTGTAACAGAACATTCATCTATTTTTAAATCATTACTTTCAATAACCCTCATGTCCGCAGGTATTCCCTCACCCTGTCCAACTATAACTATGTCACCTACTACAAGTTCCTCAGATGGTATCCTCAAAGTTCGTCCATCTCTTATAACCCTTGCCATTCCCAAATTTAGCTTTCGTAATTCCTTTATATTTCTCTCCACTTTGTATTGCTCCAGAGCTATTAAAAAAATATTTAAAAGTGCAATAACCAAGGATATAATTCCATAACTATATATACCTAAATATATAAATAAAATTGTGCAAAAAATCAACAACAATATCCATGCTTCCTTAAACTGTATAAATGCAAGATAAAATAAACCCTTAGTATCTGGCATAACAATTTTATTTTCTCCATACTTTTCTCTAAGTGATTCTATTTGTTCTTCATCCAGTCCATAATATGTATTGCTATTCAGTTCCTTTACTATCTCACTCCATGGATGTTTATACCATTCAATCATACACCTATAACCCTCCCATAAAAAAGAACACTACTTAAATATCGTATTCAGCTAAATTAACTTTAAAAAATCATTAAAAAAGGCCTGTTTTTTTTATACATAAACAATAAATCTATAGAAATCTATAATTTAATATTATGTCTAAAACATGATATAATGCAAATATTATTAAATACTTTAAATCATTACATAAAATATGTCTCATAAGAAAGAAGGAACTTAAATTGGTAGTACAAATTATACTTGTCATGTTTATAACCGGAGTGCTATTGGGGTTTGTAGGGGCTGGTGGCTCTGGATTTATAATATCCATTTTAACTGTAATTTTTCATTACCCAATTCATACATCCCTTGGAACTGCTCTTGCAGCAATGATCTTCTCTTCTTTGTCAGGATCCATTAGCCATTATAGAGAGGGAAATATTATATTAAAAGTTGGAATTGTAGTAGGATTATTTGGTGCAATAGGTGCATGGACTAGCTCCAATTTCTCATATTTTATATCAGCAGGTGATTTAAAATGGCTGACTTCAGGAATGTTATACCTGTCTGCAATAGTTTTGTGGCTTCGTATGTTTATAATTGAACATCGGCATTCTAGCGGTATTCAATCTAACCCCCTACCTGTCGGAATAAAGTTCTGGTTATTATCTGGTGGAATAGGTTTGGTTACCGGTGTTATTTCAGGTATGTGCGGCATAGGTTCTGCTTCATTTATTCAAATTGGACTCATGTTCATACTTGGAATGTCAATACGTGAATCTGCCGGAACTACCATGATGGTGATTATTCCTATAGCCTTAGCCGGCGGAGCCGGATATTATCATTTGGGATATTTAAATATACATTTACTTATTGAAGTGGTAATGGGTACAATGATAGGCTCTTATATAGGTGCCAAATTTACTAGAAGAGTTCCAATGCCCATACTTAAAACTGCAATGATTTTAGTCCCTGTCACAGCTGCCACTTTACTATTATTTTAAATAGGAGAGATTATTTACCTCTCCTTGTTTTTTATGAAAATCAACATCTCAAATTATTAAAATACAGTGCCTGCTTCATCATTTCAAGTCCTTCCACATCAATTTTATCATATATCTTTATGGATCTTAAAAATTCCTTATATGCAAGACTCATATATCCATTTTTATAGTACAATTTTGCCAGATATAATAGCACATTATCATCCTCAATCAAATTTAAAAGCTGAAGCCCACTTTCGAATTCATCAAAATAATTTATCTTTAACAAAATAGATAATAAATTAAATATGGCGCCTGAAAATTTTCCAGATGATTCTATATCCTTTGCTAATGGTGTGCACTTTTTTCCTTCAATTAAATCTTTAAATTTCATATATACCAAATACTTTCTATTGTCAGGAATGTCTTTAGGATTGTCAATTAATATATTTTTAGTTGAAATATTATTATCAAAGGTACTGCAAAGCATGCTATAATAAAAGTTTTGATCAATAAAATTTTTTTCAGTAATCTTTTCAAAAAAACTGTATGCCTCATTAAATTTTTTTTGGTAAAATAAACAAATCCCTTTATAGTAGTATATTTTTGATATATTGGATCTATCTTTACATGTCTTTTCTGCTTTTTCTGCATAATCATAAGCAATATCAAATCTGTTTTGGCTATAAAATATATCTGATAAATATAAATACAAACCTTCATTTGCATTTTCATCGAGATATCTGTCAAATTTTTCTTTCATTTTATCTATTGAAAATTTTTTAGCACCCATTATCTGGACAAGTTTGGAATATGATTTAATATATTGAGGATTTGACTTTAATACCTTATCACAATAATATAGGGCCCTATCGTACTCCTTTAAATTAAAATATATATTAGATAAGACATAATAAGTTTTATAAGATCCTACACCAACTAATTCATTTATCTCAACAGGAGGCTCACCCATCTGAATACATTTTTCCAATGAATTTATGGCTGATAAATATTTACCTTCACCCATGAGAGTATTAGCTCTTATAAATTCCAAATCTGTAAAATTGGGATAATACTTTAATCCCTCATCAATAAATTTATATTCCATTTCATAATTTCTCAATATTTGATTACATGAAACCAATCTTAATACTAATTTAGAACTAAACCCCTCTTGTGGAACAAAGTTTTCATAACTTTTCATATAGTATTCCAATGCCTCTTTATATTGTGACATGGCATAATATTCGTTACCCATGTTAAACAACATAAATGAGTTATTGGAGTTTTTATCCAAATTTTTTTTAATTAAATCCATATTTCTTTTTCTTTTATTTTTAGCTTTTATAATTTCATTTAAATATCCATAATGATAAAATCTTATATTTTCAATTTTTATATTCTGTGAATTGTTACTATGATTCGGAGGGGGCACTATTTGTTCATGTACATTTCCTATAAATTTATACCCTTTTCCATTTCTTATAAGTCTTATATTTAAATTCATGGTAATATTCTCATAAGCAGGTTTATCGCCAGAATAACTCAAGGTTTGTAGAAAATATATATCGGTATGATTATCTTTATCATTAACCAATTTAAGCAATTTATCCCTATCTTTTTTTTCAAACTCATCATCTGCATCCATTATAAGAATCCAATCTTTAGTGGCTTTTTCTAAAGAACAATTTCTGGCATTGCTGAAGCTATTATCCCATTTATAATAAAAAATCCTTGCTCCATATTTTTCTGCAATTTTAACCGTAGAATCTGTAGAGCCTGTATCTACAATTATAATTTCATCTACAAGATATTTTACACTTTCAAGACATCTGCCTAATACATTTTCTTCATTTTTAGCTATCATACATAAACTTATTGACACATTATAACCTCCTTTTACAGAGCTATATTAATATGATGCCGTCCCAAAGGACAGCATCTTTATATTAAACACTTGCATTATAATATGCTTCAAAATCAGCAGTATTGGCTCCAGTATCATAATAAAGTCTTGTATATTGCAAATAATACTGTGCAGTTAGAACTGTCGCAGTATTTGTACCAACGGTAACAAGACCAGTAGCATCATTAATAAAATAACTTGGATTGCTAGTTGGGGAAATCTGAAGTGCAACTGTAAGAGTATTTGTAGTATCATTATTCTTAATATAATAAGAGTATACCTTTTGCTGTGAAGTATCTTCCTGCAGTACTGAATTTGCACCAGTACCCGTAGTTTGAGTAATATTATCCGTGGTAAACAAAACTCCCTCAGTTATTGAATTCACTGTTCCTGTTACAGTTACTGTGTTTCCTACATCTACTATTCCTGTTACAGTTACCGTATTTCCTACATCCACTGTCCCTGTTACAGTTACCGTATTTCCTACATCCACTGTTCCCGTTACAGTTACTGTATTTCCTACATCCACCGTCCCCGTTACAGTTACCGTATTTCCTACATCCACTGTTCCCGTTACAGTTACCGTGTTTCCTACATCCACTGTCCCCGTTACAGTTACCGTGTTTCCTACATCCACTGTCCCAGCTACCAATAAATTACCTGAATTATCTACTGTTAAAGCCTCAGCTTGATTTGCACTTGCATTATACGCATATAATTGGGTTTTTAATTGCTCAGCCACCCTATTAAATACTAAATTATTAGGCATAAATTTTCATCTCCATTTTAACTTTAGAATAATACAGTTAAATTTTTTTAGACCTAATAATATACTATTCCTTTATTGTTCAATTGTGATTTTATCTTGTTTTTCATCTATCTATAAACTTGATATATAAATTTTAGGTTCACAGAAGCATATTCTAAACACTCAAATCTTACTCTGTAATATTTTCCATAATATTTTGCTATTAAAATTTCAGAACTATTGGCATTAACTATCACTCCCTCGTCTTTAATCCAATTGCACAAATCACAACTCACCTCAACGATGGCTTTAACCTCAGTATTACCTATGTTATCAATAAAAAATGTTCCTTGAATAATACGTTCTACGCTTATTGGAGGAGAACTCTTAATTTTATAAAATTCCAACTTACAATGTTTTTCTATAATATCTACAATTCCTTGAAAATAATTATGATTTAATTCTGGAATACCAATCATCAACTTAGGAATAAATTCATAATCATAAATGAGACTTGAGGCAAAATTTCCAAGTGATTTTTTCTTTTCACCTGATTTTATAATTATGCCTTTATTTTTTATATGTCCGCTATTCCATTCATTAAATATGTGGGTCATATCTACGCGCATCAATGCATTAGAATTCCTATTCACTTCAAATTTAATCTGTCTATTACAATATTGTGGCTGATTTTCAAATGTAGTATATTTATCAAAATCCTCTTGAAGTGGTTGTATATAAAAAGTTGTTTTGGAATGTTCAGTATCAATTTTACTTAAATATACATATAAATAGACAAAATCTACAAATTGATTTTTAGGTATATTATCTATATTAAAATACATGTAACTTCTATAAATATTTTTTCCATCAAAACCAACTTTCAAAATATCATCTTCTATATTACCTTTAGATTTAAAATCTGTTACAGTAAGACTTTTCATACACATAATCTGTGTCTTCACATAAGACATGCTCAAAATCACCTCTTTATAGTTATCATATGTATAACATATAAAAATTCTTTTATAAAATACAGTTTTTTTACCCAACTTTTGGGAAATGACTATATCTTTATGTGAAAAGCAAAAATATGCTTATTCTTTATAAAATGCTTTACAATCTCCTATTACAACTGTAATAGGAGATGATTAATATGAAAATACCTAAAATATCGGATTCAGAGTGGCAGGTTATGAAAATAGTATGGGCAAATAAATACTGCACTGCAAATGATATAGTACAAAAAATATCAGAGGCAGCGGATTGGAAACCCAATACCACAACAACTTTGATAAACAGACTTTTAAAAAAAGGAATAATAGATTATGAAGTGGATGAAAATGATAATAAAACATATAACTATTTTGCAATTGTTCCTGAAAGTCAATGTGTAAAAGCAGAAAGTGAATCTTTTTTAAGACGAGTATTCAACGGTTCTTTAAATTTAATGCTGGAGAATTTTATAAATGAAAGCAAGTTATCTGAAGATGAAATTGACAAGTTAAAGCAAATTCTAGATAAAAAGAAAGGTTAAAGAGTAAATTTACAATGCTTATCTTATCTGTTTTTAAATTTATATTATACTCCTCAATAATTGGAAGTATGTTTGCTATTTTAATACTGATTCTAAGATTTTTATTTAAAAAGAAGCTTCAATGGTAAAATGCTGATTATAAAAGATCCATCCACCATTAAAGTAGGTTATACCAAAGAACTTTTAAAAAACAACAAAACCACAAGTGAACTTGCTGAAAAAAATAAAGCCCTTTGTGCTGTAAATTCCTCACTGCCACTTATTGAAAATGGTAAACCGCTATTATCCAAAAATACAATGTGGGAAATAAATCCGAGGACTGCCATTGCCCAGAAAAAAGATGGAACAGTGATTATGGTTGTAATAGACGGCAGAAATACCAATTCCATAGGTATCTCCTTGTTTAAGCTACAGCAGCTTTTGATTAAAGAGGGTGCTTATACTGCAGCTGCCCTGGATGGCGGCAGTTCCTCCACCATGTATTACAAAGACGGTATTATAAATAAGCCAGCTTATTCAAATGGACAGCAGCCTGTATCCTCAATATTTATGGTTGAGAAATAAAAAATACCAGCATGGATTTGATTCTTGTACAAATCCATGCTCATATTTTTCTATTTTAGTGCATCTTTTAATTCTTTAATAAATCTTTCCACGCTGTCTATTATATCCTCTTTATTTTTTCCCCTTGCGATTCTTTCAATTAATGCACTGCCTATAATTATCCCTTCACAATATGGTTTGAATTTTGCTACCATAGATGCTGAAGATATTCCAAATCCAAGTGCCTTGGGTACATCTGTATAACTTAAAACAACCTTCATATATTCTTTTATATCGGTATTTATAGCATTCCTTGCACCTGTAACCCCATTTACGGAAACACAATATACAAATCCTCTTCCTCCCCTGACTATCTTTTCTATTCTATCCTTTGATGTAGGCGCCACCAGTGGAATAAGATAAACTCCATATTTTTCTCCAATTATTATGATGTCTTTTCTCTCCTCAATGGGAAGATCCGGTATTATGAGGCCATCTATGCCACATCTGCTGCATTCTTTTATAAACTTCTCCATTCCATATCTGAATATGGAACTGTAATAGACAAGATATACCAATGGGACCTGAGTTTTTTTCCTTATTTTTTCTACTATATCCATTATTTTAAATATCTTAACTCCATTTTTAAGTGCCCTGTTTGAAGATGCCTGTATAGTAACACCATCTGCCAGTGGATCTGAATAAGGTATGCCCAGTTCTATTACATCCGCCCCTGCCTTTTCCATGGCAAGAACTATTTCCAGTGTAGTGTCCAGATCCGGATCTCCTGCTGTTATAAAAGGTATCAATGCCTTTTCCCTTTTTCCTTTTAATTCCGTAAATTTCAAATCTATTCTGTTCATTATAACTCCACCCCCATTATAGCTGCTATAGTATTTATATCTTTATCTCCTCTTCCTGACAAATTTACGATGATTATTTTGTCTTTGTCCAGTTCTGGAGCCAATTTCATGGTATAAGCCACTGCATGGGCACTTTCAAGGGCAGGAATTATCCCCTCCACTTTTGACAAATAATTAAATGCTTCTACTGCCTCCCCGTCTGTTGCAGATTTATAAGTTGCCCTTTTTACATCGTTGTAATAAGCATGTTCAGGTCCAACCCCAGGATAATCAAGTCCTGCAGATATGGAATAAGCTGGTAGTATCTGTCCATCTTCATCTTGAAGCACATAGGTCATCATCCCGTGAATTACTCCAACAGATCCTTTTTCTATGGTGGCTGCATGTTTCTCTGTATCAAGCCCTTTTCCTGCAGCTTCCACCCCCACCAAGTTTACAGAAGCATCTTCTACAAAAGGATAAAAAATACCCATGGAATTACTTCCACCACCTACACAGGCTATAATATAATCAGGCAGTCTTCCTTCTTTTTCTAAAATCTGTCTCCTGGCTTCATCTCCAATAACTCTTTGAAAGTCCCTCACCATCGTAGGATATGGATGGGGTCCCATCACGGATCCTATTACATAAAAAGTATCTTGTATATTTGAAACCCAGTTTCTCATGGCTTCATTTACTGCATCCTTTAGTGTCCCTGTTCCTGTAGTCACAGAAGTAACTTTAGCCCCCAGTATTTTCATCTTGAATACATTAAGAGCCTGTCTTCTTATATCCTCTTCGCCCATAAATATCTCGCATTTCATGCCAAATATGGCAGCAGCCGTTGCAGTTGCCACTCCATGCTGCCCCGCCCCTGTTTCAGCTATTACTCTTTTTTTACCCATTCTCCTGGCAAGAAGTACCTGTCCCAAGGCATTGTTTATTTTATGTGCTCCCGTATGATTTAAATCTTCTCTTTTAAGATATATTTTTGCCCCGCCCAGTTTTTTTGTCATATTTTCAGCAAAATATAGTGGATTTTCTCTTCCCACATATTCCTTGAGATAATATTTATATTCCTCCACAAATTTTTCATCTTTTATGGCCTCATTAAATTCTCTGTCCAATTCTATAACTGCATTCATTACAGTTTCAGGTACATACTGTCCTCCAAACTTTCCAAATCTTCCATCCATTATAAATTCCTCACTTTCTGTATGAAATTTTTCATTTTTTCAAAACTCTTAATCTCATTCTCCTCAACACCGCCTGATACATCCACCACATCAGGTGTTACAATTTTTATGGCTTCAATGATATTTTTTGAATTCAGCCCTCCTGCCAGAACAAGTTTTTTGTTTATGTCCAAATCCTTTAAAACATTCCAGTTGAAATTTATACCAGTGCCTCCACTTTTACCTTTTACACTGCTGTCCAAAAGTACAGCTTCAACATTCCAACTGCATATGTCATATATTTCATCCTGAATATTTATTTTTGAAACATGACTTACATCAACATTTACAGTTTTCCATATTTTAAACCTGTATAAATTTTTAACGTATTTTTCATCTTCACTGCCGTGAAGCTGAACTATGTCCAGTTTCAAATTTTCAGCTGTATGAACTACTTCCTCAAAATCATTATCATTAAAAACTCCCACCTTTTTAATTCTGCTGTCCAATCTTTTTATAAGATCTCCTGCCTCATTGGGGGTTACCTTTCTTTTACTTTTACAGAACACAAAACCTGCATAGTCCGGAAGCAATTTATTTAAAAATTCTATATCCTCAATTCTTCTTATTCCGCACACCTTTACTAAAGTCACAGAGCACCTCCTCTAAAATTTCATGCCTTTACACTTTCTACAAATTCATTTAACATGGACACATTTGTTATATTTCTCATAAATGTTTCTCCTATTAGAACTGCATTTACGCCAAGGCTTTCCAGATATTTTACATCTTCCGTATTTTTTATTGCGCTTTCAGATACTACAGTAATCTCCAAAGGTACATTTTTTATAAGTTTTTCCGTATTCTTCAGATTCTCTGTAAAATCCCTTAGGTTTCTATTATTTATGCCTAGAACATCACATCGAGCTTCCAGAGCAATTTCAAGTTCCTCCCTATTATGCACTTCCACCAGACATTGAAGCTCAATTTTTTTTGCCAGATCATAATATTGCTTCAATTTATTCTTTAAAATAGCAGTTATAAGCAGGACAGCATCTGCACCTATGGCTTTTGATTGATATATTTGGTATGGATCAACTATAAAATCTTTTCTCAAAACAGGTTTTGAATTTACTTTTTTAACTTCCTTTATATATGAATCCCTACCTTGGAAAAAATTTTTTTCAGTAAGCACGGATACCGCATCTACATTCATATTTTCATATATTTCTGCTATTTTTACAGCGTCAAAATCTTCTAATATAGTCCCTCTTGAAGGGGATGCTTTTTTTATTTCTGCAATAATTGATATTTTCTTTTTATCCAGTGATTTTTTAAAATCTCTTGTAGTTGCATCTCTGCAGCTTTCCATAAGTCTTTCAAAAGGTATGTTCTTCTTTTCCTGCTGAATCTGAGGTATCTTTTTTGCCACTATGTCTTCCAGTATCATTTATCTGTCATCTCCTCCGTACAGTTATTTTTAATTAATGCTCCTGCTGTAATCTACAAGTTCCTTCATCTTTTCATAAGCTTTTTTTGAATCTATAATTTCTTTTGCCATATCTATTCCCTCTGCCATGCTTTCGCAGGCCTTTCCCACATAAAGAGCCGCACCGCTGTTTATAAGCACAATATCCCTTTTTGGTCCTTTATTGCCTTGAAGGATTTCAAGTATGGACTGTGCATTTTCATAAACTGTACCACCTGCTATGTCAGAAATACTGGACAAATTCATTTCAAAGTCTTCCGGATTTATTGTATAATCCAATATTTCTCCATTTTTAAGTTCACTTACATAAGTTCTGGATGTAGTGCTTATCTCATCAAGCCCATCTTCTCCACAAACCACCATGGCTCTTTCACATTCTAAATTCATAAGCACTTCTGCCACCACATGCGTAAGATTTTTATCATATATTCCAAGTACCTGTCCCTTTACAAAGGCCGGATTTGTAAGTGGACCCAGCAGGTTGAACACTGTTCTTGTACCCAGTTCCTTCCTGGGGCCGGCTACATTTTTCATGGCACTATGATATCTCTGTGCAAATAAAAATGCCATTCCCTTTTCATCAATGCATTTTTTTGCATCTTCCGGTTTTAAGTTTATATTGAATCCCAGTTTTTCAAGTACATCCGCACTGCCGCTTTTACTTGACACAGCCCTATTGCCATGTTTCGCAACCTTCACTCCTGCAGCAGCTGCCACTATTGCAGCTGTGGTTGATATATTAAAAGTTCTTCCCCCATCTCCGCCGGTTCCACAGGTATCAATAACATAATGAGAATGAAGTTTTAAAGGCACTGCATTATCTCTCATGGCCTTTGCAAATCCCGCTATCTCCTCTGAAGTTTCACCCTTCATTCTAAGAGCTATCAAAAAACCACCTATTTGAGAATTGGCTGCCTTTCCAAGCATAATTTCATTCATGGCATTATAGGCCTCTTTCTCTTTTAAATCTTCCTCATTTATTAACTTTTCAATTATTTCCTGCAGCACAACAAATCCCCTCCACAAAATTTTTTACAATTGTCTTCCCATTTTCTGTAAGAATGGACTCCGGATGAAATTGAAGTCCGTAAACTTCATACTTTTTATGTTTTATCGCCATTATTTCCCCGTCATCAAGACTCTGGGCAGTTACCACAAGTTCTTCCGGCAAACTTTTCTTTTCTATTACAAGGGAATGATATCTCATGACATTTATAGGATATTTTAAATGTTCAAATATTTTATTTTGCTTTATATTTATTTTAGATGTCTTTCCATGCATTATGTTCCTGGCCCTTATCACCTTTCCACCATAAGCGCACCCTATCGCTTGATGTCCAAGGCATATACCAAGTATTGGAATCTGTCCTCCAAATTTCTTTACAGTATCTATGCATATACCTGAATTCTCAGGTATACCCGGTCCCGGTGACAGTATTATCCCTATAGGATTCAGATTTTCTATTTCTTCCAGAGATATTCCATCGTTTCTAATTACCTTTATATCTTCATATATCTCTCCTATATACTGGTAAAGGTTGTAGGTAAAAGAATCATAATTATCTATTAAAAGTATCACTATATCACCTCTATCATGGCCCTGGCCTTGTTTAATGTTTCTTCATATTCACTCTCGGCAACAGAATCATAGACAATGCCTGCACCGGATTGAACATAGGCATAATCTCCTTTAAACAATATGGTTCTTATGGCAATACAGGTATCCATATTTCCATTAAATGAAAAATATCCAATTGCCCCGGAATAAATGCCCCTCTTTGTACTTTCCAATTCATCAATTATCTCCATGGCCCTTATCTTGGGAGCACCTGATACAGTTCCCACGGGGATGCAGGATATTAAAGCATCCAGATAATTTAAATTGCTTTTTAACTGGCCTGATACTTTTGAAACTATATGCATTACATGTGAATAAAAGTCCACACCCATAAACTTATCTAACTTTACACTGCCAAATTCACTTATTTTGCCTATATCATTTCTCCCCAGATCAACCAGCATAACATGTTCTGCCCTTTCCTTTTCATCCTTTAGCAATTCCTCTTTAAGTTCTACATCTTCCTCTGCATTTTTACCCCTTGGCCTTGTACCTGCTATGGGATTGGTAACTACTTTTCTATCTTTTACCGATACAAGACTTTCCGGTGATGAACCGGCTATTTTAAATTCTCCAAAATCAATATAAAATAAATATGGGGATGGATTTTTTGTTCTGAGCCTTCTATATACATCAAATGGGTCTGAAGTATTTTTTGATTTAAGCCTTTGAGATAAAACCACCTGAAATATATCACCTGCCTTTATATATTCCCTTGCCTTTTCTACCATACTTTTGTACTTTCCTCTTGTTATATTGGAAGTAACATCTTTTTTATAATTTTTTTCTTCAAGTTGGTGCATCCCGTTACCTTTCATTATCACATTTTCCAGCTGCTCCAATTGCACCTGCACTTCATGATAATTTGTGTCATCATCTTCTGTAACATTGTAAATCAAATAGATTTCATGTTTGAAGTGATCATAGCAGATAAACTTTTTATAGAACATTATATAAGATTCTGGTGTTTCAAGCTCATCTTTATTTTCACAAGGTAATTTTTCATACTGCCTTATCACATCATAGCCTACATAGCCTACGCCCCCTCCTGTAAATGGTATTGAAAGTCCAAATGTTTCATATGGCATATTCAGATATTTTTTTATATAATCAAGTACTTTTCCATTTACATTTTTTAATCCATTCTTATCTTCTACAGATATGTTATTTCCATAACTTTTTATTTTCATATAAGGATCCACACCAGCAAAAGAATACCTTCCTATTTCATTTTCAGAATATATGCTCTCCAGCAAGAACTTGTTTTTTCCATTTAAATTATAGTAAATACCTATTGGAGTAATTTCATCTCCATTGATTTTCATAAATATAGGAAACTTCTTTTTTAAGTTCCTATAATTATAAAATTCTTTTTCAGACAAACTTATCATATTATCACCTCTTTTAATTTTGGTTCTAATTTAAAATTCAATACAAAAAAGGTCATTTCATCCTTAAATTGGGACGAAATGACCGCGGTGCCACCCATATTAGTTTATACCCGTAGAATTTTATAAAATAAAAAAACACTCCATCCTAAAGGACGAAATGCAAAATTTCGTTATACCACCTAAATATAAACTATCTCATCAAGGTACAGATTTTACTCGATACCCTGTCCTTTTAACGGTAGACCACCGACTGCTGCTACTATTAATTTCGCATGGCACTTCAAAGACCCATTCAATACAGGCTACAGTATCTGGCTCACACTATCCCAGGTTCGCTTAAACTAAATTCCTCTATTTACTCTTTCTTCTCATAAGCTTTAACAATTAACTTGTTTTATATATTATACTTCTTTTTTCACATTGTCAACATAAAGTTTTACTATAAGATCTTTAGTCCTTATACTTATATGTCCACACAATAAAAAACATAGATATGAATTTGATTTTTTATACAAATCCATGTCCATGTTTTTAAAATCTATATATATCCCAACATATTTATTATATTCTCAACTTTTGTATCAGAATTAAATCCCGATTTATCTATATAAAGTGTTATAATAGGATATTCAGATCTTTCATATTCAAATACAGAATCACTATCTTCATTGAAAACAAAAGGATTCCTTTTCCTGCACACCTCTTTATCTGCATCTATAAATATCTCAACATAACTTTTTTCTCCAATTATGCTTTTAGCATACTGCCTGTCTTCTTTAAATCTGCTTACAGAGGTTACTATAGTTATCATCCCACTATCTGCAAATAAATTTGCCACTTCTGCAATCCTCCTGGTTTGTTCATGGGCATCTTCAGATTTAAATGTAAGATCTGAGCTGAGTCCAAATCTTAAATGGGAGGAATCAAGATAATACACCTTTTTTCCCAAATCTATAAATCTTTTCTCAAGCTTAACTGCTATTTCATTCTTGCCACAGCCAGGAAGTCCTGTGAGCCATATAACCCTGCCGCTCTGTCCCAAATTTTTTTCTCTGTCTCTCCTCGATACAAGTCTTTTTCTTATGGATATATTCTTGCTTTTTACTCCTTTTATCTCCCTCTTAAGTGAATCTTCTACATCTGAAATAATTCCACCGCCGCTTATATCATAGCCGTCTATTATTACAAATCTTCCAGTGGATTGAAGTTCACTGAATTTATCGAAGCAGATCGATTTTGTTGTCTTTATTGTGACTTCAGCTACATCATTTTTCTTTATAAAATTACGATCATCGCTGTCCAGTGTGGCTGCATCAGTTATCTTATTTATTGATATTATCTTAAACTCCGCTTCCTGAGTTTCAATTTTTAGTTTATATATTTTATCTTTTACCAGATTATTATTTCCAAGCCAAAATACATTTGCATTAAAAACATTTCCAACAGTAACAGGAACATCTTTATGACATATAAACTCTCCTCTTTTATTATAAAATTCATTTTCCAAAGTAATACCTACAGACATTCCAGCAGTTACTGTGTCTACCATATCACGCT
The DNA here is from genome assembly GCF_041205085.1 of Clostridium moutaii. Lineage (NCBI taxonomy): Bacteria > Bacillati > Bacillota > Clostridia > Eubacteriales > Clostridiaceae > Clostridium > Clostridium moutaii. The sequence goes on from NZ_JBGEWD010000001.1 coordinate 397,649, forward strand.
GCTGCCATGCTTCAACAGATCTTACTTTTGTTGTTTTTCCTGAAGGGTAAATTACAATTTCATCACCTTTTTTTAGGGTGCCGGATTCAATTCTACCTGCTATAATTCTTCTATTATCAAACTTATACACATCCTGAATTGGGAATCTAAGTTCTTTTTCTTCAATTCCCCTATCCTTTTCTATACTGTCCATACTCTCCAAAATATTTTGTCCATTATACCATGGCATTTTTTCTGATTTATTTGCTACGTTCTCCCCATTGGCAGCCGAGATTGGTATATACCCCTCTGGATATATATTTATATTATTTAAAAACTCATTGAATTCCCCTTGAACTTCATTAAATCTATCTTCTGAATAATCCACTAAATCCATTTTATTTATGGCTACAAATACTTTTTTAATTCCAAGAAGTGACAATATATACCCATGTCTCTTGGACTGCTCCTGAACTCCTTCTTTAGCATCTATAACCAAAATAGCAGCTTCTGCACTAGCTGCTCCTGATATCATGTTTTTCAAAAATTCCTTATGTCCTGGAGCATCTATAATAACATAATCCCTTTTCTTGGTAAAAAACTGAAGCATGGTTATATCTATAGTTATGCCCTGTTTTTGTTCTTCTTCAAAGGCATCAAGTAAATATGCATATTCAAACCTTTTTCCATTTTCCTCAGATATCCTTTTTACTTTCTCAATTTCACCTTCTGGAAGGGATCCAGTATCATAAAGCAACCTTCCTATTAAAGTTGATTTACCATGATCAACATGCCCAACAACAACTATATTTAAATTTTCTCTATCTTTAGCCATTTAATTTAAGACCTCCTCTTATTCAATCTGCGTCTCCATATAAATGTGAACTGCCAATTGTGAATTGCAAATTGCCTACATATATCCATCTTTTCTCAGTTTCTCAAGTGCATGGGCATCTTCCTTGTCCTGAGCCCTTCCAGATCTTTCAGTATCATTGGTATTTTTAAGTTCTTCTATTATATCATCTAATGTAACGGCATTTGATTCTATAGGGTTAGTGCATGGTTTACATCCAAGACTTCTATATCTTTTGCCATTTTTAGCAAAGTATAAACTTACTACAGGAATATTTTCTCTTCTTATATATTCCCAGATATCCAGCTCGGTCCAATTTATAATGGGGTGTACTCTTATATGATTGCCCTTTCTAAAATCAGTTTTAAATTGATCCCACAGTTCAGGTGGTTGATCTGTATAATTCCATTTTGACTCTGCATTCCTCTCACTAAATACTCTCTCTTTAGAACGGGAACCTTCTTCATCCCTTCTTATTCCTACGATAAGTCCATCAAATTTGTATTTATCAACTACCTGTTGAAGTCCTTCCGTCTTCAATGCCTTACAACAAACAAGCCTTCCTTTCTCAGGACCCATTCCTTCCCGTAATGCTTCAGTATTGGTATGAACTATTAAATTCAAATTATACTTTTTTGCTATTTCATCCCTGAATTTTATCATCTCCGGCATCTTGAATGTAGTATCAACGTGAATAAGCGGAAATGGACAATTGCCAAAAAATGCTTTTTGAGCCAGCCAGAGCATCACCGTAGAATCTTTTCCTATTGACCATAACATTCCAAGTTTTCCTAATTTCTTATATGCTTCTCTAAAAATATAAATACTTTCAGCTTCTAACCTGTCCAAATGATCCATTTAAAATATTCCTCCTTGTATACATAACACAATTTATTTAATAATTTCAAAGTCTGAAATTCTCAGACTTTAATATCCAGCCCGCATTTATATCTAATATTTTTTTCAAGTTTTCCAAACACAAGCTTATCAAAAAGTAACCCCAGCACAAGTATTACAATCATAACTGCCATTACCTGACTTATATCAGCTAAATCTCTTCCTACCATAAGTACCTGCCCCAATCCTTTTGTTGCAGACATCATCTCAGCTGACATAAGTGCCCTCCATGCAAAAGACCACCCCTGCTTCATACCTGAAATAACTGATGGCAATGCTGCCGGAAATATTACATTTGTGTACAAATTCCTACCTTTAGCCCCCATAGTCCTTGCAGCTTTTAAATAAAGGGGATTTATATTTTTAATACCGGACTCCGTAGCTATAGCTATGGCAAAAGTTGAGCCGATTATAACCACAAATAGTATGGCATTTTCATTTAATCCATACCAGAGAATTGCAAAAGGCACCCAGCATATACTTGGAAGAGTCTGCATTCCAAGTATTAAGGGACTAAAGTTCTCATCAAGATACTTGAATTTTACAACCAAAAGCCCCATAGTAACGCCTATAACCAATGATATAAAATATCCTATCACAAGCCTTCTTAGACTCACAGCAATTGCCACCGCAAGAGTATTATCACCAATAAGGGTAGCTAAAGTTTTGGCTACATCTACAGGAGATGGAAATGTATAGACTTTCCATATCTTAAGTATGTCCACCCCTAATTTATATACCATTTCCCATATTATTATCAGGATCATGTAAAATGCTATTTTCTTCAATACTCCAACCACTATCATATTCAGCTTTTGCAACTTTTTCCACCTCCTCTTTAAGTTCACTCATTACCTGTGCAACTATATAAGCCAGATCAGTATTCTCGATAGTTCTTGGCCTTGCAAGTTTTATATTAAATTCTCCTTTAATCTTTCCGGGATTTGCAGCCATAACTACAACTCTATCAGCTAAAAGTACAGCCTCCTCTACATTATGTGTTACAAAAACTATAGTTTTTTTAGTTTGCATCCATATCTTCTGAAGCTGAGTTTGAAGTATGCTTCTAGTTTGACTATCAAGTGCCGAAAAAGGTTCATCCATTAAAAGTACCTTAGAATCAAGTGTCAATGCCCTTGCAAGAGAAACTCTCTGTTTCATTCCACCAGACAACTCATGAATGTATGAATTTTGAAATTTAGTCAAGTGAACCATTCTAAGATATTTTACAGCTTTTTCTCTTCTTTCCTCTTTAGATATGCCAGCCATCTTCATTCCAAATTCTACATTGTCTATAACTTTAAGCCAGGGAAAAAGGGCAGAGTCCTGAAACATCATTGCCCTATCTACTCCTACACTATTTATCTCTTTATCATCTAAAATCACTTTACCTTGAGTTGGTTTTTCAAGACCGGCAATTATATTTAAAAGAGTGGATTTACCACATCCGGAGGGTCCTAGAAGACATACAAATTCTCCATCTTTAAAAGAGATATTTATATCATCTAGAGTTAAAGTTTCTTTTGTCTTTGTAATAAATCTTTTGCTCACACCTTTTATAATTAACGACAATTTTAATCCCCCTTTTACAGACACCCGTATTATAAATCAACAGTATATTACTGAATCTGTTTTTGCCCTTCTTCTTTTAATACCTTATTTAACGGCTCCAAATTAATAAGATTTTTTGTATCAGGTTTTTGTTTTATAAATCCTGTACTGACTGATAAATCAACCATTTCATTCACAGCATCTTTTTCAGGATCGTTTGTCGTAGTTATTCTCTTAAAAGCAGAAGTTAATACATCCTTTGAAAGTGATTTCTTAGTTAGATTGTATATTTGCTTATTTATTATGTCACTTGCCTGGCTGTTGTTTTTATTTATATAATCTGTCAATTCCACATGAGTTTTTAAAAATTTCTCTACTATATCAGGGTGATCTTTCAAGAATTCTTTTCTCACAATAACTACGGCTGTAGGGTATTTTCCATTTCTCCATATCTTGTCATAATCAAGAACCACATTAGCCCCTGCTTCAACTACAAGTCTTGAACCCCATGGTTCCGGTACAAGTGCTGCATCTATCTGATTGGTTGTCAAAAGCGTCTTTATATCCGGATTATCTGCCTGCACTATTTCCACATTCCCACCTTTAGTTTTATCCTTCAGCCCATTTTCATTTAATAGATTTCTCAAGGACAAATCCTGTGTATTTCCAAACTGTGGTACTGCTACTTTCTTATTGGCCAGTTCCTTAACACTTTTTATTGGTTCATCTTTTCTAGAAACAAGTATGGCGCCTGCATCTGTGGAACCTGCTATAATTTGGACATCACCTTTTGATTTGGTGTATCCATTAATAGCTGGTCCAGGTCCTATATATCCTATGTCTACGGCACCTGCCAAAACTGACTCTATTTCAGATGATCCTGCATTAAATTGCTTCCACTCTACTTTTGTCTTATTTCCAAATGCCTTTTCAAAGCTCTTATTTTGCTTGCCAACCAATGCCTGAGAATGAGTTATATTAGGAAAAAATCCTATATGGACGGTTATATTATCATCAGCCTGCTTACTACTGTTTCCACAACCTGAAAATGCCCCCAAGACTGATATTATGGTTAAAACTGATATTATCTTTTTAATTTTCATTTAAAATCCCCCTTATTTTAATATTTATTTGATTCTTTTCTATTAGTACTTATTATGATTTCAATATCATCTTTATTTATTACATGCCATTTCAAATGATCCCCTCTCTTACTAATGTACAAATAGGAACCACTTCCTCCTATATCTGCTCCTAAATAATATTTAATTGCACCATTGGCACATTCTTTAACACAAGCAGCACATCCCCAACAGTTTTTCTCATATTTTATATATGCTTTTCCCTCTTTATTTTTATATATCAGACTTCCGGGGCAGACTGTCATACATTTAAGACATCCTATACATTTGTCCTTTTCAATTCTTATGCTCATATATTTCGTCCCTTCTCACTATATCTCTAAATATGATATTCACCCTTCCATCTTTATACACGGAATTAACATATTTAATCCAATTTTCATCATCTTTGTCAGGAAAATCAGTATTCTCTTCATAACATTTCCATCTTGTCTCATGCCTTGCCTTTAGATGAGCTATAAGAACTTTGCATATATACAACCTGTCAATCAACTCATATATGAACAGGAGTTCATGACAGTCATCTGCTTTTAGGCTGATGCTTATTTTAAGCAATTCATCTATTCTATTTTCAGCTATACCCAGTTTTTTCGTATTGTATCTGTAATTTTGAGATATGCCTCCAGCATATTCATCCATAATTTTCTGCATGGCTTCTTCCAATTCATCAACACTGTAAAAGCTTTGATTATTTCTGAAAAATCCATTTACCCCATTCAATTTGTTTTTTATGCTCTCTTCATCTAGACATTCAATGTTAACATTTTTAATATAGCTTAACGCCGAATCTGCCGCTATCTGGCCTTCAGCAAAACATCCTGTTGCATATTTTTTGGGGCTTCCTCCACTTACATCACCTGCAGAATAAAGGCCCATCAAAGTCGTCGCTCTTTTAGTATCCACCCAATACCCACTAGCAGTATGTCCACCTACTACATACGGTTCAGTTCCCTCAATTTCCACATTTTCTGCTGATGGCATCTTACCGCTGTCTATCCACTTAAGTACTTGGGATGGTGCCATATTCAGATAAGCTTTGACCAGATCATCTTCTTTCTCTTTGGTAATATTTTTGGTTTTTAAAAAGCATGGACCGTTGCCCTTTTTATTTTCCATTACTGTAGCATAAAGTCTATTTATAGTTGTTGATTTTCCATACCTTTTTACATACTCCTCACTTTTCCCATTTATTTGGGGAGTTCCTATTCCCTGGGCTATAGTTCCTGTAGGAGCTATGGTATCTTTACATCTCAGAGCAATAAACCTCATTTCAAAAGTTGTCATTTCAGCTCCCGCCCTTATTCCCATTGCATATCCTGCTCCAGTGTTAAAAGGTGAATACCACATTTTATGTTTTGAAAAGTTAGGGTTATTGGGTTTATATATTCCTGATGTCCCTCCTGTGGCACATATGACAGCCTTTGCATAGATTACATAAAATCTTTTATCATGGACAGAAAACCCATAAGCGCCTATTATCCTTCTATCTTTCTGTATATAATCTATAATATTTATGCCATTTAGCACATTTATGTTATGTTGATTATTGACTTCTGCCGCAAGTATTGGCTTGATGTTTTCTCCATTTATCTTTATACTTCTTTTGCCTCTCTTTACATATCTTCCTCTTGAGTCTTTTAAAATTGGAAGTCCCATCTTCTCCATCTCATAAGTTACATTGTTGAGCCTTTTAGCTGTGGTATATACTAAATCTTCCCTTATGATTCCATTAAATTCTTTCTTTACATAGTCCACAAAGGATTCAGGAGTCTCACCTTCATTTATGTATGCATTTAAGGCATTTATCCCAGCTGCAAGACATCCACTCCTCTTTATATTTGCTTTTTCCGCAATTAAAACATCTATTTCTGGAGATGATTTAGCTGCTCTAAGTGCAGCAAAGCAACCTGCAGTGCCTCCCCCTATTATCAGAATATCAGCAGCTAGTTTTTGAATTATAAATTCCATTTAATCACTCCTGCCTTTTACAAGATAAAAAGTTCAATATTTTATTCACACATTGTTCAGTACTATTTGATTGAGTGTATATAACAATTTCAGGATTATCAGGTAACTCATAAGGAGAATCTATACCTGTAAAGTTCTTTATTTCACCCTTTCTGGCTTTTTTATAGATTCCCTTGGGATCTCTACTTTCACAAACTTCAAGAGGACAATCTACGTATACTTCTATAAAATCCTTACCCAGCAAATTTCTGATTTTATTTCTATCCGCCTTAAATGGTGATACAAAAGCTGCAATTGTAATAATCCCTGAATCCACAAACAATTTACATACTTCTGATATTCTTCTTATGTTTTCAACCCTATCCTCTTTGGTAAATCCAAGATTTGAATTTAAACCATACCTCACATTGTCGCCATCCAAAAGATAAGTAAGCCTGCCAATATCATGCAGCCTAGTTTCCAGTGCAGAAGCTATAGTGGATTTTCCTGAACCGGAAAGTCCTGTGAACCATATAAGCATTCCCTTTTGATGAAGCAATTTTTCCCTCATTTCTCTATTTACCAATGTTTTATGCCATTCTATATTGGTTGATTTTACATTCAATAAAAATTCCCCCTTATTATCCAGAACAAATAATTACAAGCATACATCTCTTAGTATTAATATTGTGCACTAAACTTTGTCATTCCTATACTTTTCACCATTTTAGTAAAAAGTGTGTTGAATATATCCCCCTTTTCAACTTTTATTTATTCTCTTAAATGCATAAATAAGAAAAAGCCAAGCATAGCCTATTAATAGAGATCATATATAATCTCATCTCTATACTAAGCTAGCTTGGCCTCTAGTTTTTCTAGTCAGTCAAACAAAAAACTTCCTATGGAGAAACCCATAGGAAGCTATATCCTCTCGTCTCTCATCTTTCAGATAAATTCACACCTGCTGGAATTGGCACCGTTAAATATACATATATTCAGGTTGCCGGGCATCATAAGGCCAGTCCCTCCGCCGCTCTTGATAAGAAGTTTCATATTTAATTTTGTATTGTAAAAAGTAAATTATATATAATATATAACCTTTTAAGTTTTTTGTCAATATAAAATTTAAAAACAATTAATAACTTTCTTTAAATATAAATTTGCTTATTATGAGAATTTAAAATAAAATATAAAATAATATATGCTACGTGGATATTGTGGATATTAATAAAAGGAAGTGCTTAATAATGGATAAAAATCAAATCACATGCATACAAAATGTTCGTTTTATTTTTAATTTTTTTGAGCTTTCTAAGGGAAAATCCATTTTAAAAAATATTGATGACAACACCAATATGACTGCTGAATCATTGAGAAATTTAGGACATTCACTGCAGCAGCGTTTTTCAAGGATTGCCTCCATGGTAGAAATTTTGCAATCTTCCCATGATAATTGGGAAATCGCCAGAAAAAAAGATAGGATCATCATGGAAACAGAATCTTTTGATTTTAACGATGCAATTAAAATATTATCGGCAAAAGGTTTCAAAGATGATGAATACATCTTGAAGGTGGAATATGAAAGAAAATGGGGAATGCTTTAAATTTTTCATTATAAGAAAAGAGACATCTTAAAAATTAAGATGTCCCCTTATTTTATAAACTAGACCAATAAGAACCTAAAATCAATATAGATACTATATATCCTAAAATAACATTGACAACTGCACCGGCAGAAAATGCAGCAAAGGGTTTCCAGCCAACAGCTGTTAATTGTTTAAACCGGGTAGTAAGTCCAATAGACAGGAAACAAAATGTAAATGCCCAGGTTCTGATTTCCTTAATTGGAGCAATTACATTGGAATTAATTGATGTGGCTGCAGCTGGTGAAACATTTGAAAGCAAAATAGTGAGAAATATTGAAGCTATAAAGAATCCAATGACAAATTTCGGAAACCTATGCCAGATATCAGAGGCATTGGCCTTTGTCCCACTTTCTTTATTCTCCCATTTCGTAATTGAGATTATAGCTAAAATAAAGCACCAGATTCCAATAAACATATCACGACCAACCACTTTCATGAGGGTGAATGTAGTAATAGCTTTATCGCCAAATGAACTGGCAGCCGTGACACCTGCAGCATCTGCAAATTCAGATGTGCCAATCCACGCACCTGCCGGCCCTGCTGGTATACCAGCCAGTTTTATAAACACTGACAGTGCGAAAATCATAACAACTGCCCAAGCTACCACAAGAGAAATAGCTACGGAAACTTCCTCCTTTTTTGTCTGTATAGCACTTCCTACAGCTATGGATGCTGAAACTCCGCAAATGGATCCGCCTGCTCCCAAAGTAGCAGCAAACCTTTTATCAAGTCCCAACCATTTTGTACCTACAAAATAAATTGTCAAAAATGTAGAAACAGCAATTACAGTTGCCTGTAAAAAAGCAACAGGCCCAGCTTTTACAATCAGTGTAAATGGAAGTGTGGCACCTAAAAGTACAATACCCACTTTTACATATAATTCTGTTCTAAGTGCTGTTTCAAACCATTTTGGAATAGAAAATAAATTACTGATTATCAATCCTATAAATAATGCAACAAGAGGTGCTTCCAAATTATATTGTTGTGCCCATCCCCAGGAGCTAAAGGAATTAATTATAACACTTAAAATAAACAGAACTAAAAATCCTATAAAAAAATCTGTAAACTTATAATGTAAAAATAGATTTGCAATAGAAAACAAAATTAAAAATACAATAAACAAAAGTGCAATGGAGCCGATGTTATTTCCCAATGCAGAAAATAGCACACTTATATCTGCCCATTTTGGGATCTTGGCAGTAATAAACTTAATTGAGCCTCCAGATGACCATAGAACAACTGCAGCAACTACTAAAATCAGGCCTATCCATACTGCCCACCAATCCTCTTTTTTTACCAAATCACTCCAGCCATTTTCCTTTGAATTAAATTTTTTTTCAGACATAAAAACAACTCCTTTAATAATTTAAATAGTATTCAGCCATAGAACTAACTTATGTCCAACTTTTAATGTATTCAATTAATAATGCTGCAGTTACTGTGCATAATTATCACGCCTCCAATTCCACCATATTCTATAAGTTCTAAAAAGAGATCAGGTTTTATTGATATGCCAATAAAACCTGATCTCTAGTTTTTCTAGTCAATCCAGTACAAATAAAAAACTCCCTATGGAGAAACCACAGGAAGCTATATCCTTATTGTTTCTCATCTTTCAGGTGAATATGCACCTGCTGGAATTAGCACCATTGAATAAAAAACATATTCAGGTTGCCGGATATCATAGGGCCAGTCCCTCCATCACTCTTGATAAGAAATTTTGCATTTATTCAATTTTAATTTACGTATGTGATATAACTTTTAAAATACTTTGTCAACAACAAATTTTTTATTATCTATATCATATTGATCATTAATACATTTTTCCAACAAAAAAGCTGCCGCACCTACTGAAACCGCATTTTTTTTAAAATATCCATGCTTTTTTATTGAAACACTTTTAGGAATATATTGTGTACATGTTTCATAAAATATTTGGAAATCAACCAAAGATCCGCTTAATATAATACATTCAAGATCCAACAAATTTATATAAGCTTCTATTCTTTTACTCAATTTTGATGCAGCATCCAAAAGAAGTTTTTCAGACAACACACTATTTTTTATATAACTAAAATACACTTTATCCAAACCAATACTGCCATTCATATTCTCAATCATATGTTCAAATGCATATTCATTGTCCCCTGCTGATCTTATAATTCTTCCCTGGACAATTGCTGCCTGTTTCAATCTAGCTCCACAATCAAAATAAGCTAAATTCTTGAATTGCCTTCCTGCTCCATACAAATACTCTGCAGTAACAGCAGAATCCGAGCAATTCTCACTAATTACACTGCACCCTAGTTTTTCTTCAAGTACCTTGCCTATATTTTCATCACTCCAAAGATTGGTCTCAATTGCAAGTCCAATTCCTACAAGCTGAAGAAACTCCAGATTTAATTCTTCATAAACATTTTTCATAATCTGGAGAATTTTTTCTATGACTTCACTGCAAGAACTGCAAAAATCAATATAAAAACTTTTTTTATAAAAAATCTCCATTCTCAGATTCACTATGGATACCTGTGCATAAGTACTGCATATACCTATGCCCACAATATAAAACCTGCACACATTTACATCATACAACACAGGTTTCCTTCCCCCTGTAGATTCTCCAACACATTTTTGCACCAGAATGGATTTTTGTTCAAGTGGATTCATTATGCGATTTAATGTGGTCAATTTCATTCCAGTTTTAAACAAAATTTCATTTTTACTCATAATTCCATTTTTTTGTATCAGATTGAATATTCTCTTTTCTTCAGGTCTTAAATCTCTAAACAATTCATAGCTGTTTATCATAGTTATCATACCTTTTACCATTATTATATATTTCATACTTACAATAAAATATAATCTTAAATTAAGGTATATGTCAATAGTACAATAACTTTTTAAATAACTTTTCAAATTTTTGTGATTGAAAAAAGAAAATTATTGACAAGATTATTTTAAGTGTGTTAGTATTTAATCAATTAAATATTCATTCTTATCAAGAGAGGCAGAGGGACTGGCCCTATGATGCCCGGCAACCTGATTATTTTCAAAGGTGCCAATTCCAGCGGGTTATATAATTTGCCTGAAAGATGAGAAACTTAAAAAAAGAGCTTTCTTGTAAATTGTACCAGGAAGTTTTTATTTTTGTTTAAATTTTTATACTGTGTGTAAATTCTTTTTTCCAAAATGGTTAAAAGATTAAATAAGGAGGGTATCATGAAAGTAACAATCAATGGAAAAGATAAAGACATAAAGGAGGGATTAACTGTAACAGAAATTTTAAAAATCGAAGATGTGGAAATGCCGGACATGGTTTCCGTACAGCTAAACGATGAATTCATAGACAGGGCCAAATTTGGCAGTACTATTTTAAAAGGAAACGACAAAATAGATTTTCTGTACTTTATGGGAGGTGGAAGCAGTGGATTTTAGTGAGGAGCAGATAGAAAGATATTCAAGGCACATAATTCTGTCCGAAGTAGGTGTGGAAGGTCAGGAAAAACTTTTAAACTCCAAAATCCTCATTATAGGTACAGGCGGTCTGGGAGCCCCTGCTGCCATGTATCTGGCTGCTGCAGGCATAGGAACCATAGGTCTTGTAGATGGAGACGTAGTGGATCTTTCAAATCTTCAAAGGCAGATAATCCATAAGACAAAGGATGTGGGAAAACCCAAAGTTCAGTCCGGAAAAGAAACCATAAATGAATTGAATCCAGACGTACATGTAATAACGTATAATGAGCTTGTAAATTCCAGCAATATTCTGGACATCATAAAAGATCAGGACTATGATTTTATAATAGATGGTACAGATAATTTTCCTGCCAAATTTCTAATAAACGATGCCTGTGTACTTTCCAAAAAACCATTTTCCCATGGAGGAATAATAAGATTTCAGGGACAGCTCACCACATATATACCTGACAACGGTACTCCCTGCTACAGGTGTATTTTTCAATCGCCACCTCCCGCAGGAGTTGTTCCAACCTGCAAGGAAGCAGGTGTTCTGGGTGTAATGGGCGGAATCATAGGATCACTTCAGGCAACAGAAGCACTCAAGTATATACTTAAAATCGGCAGCACTCTTGCAGGATATCTTTTGACTTATAATTCACTTACCATGGAATTTAGAAAAATAAAGGTATCCAAAAACAAAAACTGTGGAATATGCGGTAAGCACCCTACAATAAAAAAACTGATAGATTACGAACAGGCAGCTTGTGATCTCAAGACGGTAAATTGAGCAGGTGATAATTATGATATATATAGACAAATTGCAATATAAAAGAATTTTGAAACAGGCCAGGGATGAATTTCCCAATGAATGCTGCGGTTATCTTGGAGGACTGAATTCCGGAAAAGACATTTTTATTAAAAAAGTATACTCTTTGACAAATACAGATCACAGCAGCGAGCATTTTTCCATGGATCCCGCCCAACAGTTCAAAGCTGTAAAGCTCATGAGAAGTGAAAATTTCAACATGATTGGCAATTATCATTCTCATCCTTATTCACCTTCCAGGCCATCTGAAGAAGATAAAAGACTTGCTTTTGATGACAAAATATTGTACGGAATTTTATCTCTTGAAAAAGAGGATCCGGTATTTAATTTGTTTAGAGTTGACAAAGACAAAAATGTTGAAAAGCTTGAATATAAAATAATTTAACGAGGAGTGAGATATATGATAAATATAAGTGAAGATCATTATAAATCCATAGAAGACATAAAAGAAAAATCACACCAGTATTTAAATAATGCAATAGATCCTGTGAGATTTAAGGCTTTTAGAGTTTCCATGGGTGTATACGAGCAGCGAAAAAAGGAAACCTACATGGTGAGAACCAGAATACCTGGAGGAGTCATAACTTTAAAACAATTCAAACGTATAAGTGAACTTGCAGAAAAATATTCAAAAGGTAAATTGAAATTCACTTCCAGACAGGACATTCAATTTCAAAGTGTGGATTTAAAAGATGCCTATCCAATAATAAATTCGCTTATAGAAGTAGGTATAATAACAAAAGGTACCGGTGGAAATACTGTCCGAAATGTGGAGTGCTCTCCCCTTTCAGGTGTTTCAATAGATGACGTCTTTGATGTGACACCCTATGTAAAGGCAGCCACCAATTACCTCATAAAGGATCCCACTACTATGAACATGCCCAGGAAATACAAGATAGCTTTCTCTAATACCTCAAAAGATACAGGCAATGCAACCATATCGGATCTGGGATTTATTGCAAAAATAGTAGATGGTAAAAGGGGCTTTGAGGTGTATGGAGCGGGCGGATTTGGCGGAAGCCCGAGAGTTGCTTTAAAATTAAGTGATTTCATACCTGCGGATGAAATACTATACTATATACAGGGCCTTAAAAATGTGTTTGAAGCCGAAGGAGACAGGACCAATAAAAATAAGGCCAGAATAAGATTCATACTCATGAGACTGGGTGAAAAAAAATTTGTTGAAAAATTAGACGGGGAAATAAACAAACTAAAGGAAAAAGGCGGTCTCAACATCCAGGTGGATGAAAATGAATTTATACTGAACCCTGATGTCAAAATCGTTCGGGATGCAAAAGTGAATGAAAAATTTAAGAATATATTATTTCCACAAAAACAGGAGGGCTACTATTCCGTCTATGTTCATCCTCAAAGCGGAAATTTAAAAGTCGACCACTTAAATAAAGTACTTGATTTCATAGAAAAATTAGATTATGAAATATCCATCAGGGTCACAAATACTCAGGGATTTTTTATAAGAGATTTAAAGAAAAAAGATGCTGAAAATCTTATAGAAATAACAGGCTGCTTTACTTCCATATACAACATATATAACTCTGTAACCTGCGTGGGCGCTTCCACCTGCCAGCTTGGATTATGTCTTTCACAAAATCTGTTAAAAGCCATAAAGAAGAAATTTGAGGGTGCATCACCTGAAATAAAAGCTACACTTCCAAGATTATTTATATCAGGCTGCCCAAATTCCTGCGCTCAGCACGAAAAAGGAGCTCTGGGCCTTCACGGCAGAGCTAAACGAACAAAAAACGGCCTGATTCCAATGTACTCCATATCCTTTGGAGGAAAAGTGGGATCAAATATAGCCAGAATGGGAGATACTTACGGAGATGTACCTGCAAAGAAAGTTCCCCTGTTCATCCATGAACTTGCAGAACTAAAAGTGAATTCCGGATACGAAGATTTTTATGATTTTCTGGATAACAGATCATCGGATATAAAAGCTCTCATAAATAAGTACACCGATGTGGATAAATTTGTTGAGGAAGCGGATATTTACTTTGATTTTGGAGCTTGCGAAAAATTTTCATTAAAGGGTCGTGGACCTGGAGAATGCAGTTCCGGTGTAATGGATGTTATAAGACTGGATTTATCGAATGCTAAATCTTCCCTTGAAAGATATAAAGACACAAAACAAAATTCCGATTTGTATTCTTCTGCATTATCCTCAGCACGAACCCTTCTTGTACTCAAAGGAGTGGATTCCAACAAAGACAGAGAGATATTTGAGGAATTCAACAAGAATTTTATAGAGACAGGCTATGTTAAATCCTCAATTAAAAAGCTTTTTCAGGATCTCATAGACTACAAAATAGACGGTACAAACGATATATCAGGCAAAGCTTCGGAAGTGGAATATCTGTACAACAAAGTGGATGCCATGTATAGATCCTTAAATGGAAAACTGGAAATAACCCTTCCAAAAGAAGAGAATGTGCAGCTAAACTCCCATAATAACGAAACCAACGGCCATGATAAAATTGGAAATCTTAAAATTGTGGATTTAAGAGGAGTAAAATGTCCTATAAATTTTGTAAAGGTAAAAGTTGAACTTTCCAAAGTAAAATCTGGACAAAAGGTAGGATTTTATTTAGATGACGGAGATCCTATAAACAATGTTCCCCAAAGTGTAAAAAAGGAGGGCCACGAAGTAATTTTTACAGATACAAATTATGAGGGTCACAATTTATTGGTTATACAAAAAAAATAACATTAAGTCAATGAGGGGTGGTATGATCATTACACACCATCCTTCAAATAAATTATTGGGAGTGAAACAATGAAATTCAATACTAAACTCATACATGGAAATTTAAAAATTGATGAAACTGGAGCCACCAACACCCCCATATACCTTTCAAATGCCTATGCTCATAATAGTGCGGAAAAGCTTGAAGATATATTCAGCGGCAGGGCCGTTGGATATGCCTACACGAGAATATCCAATCCTACAGTTATTTCTTTTGAAAGAAGGATGACCAGCATAGAAGATGGCATGGTAGCAACATCTGCAGCATCCGGCATGAGTGCCATTTACCTTGCCATAATGAATACAGTTCAACCTGGGGATGAAATAGTTGCATCAAGCGCCCTTTATGGAGGTACATATACTTTAATAAGAAATTTAAAATCTTTTGGAATAAAAATAAAATTTTTAGATGAGATGAACGAAAAATCTTTAAATGAAGCAATAACTAAAGATACCAAGTTGGTATTTACAGAAACCATGGGAAATCCAAAACTGGATGTCCTTGATATAGAACCTGTTTCAAGGATTTGTAAAATCAACAACATTATCTTAATAATAGATTCCACCATGACAACTCCTTATCTCATAAAGCCTCTTCAATATGGAGCTGATATTGTAATACATTCTACTTCAAAATATATAAATGGAACATCAAACTCCATAGGTGGAATTATAATTGACGGAGGAAGCAGTAAATATTCCAATATAAAATACAATAATTTTAAACCTTATATTGAAAAATTCGGCAGCATGGCATTTACAGCTAAGCTAAAGGATACAGTAGGCAGAGATATTGGCTCCCCCCTATCACCTTTTAATGCATTTTTAAATCTCACAGGGCTAGAGACACTATCTCTAAGAATGAAGGAACATTGCAAAAATGCACTGGTTGTTGCTAAATATCTAGATGACAATAAAAAAGTGTCCCAGGTAAATTACGCTGGTCTTAAAAGTTCCAGATATTATAATTTAATTGAAAAATACTACAAAAATGGAGCAGGTGGTATTTTGACCTTTAGACTAGGTAGCAAAGAAAAAGCCTTTAAGTTTTTAAATAATTTAAAACTCATATTAAACCTTACAAATATAGGTGATACTAAATCAATAATAATTCATCCTTCCTCTACCATATGTTCTAATAATACTGAAGAAGAAAAAATACAAATGGGTGTATATGATGATTTACTCAGATTATCTGTAGGGATAGAAGATTCAGAGGATATAATAGAAGATATAGAACAAGCTCTAAAAGCTGTTTAACATTGCATAATATTATATATAAAAAAGTATAGCTGCAAATTTTTATTCCCAGTTATACCTTTTTTTATTTCTACTTATAATCCACTATCTCTACACCCACATCATAAATCCACTTTTTTACCTTTTTTATTTCTTCTTGTGAAGGTGTATCAAATGTATGTTTAAATCTATCCCATCCAATTGTTTCATACTTACTTTCTCCAAGATTGTGGTAGGGAAGTATTTCCATTTTTCCACAGGGCACATGTTTCTTTACATATTTCGCTGCTGATACAATATTTTCTTCAGTATCATTTATCCCTTTTACAAGTGGAATTCTGACTACCACAGGTTTGTTGAGTTCACCTATTTTCTTTATATTTTCAAGTATTATACTGTTATCCACTCCTGTCAGCTCTCTGTGCCTTTTTCCATCCATGTGTTTTATATCCACAAAAATAAAATCAAGTTCTTCAAATATATGCTTCAGTTCATCCCATGTAAAATAACCACTGGTTTCAATGGCCATATCAATGCCATATTTTTTAAATTCACTTGTAAGTGCGCGTAAAAAATCCTGCTGAAAGGTTGCCTCTCCTCCTGAGAAAGTTACTCCTCCATTGGATTCCCTGAAAAAAATCATGTCTTTTTTAACCACATCAACAACTTCTTTTACAGACATCTTTGTCCCCATAATTTTTCTTGCTCCCACAGGACATACCTCGGTGCACCTGCCACAGGCACTGCATTTCTTCTGTGCTGTAGGACATATTTCAACACATCTGCCGCAACCTATGCATTTTTCCTTAAATAGGGCCAATTGGGGATCAATGGTCCAGGTTTCCGGATTGCAGCACCATTTGCATCTTAGAGGACATCCTGATAAAAAAATAGTAGTACGTATGCCCTCTCCATCATTGACGGAAAAGCCCTGTATCTGGGACACATATCCCTTTTCCTCTGAATTTCTCATGTTAATACCTCTTTACACACTTTCATGCTCAGTTCTTGCAATAATTGCTTCCTGAACTTCTTTTGACAGATTTACAAATTGAGTGCTGTATCCTGCAACACGAACCAGTAGATCTTTGTATTCTTCAGGTGATTTCTGGGCCTTACGCAATATTTCATTGGACACAGTATTGAACTGAACATGAAATGCTCCCAATGAAAAGTATGCCCGAATCATCGATGCCAGATTTCTAAGTCCTCTATCCGATTTCAAAAAATCAGGTGACAATCTCAGATTCAGCAATGTACCACCAGTATGTACATCATGATTGACTTTTGCAGCTGATTTCATTGCACCCAGCGGAGTGCTCACATCACTGCCTGCAAATGGAGATACCCCCTCTGTCAGAGGTGTTGTTGCCTTTCTTCCGCAGGGTGTTGCACCTATTACCTTTCCTGTAGGTATGTAGTTGGAAATTCCCATAAACGCAGAATTAAATCTTGATCCGAAAATATCCTTATATTTTCTTATCTCATTATAGTAAAAGTCAGAAATTTCTACAGCAATGAAATCTACATAATTATTATCATTGCCATATTTAGGTACACCCAATGCCTTCTTTCTGAGAGTTTCATATCCGTCCCAATTTGCATCCATGGCTCTATTCAATTCTTCAAGAGTTGTAATTTTTTCTTGAAAAACCAGTTTACGTATAACTGCCAGGGAATTAGACACAACCCCTAATCCTATTCCAGTCAAAACCGGCCCTATGTTGTATTTGGCCCCGCCTTTACTCAAATCCATTCCTTTTTCCATACAGCCATCGACACAAGTAGACAAAAATGGTCTCGGCACCATCTCTTTGTGCAGCTCTTGTGCTGTAATTGTACCAATTACAGTGTGCTTGATTAAATTTGCAAGCTGCTTTAAAAATGCATTTTTTACTTTTTCATAACTTGTAAAACTGGATACATTTTTCTCCTCTAATCCCATGCTCTCACCGGTAAGTCTGCTTTTGCCCTTATTCAAAGCATATTCAAGTGCTGCTGCAAAATTGATATTTGCTGCAGATGTCCACTGACCTGTTTTTCTAAAATGAGGCACTACACACCCACAATTGCTCCAATCCCTTGCATCTTCAGGTTCATATCCTGCCTGAAGAAGCATTTGTGAACCGGTCTGATCATTATGGATTGCGGGAAATCCTGTGCCTCCCTTCACTAATTTGCATACTTCCATGAGAAACTCTTCCGTACAATTTGGATGTATTCTCACACTTAAACCTGGTTGATGGGTTTTTACACTTTGTGTTGCATGGAGGCATATATATGACAAATCATTTACAGCATCACTGCCATCTCTTTTTCTTCCACCAACTGTCAGGTTCTGAAACTGGTTGTATCCTGCAAAATAACTTGCTGTGTTAGAGGAGATTGTCCACACCCATTCTGATAATTTAATCCACAGTGCCTCCACTAATTCCTGGACATTGTCTTTTGTTGTTCTACCTGCTTTAATATCATCTTCATAATAAGGGTACATATACTGATCAAATCTTCCCAGATTAAGTGCCAGTGGATTTTCAGAAATTATGCTTCCAAGTTGCACAAACCATACAAACTGAATTGCTTCATAAAATGTTTCAGGTGGATTTTCAGGTACTTTTCTACATATTCTTGCTATTTCCAATAATTCTTGTTTTCTAACTGTATTGATTTCATTTTTCGACATATTTTCGGCTCTGTCACCATAACGATTTGCAAATCTTATAATACCTTCAGCTGCAATTTTTACAGATCTGTAGAAATCTATTTTTTCACTATTTTCAAGAGAAGTTGCTTCTAAATTTTTCAAGTTTTCTTCAGCTTCTCTTTTAATTTTTCCATATCCTTTCACGAACAATACATCTTGATAATCTGGAGTAATTTCTCCCGCTGCCTGTCTCCATTTTGAATCATTGTCAATTATACCCGTATCAATTAATATTTTTCCAGTATCTTCAGGCACTCTCTTCAAAAAGTTCTCTTCCAGTGATTTCCCTTTCCAGTAAGGGAAAATTTCCTTACGTATGAATTGTTTTTGCTCCTCTGTAATAACATATGGATCCTGTGGTCTCTTATCAAAAGTATCCATTTCCCTGTCTACCCACTGCCATGAAAACTCCGGAGTCAATATACCTGTTCTTCTAAACTTTCCTGCAGTACCAACAATCAGTTCATCCTTGAATATATTTACGGGAAGATTTTCACATGCATCTCGGAAGGCCTTTGCCCTTCTAATTGATATTGCTTCGCCTTCAGTAGTTTTATGGGATTCAGTCCAGATTCTTGCCCTTTCATAACAAATAGACGGTTTTGAATTTATATAATCCTGTCTAAATTCTTCAATTCTTTTACTGATACTCACCTCACACTGCCTCCTTTTATTTTTAAAATATTTATGTATATTATATATTGTATACAATATACATGTCAATAAAATATAAAATTAAGAACTGTTTGGAAATAACATTTGAAAGAGTTGGTCAAGTTTTGGTTACATGCGTAGTATTAATATCTAATGATTTCAATATTAATACAATTTCTTTATGGTCCCTATGGTTACTTGTCTCTTTTATTCTAATGTTAATTTATGAGATTTCTTGGATTAGATATTTTTCAGGTGAACACACAGTAAAGGATTTCTATTGCAGTTTTTGTGGCATTCCTGTACCTGGTGCGAGTCTGCCTGTCATAGCTTTTTTGCTATTGAACATTTATGGAAAGGTTATCTGGCTTATAATATCAATCATCATATTAAGTATAGGTCATATTGGGATACATTTGCAACATTACCTGTACTCCAATTTATAAACACATATAGTTAGAAATAATAAATATCAGGTAATGGTAAAAGATATAATGATGAACTTGAACGACAGTTCAGAGAAAAACAGAAAAGGATAGGCGATCTGGAAGAATCAGTTGATATATTAAAAAGCTGCAGCTATCTTTGCCTGTGAAGCGGAATCACTTCTCAATCTTATCTAAAAGCGAATCAAAGGAAGTCATTTATGAACTTCCCTTAAAAATTTATATATTATCAATATTTATTTAAAACAAAGCCTTATATTTAAAATACCTTCCGTATTGCTGTATTGCTATTCATTCCTTTTGTTTAAATAAGATACAAGCGTAGCGGATGCATTTTCCAGATGCTGTTTTATAAACTCAACAGCCTTTTCTGTATTTCTTTCTTTACAGGCATTGAATATGTTATAGTGTTCTTGCTGTGATTTTTTTTCAAAATTCATAAGATCCAGATATATGCGAATATACCTTGCTACATTAACATGCAAATTATTTATGATGGATAAAAGTCTTGGACGGTTCGCCGGCAGATACAAGCATGAATGAAATTCCCAGTTAAGTTCAAGCCACTTGTTGGCATCTGGAGCACTGTCAATTTCCATTAATATTTTTTCAGCACGTTTCAAGTCCTCCTCATTTAAATTTATAATGGAAAGTCTTATGGCACCAATTTCTAAAAATGATCTGATCTCATATATTTCCTGAACTTCACTGGCACTTAATTCAGAAATAATAGCCCCCTTATTGGGATACTGTTTTACGAGCCCTTCTGCTTCAAGTTGTTTCAAGGCTTCACGCACAGGAATCCTACTCATTCCAAATTGTTTTGCAATATCAGCCTGTATAAGCTGTTCGCCTGCCTTCAGCTGTCCCTTTAAAATAGATGTGCGCAGTACATCTGCTACAACCGCCGCAGTAGTTCTTCTATGCTTTAATTGTTCCGATAAGTTTTCATTAATATTAATAATCATATTAAAATTGTATATTTTATACTATTCAAAGTCAAGAGCATGTTCAGTTAAAGGGACGTACTTTTTGAATATTTAAGAAATCCATTATCCATATTTAGCTTTATAATTCCTGTTTCATTCAAATATTCAACATAGGACTTCAACATTCTCTCTATAAAAGTATATTTATATTTGTCATTTACTCGAATCTTAAAATTTTTTATAACAGACTTCATGATGTCTTCCATTGTCATAGAGCCTTCTATGGCATCACATACTTTTTCTGCTCTATTTTTATAGAAATTCATATTATCGGATATAAGTTTTGTAATATCATCATACATTCCTTTGTGTGCCACTATATATTTGCTGTATTTTAAATCATAAAGCTTCCTCTTACTTTTTAGATCCTCTGTAAGTATATAGGCATATGGCATTTTAGCACCTTCCATAACCTCATAACTTATAAGACAATCTCCCAAATATGCAACATCATCGGGAGTAATAATACATATATGTGCCGGGCTATGTCCAGGTGTATGAAGAATTTTAAATTCAACATCACACACACATACTGCATTCTGGTCATTTAAAATCATAATGTCTGTTTCGCAAACCATATGTCCAAAATGCTCCTTGACATCTGACAGTGTTTGACTGTTGTAATAAAGCTTCAGATTGATTGCAGAACTGCAAATAAGAGATTCATAAGCTGACATAGCAATAGTACACCCATATTTTTTCTTCAAATACGCATTATTTCCCACATGATCTATATGGGCATGGGTACATATTATACCTGCTACTTTAAAATTGTTTCTTTCCAATAGCTCACTTATTCCTTCTCTCTCTCCCTTTGCCCATCCTGAATCCAACATGATAATTTCTTCATCATTGATTTTATAAAAAGGTATGTATGTCATTCCAGTATCAATACAAAATGTATTTCTCCTTACTTTTTTTATTTCCATATATTATCTTTAGTAACAAAGTGCATACCAAGTTCACAAAGCCACTAAATACTCACTTCCCTTCTTTTATGCTCTTTTATATGTACTAAATGTTCATAGCTGTACATATAAGCTTGCAATTTTTAAGCAATATAAAAATTATAACATCAATACTTTCAATTTCAATAGTTAAATCTTATTTTCCTTACTAATCTACTTTTTTCTCATTATAAAAAATTTCAAAAAACAAAACAAAACTCCAGCTTATTTTTAAGTTGGAGTTTTTATATTTATACAAGTAGAATAATACTAATTTAACAAAGGATCTATATTTCCTTTATTTTATTATATAAGATTTTCTTTCTAGTGGTTACAAAGTAGAACCCAAAAGAATACCAGCTTCATTTATCGGTCAAAATTAGTAATTATTGCAAAATAAGATTCTAATATAAAAACAGAAGCTCCGGTTTGTGCTGGAGTTTTTACTTATTAATTCTCGTAGATAATCTGAGAATTCATTAAATAAAAATTTTTATAAATACAGAATATACAAAATTCCAAACACGGCTGTAAATGCCCACAATACCCAATATAAAATCATTCCTTCAAATCTACAATATCTACATTAAGATGTTTATTTGTATTTAGATCTTTCACTTGTATCCTACCATCTTTATTCGTACCTATACCTTCAAGCCATACAGGATTATTTTTATATTTTACTTCTATAGTTCCTGTAGATTGAAGTATCTCTTCTAATCTTATCTTATCCAAATTTATCATCTCCTAATATATAGTTTTTTTAAATTATATTTTTTTATACCTCCTTAATGCAAAACTTGAAGATTTGTGGTAAGCGATATTCGGGATGCATAAACTGTGGTCAGTATTGAACAATATATTTAAATAAAAACTCATGTCGTCAAATGCAAAATTCTTCAAAATAAAAAAGCCTTAAAAGAATTTCATAAATTCTTCTAAAGCTTGTGATATCAATTGGCGGGAATATGTGGGAATCGAACCCACCCGTCGTGGTCTTAGCACGGCAACACGGTTTTGAAGACCGGCAGGCACACCAGCACCTATCTACCCCCATTGAATTACATGTAATATTATAAGTTAAATGTGCTTATAATGTCAATGAATTAATATAATGCCCCATATAACATAAATTTATATCACTTATTAGTATTTTGTATACATGCTTTTAACTAGCAATATGAGCTTAATATGACAATATATACAATATGCCTTTAATAAAGCACTCTTTTATCCTCAAGCCTTTTTGTAAGTCTTATTCCATCAAAATGTTCCATGAGCATCATGGCATATTTTCTGCTGGTGTTTAATTCATCTCTAAACTGTCCAAGAGATATGCTGCCATTGCTCTTTATAAAATCTATTACAATCTTTTTGGCTCTTTCATAATCTTCAGCTAAAAACCAGCAATCTTCCGCAACTTTTACTATATCCCCTTTATCCACAACAGACTCAAACACCATTTCAAAATTCTTTTTATCATTACAGTTATTTTCTAATTCTAAATATTTAGGTGGGATAAATCCACTGTTGCTAAATTTTCTTAGTATATTGTCCTTAATTTTAATTTGAGCTTCACTATATTTTACCTTAAAGTCCCTTAGGAAAATAAAGCTTCCATAAAGATCTATCTTGTTTTCATCTTTTAAAAGCTCTATTATACAATCATATATTTTTTGCTTTATTTTGCTCCCGAATACTTTATTTTTAATTTCCTCTTTAGACATTCCCATTTTCAGAGGATTTTTACGATGAAATTCTTTTAAAATATTTTCCAAAGTTTTAATTTTATCATTTAAAAAATCCTGGTGAATATATACAGGTTTATCTCCTTTATTCAATAATATTATAGATTTATTTTTTATTAGCTTTTCCAGCTCATTTTGTATATTATCATCATTTTTGCCCATTGCCTTCAATATTTCTTCTTTTTGAGGATACTTGCCACTCAAATTTTTAATGGTATTTTCAATTATACCTTCTGTTTTTCCGCTTTCTTTTAATCTCAACTCCTTTATATATTGTTCATTGAACCTTTTTGCCTTTTGGGCGGCAGGTTCTATTATTGTTCCTCCACCTAGGGTATGCATGGGGGAATAACTTCTTATAACAAATCTATCCTTTCTCTGAGCCGTAAGTTGCTTTTCCAGCCTAAGTTGAATATAAGCTTCTTCCCCAGGATTTACCTTTTCTTTATCAAGTATTACCACCCTGCATATAATTTCATTTGTACCATGATATAACCTTACTCTCTGCCTATTTTCCAAGGGCTTGGATGCACTTTTTAAATAATATAATTTACAATCTACCATAAGAGACGGTTCCATAAAATTTTCTACAGATATAACATCCCCTCTTTTTACATTGTTAGTTTTTACATTGGATATATTTATTGCACATCTTTCACCAGCTTCAGCTTCCACTACCTGCTGTTCGTGTACCTGTATACCTCTAACCTTACAGGTCGTTTTAGAAGGATATATCTGTACATTTTGTCCTTCTTTAATTTTTCCACTAATTACAGTCCCAGTTACAACAGTCCCAAATCCACTTACTGAAAACACTCTGTCCACAGGCAGTCTGAAATGTCCCTCTATATCCCTGGCAGATACATCTTCAGTAAGCCTATCTACATCTTTTACTAAATCATCCAGTCCAATCCTTGTTTTAGAAGAAACTTGATGAATAGGAACATCTTCTAAAAAGGTTCCTTTAAATTCCTTTCTTACATCCTCCACTACCATTTCCAGCCAATCTCTATCTACTAAATCTATTTTTGTAATGACAATAATGCCCTTGTTCACATTTAATAATTGGAGTATCTCAAAATGCTCTCTTGTTTGAGGCATTATTCCCTCATCAGCTGCAATTACCATAAGCACCAGATCTATTCCGCTTACTCCTGCCAACATATTTTTTATAAATTTTTCATGTCCTGGTACATCTATAATCCCTGCTCTTTTTCCCGACGGTAAATCAAAAAATGTAAATCCAAGATCTATGGATATTCCCCTTTCCTTTTCCTCTTTTAAATTATCTGTTTCTCTTCCCGTTAAAGCTTTTATAAGTGTAGTTTTCCCATGATCTATGTGTCCCGCCGTTCCTATTACAACGTGCTGCATATAAAATCCCCTCCAAATTTAACCATATAAATAAGTTATCACTAATACTATCAAATGATTCTCAGGTGCGGTGGAGTCTGTTCATTCGGATAAATTCACAAACGCATCTACTAAAGTATTAAAATCCCTGTCAAATATAGTTCTTAAATCCATTATAACTTCATCCTTAGCTATACGTACAATTATGGGTAAAGGTGCTTCTCTAAATTTTTTATCAATTTCTTCCGGTGATATTTTATTATTCTTAACTTTAATTACATAAGTAGGTATTTCTTCCCCCGGCATAGATCCGCCTCCCACCATGGAATAATCTTTTTCTACAGTAAATTTAAAGGTGTGGATTTTACTTTCCAGCTTTTCTTTTAAAATCTGTGCTCTATTCTTCTGTCGGTTGCTGCTGCTGAGCAACATATGAAGAGTTGGTATATTTTTTACCGCTTCTTTTTCATCCAGATAATATCTAAGTGTTCCCTCAAGAGCCGCAAGAGTCATTTTATCCACCCTCAAGGCCCTTGTAAGTTGATTTTTCTTCATTTCATCTATATACTTTTTTTTACCTACAATTATACCTGCCTGAGGTCCCCCAAGCATTTTATCTCCGCTAAAAGTCACCACATCTATTCCGCTTTTTACACTCTCTTGTACAGTTGGTTCATGGGTGAATCCATATTTAGAAAAATCTATTAAAGTTCCGCTTCCTATATCTTCAATCACAGGGACTCTTTTTTCTACTGAAAGTTTACACAGCTCTTCTAAAGACACTTCTTGTGAAAAGCCAATTATCTTAAAATTTGAAGTATGTACTTTGAGAAATACTCCTGTATTTTCATTTACTGCACTTTCATAATCTTCAATATGTGTTCTGTTAGTGGAGCCAACCTCTACAAGGTTGGCTCCACTAAACTTCATAACTTCAGGTATTCTAAAAGAACCCCCGATTTCCACAAGTTGCCCACGGGATACTATAGCTTCCCTTCCATTGCAGAGTGTATTTAAAGCCAACATCACTGCAGCGGCATTGTTATTTACAACCAGTGAGGCTTCTGCCCCCGTAATCCTTTTAAGTATTTCCTCCACATGTTTATACCTAGAACCCCTGCTGCCATTTTCTAAATTATATTCCAAATTACTATAGTTATTAGCTACAGTAATTACATTGTCCAGAGCATTTTCACTTAAAATGGATCTTCCCAAATTAGTATGTATAATAACTCCTGTAGCATTTATTACATTTTTAAAATTTGATTGTTTTTTTATTTCAACCCTGCGCTTAAAATCCTCAAGTATTTCTCTTTCTGAAAAATCTTTTATTTCTCCCTTTAGAATAACGTCTCTATAAAAATTTATTGATTCTCTAAGTGATTCAATTACAATTATTCTCATGGTTTTAGCTAATTCCAGTTTTACAATTTGTTCATTTAAAAGTTCATCCATTTTAGGAAGTTTTCTCAGCAACTGATTTTTCTCCATATTATATCCCTCCTCTACAATTTAATTAATTACTGAACTACTACATATTTTTCTCCCTTTAAAGGTACAATTTCACCTATTACAGAAGGTGTAATTTGAAGCTGTGACAGCTCACTCATAGCTTTTTCAGTTTCTTCTTTAGAACAGGTCAATAAAAGTCCTCCAGAAGTTTGAGGATCAAATAATATATCTTCCATCCATTCCGGAATACCTTTTATACTGTATTTACCTTCAATATATTTTCTATTTTTATATGCCCCTGCTGGAATAATGCCCATCTTTGCATATTCTTCTGCTTCCCTTATATATGGAATTTTATCTCCATATAATTTTATTGTTACATTGGATGCAGATGCCATTTCATACCCATGCCCCATAATTCCAAAACCAGTTACATCTGTACAAGCAGTTATATTATACTTAGTTATTATTTCCCCTGCGTATTTATTTAGAGTTGACATAATCTTAACTGCTTTGCCATAGGCCTCTTTAGATGCAATGCCGCCTTTTATGGCAGTGCTTATTATGCCTGTTCCCAGAGGCTTAGTCAATATAACCCTATCCCCTACTTTACAGCCGTAATTTCTAAGCACCTTATCAGGATGCACTATTCCCATAACAGACAATCCATATTTGGGCTCATTGTCATCAACTGTATGACCACCTACCACCACTGCACCAGCTTCAATAACCTTGTCAGCTCCACCTTTTAGTATTTCTCCGAGTACCTCTATTGGAAGACAGGAAGGAAAACAAACTATATTAAGTGCCACCGTAGGCTTTCCCCCCATGGCATATATATCACTGAGAGAATTTGCTGCAGCTATCTGTC
Organism: Clostridium moutaii; assembly: GCF_041205085.1. Taxonomy (NCBI): domain Bacteria; kingdom Bacillati; phylum Bacillota; class Clostridia; order Eubacteriales; family Clostridiaceae; genus Clostridium; species Clostridium moutaii. The sequence continues at coordinate 425,116 of NZ_JBGEWD010000001.1, forward strand.
CAAAAGTATAGGGATCATCTACTACCGGAGTAAAAAAGTCTAGAGTTTGAATTACTGCTGTTTCGTTATTCAATTTATAAACCGCTGCATCATCTGAAGTTTCTATTCCAACCATTAAATTTTTATTTTCCATCTTAGGCAATTTATCTAATATTTTTGAAAGAGTCCCCGGCTCTATTTTTGCAGCTCACCCAGAAGTCCTTGTAAGTTCCGTTAATTTTTTATATGTCATAATACCACCCCCGTTCTTTCTCTATAATTATATAATATCTTACACCATTTTTGAATAAACAATCTATCTTATATCTATTTTATCTCTAATCTTATCCAAAGTCTTATCTCCTATTCTATCTACTTTTTTTAAATCTTCAACAGAGGAAAAATCTCCATTTTGTTCTCTATAATCTATTATTTTTTGCGCTGTTACATCCCCTACACCAGGTATAGTTTTCAGTTCTTCTTTAGACCCCCTGTTTATGTTTACTTTCCCATTTCCTTCTGTTTGACTGCCTGAAGAACCTGACATTGACTGAGTATTCACTTCATCTTTTGATATTTTGCTATCCACATATATATAATCTTCATCTTTTAATTTCTTAGCTAAATTTAATTTATAGCTGTCAGCTCCATCTGTAAATCCACCCGCTGCTTTTACTAAATTTTCCACCCTGCTGCTATCCTTCAATCTATACACTCCTGGATTTTTGACCTGGCCATTTATATAGACAGTTATTTCCTTGGCATAATTACTATCTTCAGCATTCTTATGAGTTTCAGCAGTATCTTGTTCACTGAATATATCCTTACTATTTTCATTGATTTCTACTGGCCTGGAATTGATATATCCCACTATTAAAAACAGAGAGAACACGGCAAGAATTATAATTGACCCTATTATCTTTTTCTTATTTTTCATTTTATCTCCTCTTTCAATATAAACTGTAATTTGCAATGAAATATATTTAAGTTTATAATTTAAATTATTGACAGATTTTAAAAAATTTTGTCACTTATATTATTTTTTGATATAATATTTAAAGATAACCTCAAAGGAGGAAAAAATGAAAAAAACAATTACATTTATATTACTGCTTTTGCTTATTTGTTCAGGCAACTCATATAATGTTTATGCTAAAGAAACACCTCCTTCTGTTTCAGCTGACAGCGCAGTTGTATTAGATGCGGCTACCGGACAATTACTATATTCCAAAAATCCTGATTCCGCTTATCCACCGGCATCCACCACTAAAATAATGACTGCCCTTTTAACACTGGAAAATACAAATTTAAATGACAAAGTAGTGATTGGCAAAAATCCACCAGCTGTAGAGGGAACTCGCTTGGGTCTTTACCCCGGTGAAGAAATGACTGTAAGGGATCTATTATATGGGCTATTACTGGCTTCTGATAACGATTGTGCAGAAGCATTGGCGGAACACATCAGTGGTTCAATGGATAAATTCGCAGTAAAAATGAATATCAGGGCAAAAAAACTGGGCGCAGAAAATACAAATTTCATCAATCCCACCGGATTGTTCAATGAAAATCATAAAACTTCTGCAAGGGATTTATCCCTTATAATGAGGGCACTATCCAAAATTCCTGAATATTCAAAAATTGCCACTACCTTGTCTTATACAATTCCGCCTACTAATAAATCTACGCAGCCAAGAACTGTATGGAATGAAAATAAGCTTGTACAAAAACAATCCATGTATTACTATAGTGGATGTGAAGGTGGTAAGACGGGTTATACTATTCAATCTCTTCACTCATATGTGGCAACAGCCACGAGAAATGGTGAAACACTGATTGTAGCTTTAGTTCATGATAAAAATAAAACTTTTTTCCCGGATTCAATATCTTTATTTAACTTCGGATTTAACAACTTTCAATTGGTAAAACTATATTCAAAGGGAGATGTAGTTACAACCTACAATAAAAATAAGCTTTCCGTTCCATTAATTGCAGCTTCTGACTTTTATTATGTAAAGGAAAAAGATGATAAATCCATTCCCAATTTAAAGTTAAAAAATGAAAATCTGTCCTTTAAACTTTTTAAAGCTGGAGATGTAGTAAATAAGGCCACTATATATTTTAAAGGAACGAATATAGGAGCATTAAACCTCTTAAGCGGAGTTAGTCACGATGAAAAACAAATATTGAATTCAGATATCATTGAGAACATGGTAATAAAAAATAAATATATAATTCCAGCTGCAATATTGTTTTTAGCTGCAATAGCTGTTTTTACTATAAAAAAATATATATTCTAAGTAAGAGAATTTTCCCAAGGACATAAATACCATACATAAGGTGAAGTTTTAAATATTTTAAATATCTAAAACTTCACCTTATATTTCTTATTAGCTCAATAATATCCTGAGGAATATCAGATTCCAGTTCCATTATCTTATCTCCTCTGGGATGTGGGAATTTAAGTCTATAGGCATGAAGTGCCTGTCTTTTTATATACTGGTTATCATCCCCTAATCCATATAGGGTATCTCCATACAGCGGGTGGCCCAAATAACTCAGGTGAACCCTTATTTGATGGGTCCTTCCGGTTTCCAGAGTAAGATTTAACAATTGATCATTCTTAAAATCATCTATTACCTTGTAATGGGTTATACTTCTCTGTCCCCTTTCATCTACAACTCTTTTTATTCCAGCTTCCTCATTTCTGTATATGGGTAAATCTATGATTCCCTCACGAGCATCCATTTTCCCATGGATAACAGCTATATAACTTTTTTCAAAATTTTCACTTTTCATATCTCTTGCCAGGCACATATGGGCAAATTGATTTTTCCCCACTATTATAAGACCTGAGGTATCCATATCCAGCCTGCTCACCAATCTAACTATGCAATTTTCCCCTCTTTCCCTGAAATAATAAAGAAGACCATTGGCTAAAGTGCCATTGGGATAACTTCTGGTAGGATGAACTACTACACCAGGTTTTTTATTTACAACTATTATATCCTTATCTTCATATACCACTTGTATATCCATTTCTTCAGGTTCTATATTTTGAGATTCTTCTTTTATAAGATTTAAAGATATACTTTCTCCTGCCTTTACTATATGATTTAATTTCACCCTTTTATGGTCTATTTCCAGTCTTCCGCTTAAAGCCGCCCCTTTTATAAGTCTGCTGGAAAGTCTTTGAACCTTTTTTAAATATGCCCTTAACTTTAATCCTTCTTCTTCATGTGTTACTTTAAATATTATTTTATTTTCTTCCATCCAATATTCCTCTCTCCAGGCACCTATGTTAATATTCCCATAAGACAAAAATCACTTTTAATAGCTAAAGAGTGAACTTTTAAAAGTTCACTCTTGCATATGTTTTATTTAGTCTACTACTGCTATTACTTCTACTTCAACCAATGCATCTTTTGGAAGTTTCACTTCTACACAGGATCTTGCCGGCATATCTTTTTGAAAATATTTTGCATAAACTTCGTTAACAGCTGCAAAATCTGACATATTCTTTACATATACAGTGGTCTTAACAACTTTATCAAAAGATGTCCCTGCTTCTTCAAGTAATGCCTTTATATTTTCAAGTGATCTTGCAGTCGCTTTTTTAACATCACCTGAAACCAATTCTCCAGTTGCTGGATCCAGTGGAATTTGTCCTGACGTGAATAAAAAGTTCCCAGCCCTAACAGCCTGTGAATACGGTCCCACAGCCCCAGGTGCCTTTTTTGTACTTATTATATTTTTTTCCATAATAAAGACCTCCTAAAATCTAATAAATGATACTCCTTAGTATACAACAACACTATTATACCAAATTTTTACCCTTTATGTTCAATATTTTTATAAAAAGATATATTACTGAATTTATTCCTGCATGCTTCTGTAAATTAAATAATTTCTACCTTGGATTGTATTTACATGAAGCAATTGATTTCTTATTATGACAACCTTTATGGTATTGTTAAAGGCATCCAGCATAGCACCATCTAAATCCGTAAAAGCCTTTTTTCTAAGATCTTCTACTCCTGGAAAGTCTCTTAGAGGCTCTATATAATCCGAAATATATACTATTTTCTCCAAACTGCTCATATTTTTCTTTCCTGTAGTGTGGTATTTTACAGCATTCAATATTTCTTCATCATAAATTCCCATAATATTTTTTGCTATTACAGCAGCAATACTACCGTGCAAAAGCTGAGGATTTACTCTGGACACTTCATCTATATAGATATCATTTTGCTCTGCTATAGACAATATTTCTTCATTTGACATATATTTGGCACAATCGTGAACAAGTCCTGCTGCCCTGGCCTTTTTAACATCAACATTATAAATCTCTGCCAACTTTATAGCTGTATCCCTTACACCTAAGCTGTGCTCATATCTATTCTTTTTTAACTTTTCTTTTAAATACTCTATAATCTGTTCCTCATTCCACATCACTTATCACTCCAAAATAAAAATTATAAATTTCATTTGTAAAGGCCAAATTGCTTAATAATATGGGAAACATTTCCGGGCAAAAGATAATCCACATTTTTTCCTTCACTTATACTGTTTCTTATAGTAGTAGATGAGATATCCAAAAGTGGTGCATCCAAATATATAATTTTAGTAGAATATCTTTCTTCAATTTTTTTCTTTTGCTCTTTTATATTTTTTATTGTAAATGTAGGAAATCCCGGTCTGTTAAACACTATAAATTGGCACAATTTAAAGATATCTTCTATTCTATTCCAGTTTTCAACATCCATTAAACAATCCATTCCAGTGAGAAAATACCACTGAGTTTGTTTTTCCAACTTATTAAAATATTCTAAAGTATTATAGGTGTAACTTAGATTGGGTCTATTTATTTCATAATCACTTACAGTAAATTTACTTTCTGATTTAATAGCATTCCGTACCATATCATATCTTAATAAAGCATCTGTTACATGCTCTTTTAATTTATGAGGCGGATTACCTGTTGGCATAAACACTATACTATCCAACTTCAAATCATATAGTGCTCCATAAGCTATGTGTATATGTCCAATGTGTATTGGATCAAAAGTTCCTCCAAAAATAGCTTTTTTAATCATCTGTTTCTCCCCATTTATTTATAAATTACATAACATAGTCAAATTCAAAATCATTCAGTCTAACTATATCTCCATCTTTAATTCCACTATCCATTAATTCCTTAATAACTCCTTTATTTTTTAACACCTTGTAAAAATATCTCAATTCATCAGGATCATTTATATTTACACTGTCAAGCAACCTGTCAACAAAACTTCCTTCAACTATATAAACATTTTCCTCTTTTCTTATACTATAGGTGAATTTCTTTTCCTCTGGTATAAATCTATCTTCTTCATTTATTTCAATATCTGTCACAGGTATTGAAGCAAGCATCTTTGCAGCTTCCTGCATAAGTTCTTTTATTCCTTTTTTTGTAGCTGCAGATATTTTAAAAACTTTGTTGTATCCTAATTTCCCCACTTTATTTTTAAAACTCTCGAATAATTTGTCATCATACAACATATCTGATTTATTCGCCGCAATTATCTGAGGCCTATCCCAAAGTTTTACGTCATATTTCTTCAATTCTTCATTTATTTTAACAAAATCCTCAAAAGGATTCCTACCCTCTATACCTGATATATCCACTACATGTATTAAAACCCTGGTTCTCTCAATATGCCTCAAAAACTCTGTTCCAAGACCTATGCCTTCTGCTGCACCTTCAATTATACCCGGTATATCTGCCATTACAAAACTCTGCATTCCCGGTACATTAACCACTCCCAGATTAGGTGATAACGTTGTAAAATGATAATTTGCTATTTTGGGTGTTGCTTTGGTGACCACCGACAAAAGAGTAGATTTACCTACATTTGGAAAACCTACGAGGCCTACATCCGCCAATACTTTTAATTCAAGGCTTATATATCTTTCTTCTCCCGGCATTCCAGGTTCAGCAAAATCCGGTGCCTGCCTTACAGAAGTGGTAAACCTCACATTTCCTCTCCCACCTTTTCCACCCTTTGCTATTAAACATTTATCACCTGGATGAGACAAGTCCGCCATTATCTTGTTACTGCTTACATCTCTTATAACTGTACCAAGAGGCACCTTTATATAAAGATCTTCTCCATTTTTTCCGAAACATTTGGATCCGGAACCATTTCCACCTTTTTCAGAGGCATATTTCTTTTTATATGCAAAATCCAACAGCGTGGTCATATTGTTATCTACTATAAGTACAACATCTCCACCTTTTCCGCCATCTCCGCCATCCGGTCCTCCCAGTGGCACATATTTTTCTCTTCTAAATGAAACAGCTCCATCACCGCCATCTCCTGATCTTACAAATATCTTAGCAGTATCTACAAACATCTCAAATCACTTCCCTTCCATTGTATAGTATATATCTTTTCCGATGGCTAGCATTTCTAAACCTGCCTGTTTTACAAACATGGCAGCTCAAGAACTGCTATGCCCCTGGACTGGCTCTTCTAAGATTCTGTTAACAATTCTTTTCTCAACAGGTTATTTTCAGCGAATCTAAGAATCACCTTATCCGATGGCTAGCATTTCTAAACCTGTCAATTTTACAATATGACAGCTCAAGAACTGCTATGCCCCCGAATAAGTTCTTCATTATAAAAGCATAGAAACTTTAAAAAAGCACCCTTTGTCAGGGTGCCTTAATAACACTATTCAGCTACTAATTCTTCTACCTCTAAAGGGTATACACTTGCTTTCTTTTTAGCCTTTCCCATTCTCTCATACTTAACCACGCCATCAATTTTTGAAAATAAAGTATCATCAGATCCTCTACCCACATTATTTCCCGGATGGATTTTAGTTCCTCTTTGTCTTACCAATATGTTTCCAGCTAAGACGAATTGTCCATCTGCAGATTTAACTCCAAGTCTCTTGGATTCACTATCTCTACCGTTTCTTGAGCTACCTACTCCTTTTTTATGAGCAAACAACTGAAGGTTCATAATCAACATACAACTACACCTCCTCAATTTTTACATTTATATATTTACTATAGTTAATTTCCATACTCTTCAAAGCAAATAACATAGTTTCCACAAGTACCTGACATTTTAAAATATCTTCCTCTTTCATATCTTCCAATGAAAAATTTAAGAATCCATTTTTTATGGAATAATCAAGATTTAATTTTAATACTTCCGTTATCCCAATTACAGTACTTTGAGATACAGCTGAAACTGCACTGCAAACTAAATCATATCCTTGTTTTGACCACTCCGCATGACCCTGAAGTGAAACTGAAACTAAATTACAACATCTCTTTTTAAACACTGCTCTAATCATAATTATGCATTAATTTTTTCAATTTGTAATTTTGTATAAGGCTGTCTATGTCCTTGTTTTCTTCTGTAATCCTTCTTAGCTTTATACTTAAATACTATAATCTTCTTAGATTTTCCCTGGGCCAGAACCTTAGCATCCACTTTAGCTCCTTCAACCACAGGTTTCCCAATAACCAATCCTGCATCGTCCTTACTTACCATAAGTACTCTATCAAGCTCAACTGTTGAATCCACTTCAGCTTCTAATCTTTCAACGTAAATAACGTCTCCTTCTGAAACCTTATATTGTTTTCCTCCAGTTGCTACAACTGCATACATTCAAAACACCTCCTCAATCCAGTCTCGCCTAAAAGGTATATGTAAAATACTTTCCACATAATTTATAAAACCTTTTTTGAGCGGTCTACAGGTGTCATTTTAGCACATATATTTTCCTTTGTAAAGTTTTTTCAATTCACTTTAAACATTTTAAAGTCCTCAAGCTGACTGTCAAATACAAGAGGTTCTAACTTATATGATAATTTTTCATCATAGGTAATATATACTCCCATACTTTCAGCGCCTATACTTTTTACAAATTCCTTCACATCTTTATCTACATCTTTTTTATAAGATAGACCCATCTGAATATGAATATTTTTTATATTTACCTCTCTATTTATATTTAAAATCTCATTTCCAATAAGTAATTCCATATAGGACAGCTTTATTTTTTTACCTGTTCCACCGCAATATGTACAATTTTCTTCTATATAATCATATATGGGTTTTCCCTTTCTCTTTCTAGCTATCTGCACCAAATTCAATTCTGTAAAATCATATACTATAGTTTTATTTTTGTCATTTAAAAATCCGTTTTTTAATTTACTTAACACCTTTTCTTTATTTCCTTCTTCGTCCATATCTATAAAATCTATCAAAATTATACCGTTTAAATTTCTAAGTATTATTTGTCTTGCAATTTCTTCTGCGGCCTGTAAATTAGTAGTAAGCACCGTTTTATCCATGGTACTGTTTTTTACATTTTTACCTGAATTCACATCTATTACAAACATGGCTTCCGTTCTATTTATAATTATGTATCCACCACAATTTAATTCCACTCTGCTATTCCTCAATCTCAATACTTTTTTTTCCAAATCATAGTGTGAAAACAGATTTACACTCTCCCTATACAAAACCAGTTCTACGTCCACATTACTTATATACTTTAGGAACTCCTCTATATATACATAATCTTTTTTATTATTTACATATATCTTAAAATCATCATGATTTAACTTGTCTCTAAGAGTTTCTCCAAGTATTCCGCCGCTTTCAAATATCAATCCCGGTTTTAATAAATACTGTGCTTTCTTTTTTATATTGATATAACATTCATATAATTTACTTATCTCATTAGCTATTACATCTGAATCCACATTTTGAGCATCGGTTCTCATCATCAATCCCACACCTGAAGGTACTTTTATATCATCAGTTATATGCTTTTTAAAATTCATGTCATTTATTTTTTTTGAAAATCGTATATTCCTGATAAAATCATCTAAAACACAGTATTTTCCCGGTATACTTATATTTTTTACAACTTTGGCTCCTTTTTTCCCATAACTTTCCTTAGCCACTTGAACCAGAACTTTCTCTCCTTTTTTTAAATTAAGATTCCTAAATTTGTTGTCCATATACATATAGGCATTTTTATTACATCCTATATCTATAAAAGCACATTTTATAGCAGGAACTATATTTCTTACTGTGCCGCTATATATCTCTCCAGGATAGGCACTGCCATTTTGTTCTTCCATAAGACATTCTTTCAGGACTTCTCCATCTTTTATAGCAATTCGTAATAGCCCTGTATCTCTTTCAACAAATATTTCTTTCAAGAATAGATCTCCTTTCCCTAAAAAATTATTTCTGTCATATATAATTTACATATTCACTAAGTGGAATCAACTTGTCTTTTATTCTTCCGTACATTTCTTTCCTCATTATGTCAACAAAGCGTTCTTTATCTGCATTTTCAGTTTTATATTGTATGAAGTGAACTAAAAGCTGAGGAGATAGATTTTCTACACTTCCACAGGAAATCAGGGTATTTAAAACCAATTTATTATCATGGACAGTATATTCAATATTTTTTACCAATCTTTTGACATCCACTTCACCCTCTCCTCTTTTAGTCTTTTTTAAATCATACCAATGATCCATTTTCATTAAGTCATTCATATTTTCTTTTAATTTACTAATATCAGTATACTCCATACTTATTAAATATTCAGCTGCACTTATTTCTGCCATGGATTTAAATACTTTTCTATTTTCAGCATTTCTTACCTTATTCACCTTTAATATTCTTATTTCCTCCGGCGCACTGCCATTTAATTTATCCATTATCTCTTCTTCTGGAACCTTTTGCTCCAAATACAAATCCATATATTCTCCACAGGAATAAACTCCTACTGAAAGAGGCTGTGCTATAGACATATTTATATGGGGGTTAAATCCTTTAGAATACTCTGCAGGGATTTTTGATCTTTTTATCATTCTCTGTACAGTTCTCATTAAATCCAAATGTCCTATAAATTTTATATTCTCACCCTTACTGAACTTTATTAAATACTGCTCCCTCAAAGCATTTCCCCCCTAAATTAATATTAACACCGCAATTTTTACATCCCAATCTGCAATCCGGAGTTACTTGAATATTTTTGGCTTTTTCATTTTCCTCTATTAAAAAGCTTTTATTGACTCCCGTATCTATAAAGTCCCATGGAAGCAACTCATCATAACTTCTATTTCTAAGGGCATAAAAATCTCCGTCCACACCACATTCTTTAAAGGAGCTTTCCCATATTTCAAAGTTAAAATATTCTGACCAGCTGTCAAATTTAGCTCCTTTTTCATAAGCCTTAATTAACACATCACATACTTTTCTATCCCCTCTTGCAAATACGGCTTCCAAATAACTAAGTGGGGTCTCGTGCCAATTGTACACTATATTCCTGCTCTTTATGGACTCCCTTATTGTTTTGATTTCCTCTTTAACATCTTCCATTTTTATTTGAGCAGTCCATTGGAAGGGGGTAAAGGGCTTAGGTACAAATATGGATGTACTGACATTTACTTTCAATCCCTTTTTTCTTATTTCCCTGGGGACCTTATAATATTCTTTTACCACCTTCTCGGATAAATCCGCTATTCCTCTTATATCATCCATAGTTTCATAAGGAAGTCCTATCATAAAATACAGCTTTATAGTAGACCACCCTGATTTAAAGGCGCTGTTTACAGAATCCATTAAATTTTTCTCTGTAACACCCTTATTTATTACATCCCTCATTCTTTGACTCCCTGCTTCTGGTGCAAAGGTAAGCCCGGTTTTTCTAACTTTTTGTATTTCATTTATAAGTTCTACAGAAAAAGAATCTATTCTGAGAGATGGAAGAGATACTCCCACCTTATCCTTCTCATATTTTTTTATAAAACCATGTACTAGATTTTTCAAATCTGAATAGTCGCATATACTGAGAGAAGTAAGAGATACCTCCGAATACCCTGTACTTTTTATAAGTTTATCTGCCTGTGTCAATAATTTAGATGTACTTTTTTCTCTCACAGGCCTGTATATTATGCCGGCCTGACAAAATCTACAGCCTCTTGTACATCCTCTGAAGGTTTCCAAAACTATTCTATCATGTACTATATCAGTAAATGGCACCACAAGTTTATCCGGATATGCCACTTCATTAAAATTTTTTATTATTCTCTTAGTAACCTTAACCGGCACATCTTCATAAGAAGGTTCAAACTTTTCTATAGTACCATCTTCATTGTAACTTACATTATAAAGGGATGGCACATAAACCCCTTTTATATGACATACCTTTCTCAAAAATTCTCTTTTTCTACCTTTATACATTTTATAAAGATCCATAATTTCATTTATCTGTTCTTCTGCTTCCCCTATAGTAAACAAATCCGCTATATCCCAAAGAGGTTCAGGGTTATAGGCACAGGGCCCTCCACATATAACTATGGGATCACCTTCTCTTCTTTCAGATGCTCTAATAGACAATCCCGCTAAATTCAGCATATTTAAAATATTAGTGTAACTCATCTCGTATTGAAGAGTAAACCCTATAAAGTCAAAATCTGTTATAGGATCTCTGCTTTCCAACCCGTAAAGTGCTATACTATTTTTTCTCATAAGTTCTTCCATATCGGGCCAGGGTGCAAAAACTCTTTCACAATAAGTATCTTTTCTTTCGTTTAATATGTAATATAGTATCTTCATGCCAAGATGAGACATACCTACCTCGTAAACATCGGGAAAACAAAATGCAATTCGAATATCTATTTTATGTTTATCTTTTATATAAGAATTCATTTCTCCTCCAATATAACGTGCAGGTTTTTCCACCTTAAATAATATATTGTCAGAAATTCTATTCATTAAAAATCCTCCTCTTAGATATCATCCCTATATTTTAGCATAACCATAAATAATTTGAAACACATGGATTAATTTATTTAAACAGCAGCTGCCGCTAAATAAAGTGCAGCAATAATCCTATTTTAAAGATCATTGCTGCACTTTATCTGTTTATGTTCATAAATCTCTCTATAGTTATATTCCCATATAGCTTTAATGCATCTATTACCTCCTCTTCATAAATTATATCCATTACCTTCATTTCCTCATCTAACACCGTAAATATATTATATTTGCTCTTATCAAACAGCCCCATAGCTGTAAGTAAATCCTGTTTGTAGTATATAGATAAATTCCTGTTTTCAATATAACCCCTCTTTATAAATTTGCCCTTTTTCTTTATAATATCTCCCATAATTATATATGATGCCCTTTCATTTTCTTTTAAAGATGACATTACTACAAGTATTCCTATTATTCCAATATTAAAGCTGCTATTTCCATTGAGAAATAAAAACAGGTAAAAAAACATAAGTATTATTCCTATAAATATACTTACAATAATCATTATCCTATTAGCTTTTTTGTAAGTTATTTTTAAATTTAAAATGCTCCTCAGTATTCTTCCTCCATCCAGTGGAAATGCCGGAATCAAATTAAACAACCCTATGACTAAATTTACAGAAAAAAGCATATACCAGAGATTTGAGCTGAAACTTCTATATATATAATAAAAAAATATACTGAGAATCAAATTGGCAGCCGGCCCGGAAACTGAAATTACCAAATCCTCTTTTGGAAATGCCTCATCTATATCCTTAAGCCTTATAGTGGCACCAACTGCTATAAACTCTATATCAAATCCAGAAAACTTATAATGCCTAGCCACTAGATAATGAACCACTTCATGAAAAAAGACTACTATAAATGTACAAATAAGCTGCCCTTTATAACCTATGACAATTAAAAATATTACATAGGGAATAAAATATTTACTCATTCTAATCACAAAAATACCTCTTGAAACTTAATTCTTCCCATCTACTCTAAGTTGCTCAATTACATTTTTAGCCCTATCTCCAATATATTTTATATTTATACTTTTTAGCTGAGTTTTTAATTTACTATAATCATAATTTTCACTTACAACTTTTTTGGAATAATTATATACATTTTTACTTTCAGTAGTTGAAACTAATTTACAAGCTGCAATAAATGCAAATAAAATTAGAGCTCCAGTTAAATCTCTTATAATTCTTCTGCTTAAATAACTTGCCTTTTTATCATGGAGATTATTTCTATCATAGAATTTATTATAATAAGGTGAATAATTTACTTTTCCCTTTAGGGAATTATAATATTTTTCATACTCTGAATCATAATGCCCCACCTTAATAAAACCTCCTTTTTATAATATACATATTTAATATATATTTAAAAATCACCTCATTTATGACTATGTCCATTTTACCCACCTATGAATTCATCTGTAATTTTTAATAAAACAAGGGACTTAATACTGAAATTAAAACATTTCAGTATTAAGTCCCTTGTTTAGCCAATTAACCTTCACTGTACTCTTTCAAAGCTTTTGCAAATACTTCTGCCGATCCCAGATTAGTAGCCAGCGGCACACAATGTACATCGCAAATTCTAAGTAGAGCAGAAACATCAGGTTCATGAGGTTGGGCTGTCAGTGGATCCCTTAAAAATATAACTAAATCTATATCCCCCTGTGCCACTCTTGCCCCTATTTGTTGATCTCCTCCCAGTGGACCTGAGAGAAACCTGTGTATCTTTATGCCGGTCATATCACTTATTAATTTTCCAGTAGTTCCTGTAGCAAATATTTCATGATTTTTAAATACATCCTTATATCTTTTTACAAAATCCACAATATCATCTTTCTTTTTATCATGTGCTATAAAAGCAATCCTCATAATATCTATCCCCTTAAAAATTAATCTTCTTTCTTCTCATACCTATATTCAAAATCAAAGATAATTCTATAAAAGCTGAAAGTATAGAACTTCCCCCATAACTCATAAAAGGTAATGTAATACCCGTTATAGGCAACAACCCTACAGTCATACCTATATTTTGAAAAATAGAAAATAACATGGTGGATATTATACCAACACATACCATGGTCCCAAAAATATCTTTAGCCTCTTTAGCTATTTTTATAGACCTGTACACTATAACTATATAAAATATTACCAATGCGGAACACCCTATGAGTCCCCATTCTTCCCCTACCACCGCAAATATAAAATCAGTATGGGATTCTGGAATATAACCTCCTGAAATCTGAGTACCCTTTAAAAAGCCTTTTCCCAAAATTCCTCCTGAACCAATTCCTATCTTTGACTGAGTAACCTGCAGTGAATAAGATGCTTCATATTGGTCCGGATTGAATAAGGATACAATTCTCATCTTTTGATAATATTCTATAAATGAAGATTTCCAGGCAATTGTTCCCAGTGCCGTAATTCCCAAAAATCCTCCCAGTATAACTTTAAAATTCAACCCTGCTATAAAATATATTCCAAGAACCGCAAAAAAACACACCATAGTCATTCCCATATCAGGCTGTTTCACAATTAAAGCCATGGGAATAAGAGCGTATACTGTAAGTTTAACAATATTCTTTACATTGTTAATATGCCCTTCCATGTCGTCCAGCTGCTTTGCCAGCATTAAAATAATTCCCACCTTGGCAAATTCAGAAGGCTGCATGGAAATACCACCTATTTTAATCCATGAAGAAGCTCCATTTACCGTGTATTTAAAAGCTGGAATACAATTAAGTACAAGTAAAAATACGCCAAACCAATAGACTATTGGAGCATAGTCTTTTATAACAGAATAATCTATTAAAAGTATCAAATACACCAAAACAAGCCCTACAGCTATCCAAATAAGCTGTGCTTTCAAATAATAGAAACCATAGCTCATATGAGATGCACTATAAATATTTAAACTGCCAAATAAACATATAATTATAACAGTAACAATTATGGGAAAATCAAACTCTTTTAAAAGCTTTCTGCTTATAGTAAATTTTTCAAGCATTCTATATATCCCTCCAATATAACTATAATGATTATACCACAGAGAAATAAAAAAACTATGTATAAATTATCAATAGTTATTTGTTGTTTTTAACTTTTTTTATAGGTATACTGGCTACAAGAGCAGCTGAGTTTCCCTTTATTTCCTCTGGTGTTGTCATCTTTACATCTATTTCTGAGCAATCTATCTCCATATACTTTGAGAGCACCCTAAGTATATCTTCTTTTATATTTTCAAGTAACTCCTCAGACATATCGCATCTATCATGTATTAGTATTAACCTTAACCTTTCCTTAGCTACATCCTTAGAAGATGATCTGGAGAATATCTTGAACAAGTCCATTCTCTTACCCCCTTATTTAATACCAAATAATTTTTTTATTGATGAAAAAAGTCCTTCTTGACCAGCACTTAAATCCATTATAGGTATTTTCTCTCCTGTAATTCTTCTGGATATATTTCTAAAAGCTTGTCCTGCCATAGCTTTATCATTTAGTACTATTGGTTCTCCTCTATTAGTGGAAATTGTTATATTCTTGTCATCCGGTACTACACCTATAAGTTCTATAGCCAGGCTATCCAATATATCATTTACATCCAGCATATCCCCATTTTTAGTCATCTTATAGTTTAATCTATTTATTACAAGCTGATGATTTTCCAATCCAACAGCATCAAGCTTACCTATGACCCTATCAGAATCCCTTACGGAAGTTACTTCAGGATTTACCACAATGAGCGCTCTATCTGCTCCTGCTATGGCGTTTTCAAAGCCATGTTCAATTCCCGCAGGACAATCTATTATTACATAATCATATTCCTTTTTTAATTCATAGATCAGATCCATCATCTGCTGAGGGCTTACATCCTCTTTATCCCTAGTCTGTGCTGTAGGCAAAAGGTATAAGCTGGCAAGTCTCTTATCTTTTATAAGAGCTTGTTTTAACTTACATTTATTCTCAACTACATCCAATAGAGTAAATACTATTCTATTTTCAAGACCCATGAGTACATCTAAATTTCTAAGGCCCGTATCTCCATCCACTACAACCACACTTTTGCCTAAAGCAGCTAATCCAGTACCTATATTAGCCGTAGTAGTAGTTTTTCCTACCCCACCTTTACCTGATGTTACTACAATTGCTTCTCCCATTGCACTGCCTCCTTTAAATACTTGATTGCATAAATATTTTCTTTATATAAACAATACAGCCTTCTGTAAACAACTAAATAATAAAAACCACCTATAAGATATTATACTAAACATGGTAAAAATAATCCATAATATTATTAAACTTTACATATTCTAAAGAAATAAGCACTTATTTACCATGAACAGTATTTATTAGCAATTATATGGCTAATTTAATATGAACATGTATATGGGAATAACCAACAGACTGGAAATAGTTGTTATAACCGTATTTATTGTAGCGTACTTATAATCCGCATCATAACTTTTTGAGACTATGGACGTATTAGTCATAACCGGCATAGCGGCTTGGATTACAAATACTTTTTTCATAAGCAGGGGGACAGCTGAACCATGGCATAATAGAAAAATTATCATTGGTGAGATAAGAAATCTTCCTAAAAGTATTGCCAATATATCCACACCGAACTTCAGCTCTTTTAAATTCACAGAATAAATAGTTATTCCTATGAATATCATAGCCAGGGGAGTAGTCAAATTTCCGAAATATTTACATGTATCCATAATGAATTTTGGCAGATGAACATTTAACAATACCAATACAACTGCTAATATAAAGCTTATCAATGGTGCCGACATAATTCTTTTTAATGTATTCAGAGAAAATATATTGGCATCCTCAGATTGTCCATCTCTGCTTATTTCATATGCGCCAATAGTCCAAAAAAATATGGTATTGGCTATATAATACAGTAAAACATCAGGTATACTCTTTGTACCAAACAAGGCCATATTTACCGGCAGTCCGATAAATATAGAATTAGATACAAAAAACATGGATCTGAAGGTACCAATTCGCCCCTTCTTAACTTTAATAACTTTGGAAACCACTACGGCGATTACATAACAAATCGCCATGGATGTAAATGGAATAAACAATCCCCTGGCCATGCTAATTAACTTGTCTTTATCAAAGCTTTCTTCAAACTGAGATATCATAAGACATGGAATAGCCAAATTACACACTAGTTTTGAAAAGGTCTTTGAAACCTTTTCATCAAACCATCCTTTACGGGATAGAATATATCCTGCAGAAATCATTAGAACAATACTCAATACACTCTCTAACGCATTTAAAATTATCATTTTATATTCTCCTCGCCTAATCCATATTCATCTTCAAAATATTTTTTAGATGTTTTAAGTCACTAGCTATATGCTCATCCATAACCCGGGCGGCCTTTTCTGCATCTCTTTGTTTAATAAAGTGAAATATTTTAAGATGATGTTCAAAAATGTCTCTATTTCGTTTATTTTCATACACATCTATGGACCTGTAAAAATAAGTAAGCAGTTTTAAATCATTGCTCTGCTTTTGAAGTCTATCATTTTGGCTAAAGTGTAGAATTAAATTGTGAAACTGGGAATTAAGCAGAATTATAGCTTTTGTAACATTATCATCAAAATGTTCTATGTTTTCTTTAACTTCCAGCAGTACATTTTCAATTTTCTTTAACTCATCACCACTAGCTCTAATTGTGGTCAATCTGGCGGCCATTGATTCTAATGCCCGGCGACATTCGTATATATCTTCAATATCTTTTATAGTTGGCTTATATACTGTAGTTCTTGATTTATCATCAATGCATAAAAGTCCATCCTTTTCCAGGGAACGTATGGCTTCTCTTATGGGACTCCTGCTAACCTGAAATTGTTCGGCAAGTTTTGATTCATAAATTCTGTCTCCTGGTTTAAAAATGCCATTAAAAATCATTTCTTTTATAGAATTATAAGCTTGGTTATAATATGAAATGGGTTTTTTAATTTTATAATTATTCATTTTTCTCCTTTTACAATGTTCTGTATACTGTCGACATTTTTTATTTTTAGTATAACATGCAGAAATAAGCAAATCAAGTTACTACAAAAAATCCTTGGCTCAAAAATAATCAACAATACTTTCATCAATAATTAAAATTCAACTTTGAAATGATTTAAAGTCAAAACTCTGATATTTCTAAACATATTTATTTAGGAGGTATGGCTCCACTATTATTATATTCCCTCTTATCCTAGCTATCTCTGGATATTCAGGTTTAATATTATCCTCAGGTGATCTGGTAACTATATCTGCAATTTGAAGCATCTCCGGCTGAAGGCAAATTGACGCAACTATGGCTTTGGAGTTACCCCCGAATCCAGCGTGGGCATATCCTCTAAGTGATCCGAAGACTATTATGTTACCACCTGCATATATTTCAGAACCGGCATTTACATCTCCAATTACAACTATATTTCCCGAATAATTTATAATTTGTCCACTTCTCACTGTTTTTCTTAAAAATTTTGTTCTTCCTTCATAAATTCCAGAAAATACTTTGTTGGGTTTTTCATTGCTGTCTTCAAATATACAATCTTTTACTAAAAATTTTTCAAACAATATATCTTTAAGTTTAGCAAACTGTTTTTCATTTATGTATTTTAATTCTGTAGTTATCCTAATGGTACATCCCTTGTAAAACATCTTTCCAGCTGAAAGCCTTTTAACTAAAATCTCCAGCATTTCCTCAAAATCCTTGAACTTATTCATATTTATAATTAAATTTATTCCATCTCTATTGCCTTTAATTATTATATTATTATCTATCATATTCGCCTCCATAAGTCACCTCCTAATAATATTTCAACATTTTTCGTATAAATCCTTCTTGAATTTTATCTTTATTTTTGAAATAAAATGTTTATGCTGAATTATTATTGACATAAAATTTGCGAATAGAATACTCTATCCGCAAATTGCATTCATTAATTATTTTGCCCGGCGCTGGTAGTAGTAGTAGAGCTGCTTATAGTACCATTAGATGTAAAATATGCTGTATAAATATCCCTGGCTACAGTGGCTGCACCAATTCCTCCCTGACCACCATCAAACAAGACCACACATACAGCTATCTGAGGTTTATCAAGGGGAGCAAATCCAACATATTCGGAATAGTCGGTCCTTCCTACCTGCTCCTGATTGCCCAGGCTTTGGGCAGTACCTGTTTTACCTGCGGTACTTATTGGAAACCCGCTGAATACAGCTGCTGCCGTACCTTTTTCATTAACAGCACCCATTCCCGCTTTAACAGCCTCTATATTTTCAGGTTTAATTCCGGTTTTTTCTATAATCTCAGGGTTAACCTTCTCAATAAGTTTTCCATCCGCATCCAGATATTTATCTACCAAATGTAATTTATATCTGGTTCCACCATTTGCAATAGTGGAAATATAATTGACTATTTGCAGAGGCGTAAATTGATTTAACCCCTGGCCTATGGCAGCATTTTCTATATTTGCAGGTACCTTCAGCTGGGCATTGGCATCTGAAATAGTTATGCTGTATATTACATTGATTAAATTGCTCATCTGACTGTCACTGATGTCTTTTTTATTATTTGGATCCTCTTTTACAAGCTCCGAAAACAATTCCTTATATTTTGCCTTGTCAAAAGCACTGCTTCCATCTTTTATGGAATTTTTTATCAATGTTTTGATATTATTTTTAGTCCCCTTAACTTGACTTGAATCATTATTATTATCATATAAATCTATGGTAACTACCTTATGCCCGTAATCATCCTGACCGCTTTTAAGTACGGACATGGTTTTCCAAAGATAGGTACTTGCATAGGTATTTTTATTGGATACAGTATTATATACTTGTCCAAACTTTTCCGGTATCTCTATACCAGTAGCGGGCTTGACACTGCTGTTTGAAGCTATCCCCAACCCAAACTTCCATGCATATTTGGCCAGAATATCATCTCCAAAGGCGTTCCTGAGTTTTTCCGCCACCGTCATGAAATAGGGGTTACTGGACTTCTCTATGGCAGTTGTCAAATTTACAACTCCATTTGGTCCATCCAAATTAAACTTTAGAGTTTTTCCTCCCTGATCAAAGGTTCCATTATCATACAAAGAGAAATCAGGAGTTATCACTCCAGTTTCAAGTCCTGCAATGGCTGTCATTGGCTTGAAAGTAGAACCAGGAGGTATTAGAGACTGAGTTGCATAATTATAAAATGGCTTTGGATATATGTCGTATACATCCTGTCTTATTGTGGTATTGTTCTTTATACTTTTGTCAATGGGGAAAAGAGTATTTAATACATCATCTTCACTTTCCCCCGGGTAATTAGCTGTAATTCCCCGCGACTCGATATAATTTTTTCCAAATTGTCCCATATCTGGGCTGAAATACTCATTATACATTTCTGAACTAAGCCTTCCCGGTACAGCAAACAAATTTGGATCATACCGCGGTACCTGGGCAAGTGCCACTATTGCTCCAGTATTGACATTCACTACCACTGCAGTACCTCTTGTAGCATTTGTAGTATTGGATCCTCTCTGATACGGATTGGCTCTAAGACCTGCCAGAGTAGTATCAAGAGAAGTTTCCGCTGCTTTTTGCACATCCTTATCTATTGTAAGCTGTACTGTCTGTCCAGGATAAGGATCTCTTTGGCCAAGATTTTCAGTTATTCTTCCATTATTATTGAGTTTTACTATTTTACCACCCTTTGATCCCTTAAGCCTATCCTCAAGAGCGCCTTCAATTCCAGCCTGACCTACATAGTCACTGCTTACATCATATCCCTTTTCCGTATACTTTTCATAATCAGAGGATATCTTTGATATATACCCTATAAAATTAGACCCCAAATCTCCATTGGGATAAGATCTTATAGGCTGGGTGGTCACATCTATTCCTGGAAGCACATTTAACATCTGCAAAAATTTGAAGGCAGTTTCCTTTTTTATATTACTGGCTACTGTTACAGGTTTATATCCTGAAAAGCTCTGCATCTTTAAAGTATCCTTCACAATCATAAATCTTCTCTGCTGTTCCAGTGAATAGGCACTGCTGATATTATATTGCTTTACAAGTTTTTTAAAAGTATCCTCTGCAGATATTGTCAAAAGCTTCTTATTTACTAAACTTTTCAGTTCATCATCGGATATATTTTTATTCTTGCTTTTAATATCCTTTTCTATTTCATCATTTAAACCTCTGTCCCTTTTAAATTTAATCTCAAGTGCCTTTCTGGTAGCTTCATCATCACTTCTGAATTCAAATCTAAAGGGATTTATCTTAAGCTCAAAATCATCCTGCTGACTTTCACCACTTTGGTCAAGGATTTTGAATACCTTGCTCATGGTAGTGAAAAAAACCTTGTCACTTTCATCTGTCTTGTTATACACCAGCATATATCCTTGGGTACTTGTAGCCAAAATGCTGCCCTTGCTGTCCAAAATTTTCCCCCTTGGAGCTATATCCGGAATTTCTCTTATGGATTTATTGTTTGACTGTTCCTTATAATCCTGGCCTTTTACCACCTGGAGAAATAAAAGCCTTCCAGCAATAGTAGCAAATATAGTCAGCATAACTATTATGAGCGCAGTGTATCTTGTAATATTAGGATACCTTTTTTCCCTCACAAGGTGCCACCTCCACTTTTATAAATTTCTCTTTCCCTTTAAAATTTCCACTCCACCTGCATATAATTTTTATTACAGAAATTATAAACTGGTTTATATATAAAAATGCACAAAACCATATCGTAAATGCCAGGGAAAAATACATTTGCCATATTTATGTATACTCCACTTAAATAGAGGATACACCATATTAAAATTCCCTTAAATAAAATCAGCAAAAAACAAGAAACAATGGGAATAATCCTTTTTTCCTTAAATATACTATTTCCTATAACCCCTGCCATAATACATACTATCATATTGGTAAAAGAATTTATTCCAAATCCCTGTGAAAAGTATATATCCTGAAGTATTCCTGCAAATATCCCCAGCCATAGTCCTTCCCATTTTCCATTTACAATAGAGTAACAAATCATAAAAATCAGCAGTAAACTTGGATAAAATGTTTTTACAGCAAAAAAAGGCATGAATACATTATCCAAAATAAATAACAAAATTGACAAGAGAATCAGTACCAATATTTTTTTCATTTTACC
Organism: Clostridium moutaii; assembly: GCF_041205085.1. Taxonomy (NCBI): domain Bacteria; kingdom Bacillati; phylum Bacillota; class Clostridia; order Eubacteriales; family Clostridiaceae; genus Clostridium; species Clostridium moutaii. The sequence goes on from NZ_JBGEWD010000001.1 coordinate 447,124, forward strand.
TCACCCTAGTATTTAATATCTACTTTATTTTGAGGAACCACTATAAGCAATTCCTGAATTTTATCAAAATTCACATAAGGTTTTATTGTGGCATTTTTCATTACCTTTCCCTTATCATCTTCTACACTTACCACAGAGCCAATTCTTATTCCCTGAGGATATGAATTGTCAATTCCTGAAGTCAAAATCACATCACCTTTTTTAACAGTGGATTCCTGAGGAAGATAGTAAAGCTTAGCTAAAAATTTACTGTCGCTGCCTTTATAGCCTTTTACAATACCGCTGTTTATTACTCCACTTGTATCCGTTGATCCCTCAACAGTACCTCCCACTGCCAGATTCTCATTGGTCAGGCATTGAACTATAGACCAATTGTTTTCCACTTGAATAACCTGACCTACAAGACCTTCCGCAGTAACAGCCACCATCTGTTTTCCTATGCCATCTGCACTTCCCCTGTTTATTGCAAATTCATCCAAAATTCCATCGCTGCTTTTTCCAATTATATCACAACCTATGTAGTTATACTCAGCCCTTTGTTTTTTAAAATCAAGTTCTTTTCTAAGTTGTGAATTGTCATTTTTTAAGGTATTATATTCTACCAGCTTATTCTTCAGTGAACTGTTCTCCTTTTTCAATTCCTCATTTTCACTTTTTACTCCAGAAAAATTTATCATAAAACCCAGGAAATCCTTCAGTCTACCATTGAACCTGTACAGACCTCCCTGAACCGAATTAAAAGTAACACCTATGCCATTTCTTAAAAATGATCCACTACCACCCTTGATACTAAAAGGAATTAAAATTAAAAATATAATTGAAAGTATTATTATTGTCACTATCAACTTATTTTTTAAAAATCTCATAATCCGCCACTATTTTCTACTAGCTACTATCTTGTCAATAGTGTCTAGAGCTTTTCCCGCACCTAAGGCAACACAATCAAGGGGTGCTTCAGCTATATGAACAGGCATATGTGTTTCCTGATTTATCAATAGATCCAATCCTTTTAGCATAGCTCCTCCACCTGCCAGCATAATTCCTTTGTCCATTATGTCTGATGCAAGTTCTGGTGGTGTTTTTTCAAGTGTAGTCTTTATAGCTTCAATTATGGAAACTATAGGTTCTTTTAAAGCTTCCCTAACTTCACTTTCAGTTATATTTATGACTTTAGGTAATCCTGAAATCAAATCTCTTCCCCTTATTTCCATTGATTTGTCTTCATCCATATCAAAAGCTGAACCCAATTCAATTTTTACATTTTCTGATGTTCTCTCTCCTATCATCAGATTATATTCCTTCTTTATATAGCTTACTATGGCTTGATCTAATTCATCTCCGGCAATTCTTAAGGACTTGCTTGTTACAATTCCTCCTAATGATATTATTGCAACCTCTGTAGTTCCTCCACCTATATCTACAATCATACTTCCTGTGGGCTCATTTACAGGAAGTCCAGCTCCAATTGCAGCTGCCATAGGTTCTTCCATAAGAAGTACATCTCTAGCCCCCGCGTGTTTTGTGGCCTCTTCTATGGCTCTTTTTTCCACTTCAGTAACTCCAGATGGAAAACATACAAATATTCTAGGACTTGTAAATGCTGATTTAGGGCTTACCTTTTCTATAAACTTTCTAAGCATGGTATGTGTTACATCAAAATCAGCAATAACCCCATCTTTAAGTGGTCTTATAGCTACTATATTTCCCGGTGTCCTTCCTATCATATCTTTAGCTTCATTACCTATTGCCATTACTTTTTTAACATCACTATTTATAGCCACCACGGAAGGTTCCCTAAGTACTATTCCCTTCCCTTTAACATATATCAATGTATTAGCTGTTCCTAAGTCAATTCCCATGTCTCTTGATATTCCAAAAAATCCCATTTATATTTCTCCTTTCAATCACTTAAAATTCCTTTTTCTCTCAAACTAACATATATTCCACTGCCTATTATCAAATGGTCAATTAATTGTATTCCTAAAAGTTCACCGCATCTTTTCAATCTGGAAGTTACATTTATATCTTCACTGCTGGGTGATGGATCTCCCGACGGATGATTGTGACACACTATTATAGAAGCGCTATTCTTTTTTATGGCATAAAAGAACACCTCTCTTGGATGAACTATGGAAGAATCTAAACCTCCAATAAATACATTTTTAATTCCTACAACTACATTTTTTGTATTCAACATGATCACCTTGAGATATTCCTGTTTTAATTCTTTCATTTCTTCCATCACCAGCATTGCTGCATCTTCAGGGCTGCATATTTTACAATCATTGCCATTCTTATAAGATCTAAATCTCTTTGACAATTCTGCCACCGCCATTACCTTTGCAGCCTTTGCCTTTCCAATACCGGAAATACCCATGAAATCTTCCAATGTAGAATTGAGGATTCCATTCAGACCTCCATTATGCTTTATAATTCTACTGCTCAAAGATATTATATTTTCATTTTTACTGCCAGTTCCAAGTATTATAGCCAAAAGTTCCGAATTAGACAGGGCTTCTGATCCATATCTAAATAACCTTTCTCTGGGTCTTTCATTTTCTGGTAAATCCATAATTTTCAACATGTTGTTCATTTAAAAACTCCCTGTTATAAATTTACCCCCATCTTACCTAACATATTATACAACTTATTTAAAGGTAATCCTACCACATTATAATAGCATCCATGAATTTCTTCTACAAAAATTCCTCCACTGCCTTGTATACCATAAGCTCCTGCTTTATCTTTATATTCTCCAATTTTTAAATATTCTTCTATCCGTCTATCATCTATTTCAGAAAACTTTACAGTAGTGCATACAAAATCACTATTAATTCTATCTGAAATCCTATCTATAATTGATATACCTGAATAGACCTGATGTTTATTTCCACTTAAAGATTTCAACATGTAAAAAGCTTCTTTGCTATTATTGGGTTTTCCCATTATTTTTCCATTAAAGAATACTACCGTATCACATCCTATTACAATTGAATTTTTATCTGAAAGCTTACTGCATACGTTTTTTGCCTTACCTTCAGCTAGTCTCATAACATAGGATGCACAATCTTTATGAAATACAACAGAACTTTCATCAAAATCACTTACTATTACTTGAAAGTTTTCCACCAATCTTCTTAAAAGCTCTTTCCTTCTACTGGAGGCTGAGGCCAATATAATTTTCAAGTCATCACTTCCTAATACCTTCTATATAATATTATAGCCATAATTATTCCTATTATAGTCATAATATTTATTCTAAAATTTATACCTAAAGTCAATACCATAACTTTAAGATTTAATACTATGGGTTGAGACATTCCAACTGAATAAGAATTTTTAAAAAGGCTTAAAAAACTTAAACTATTTCCAATAGCATCTCCAAGAAGACTTCCACATATGGCTCCTAAAAGTATAAAAAACCATAAAAACCCTATTCTTTTTTCCGCCCCTTTCACATAAAATCCCCTACCTTAATAATATATCTTATATAGTTTATCATTTAATAAATACATAAACAAGTATATATATTATTGTTAAAAAAAATTTTTAAATTTCATATAAAAATGGCAAGTATCGGTATAATATATACCTTTACTAACCATTTTTTAATAATTATTACATTTACAATCACTGGATATTTAACTAAGACTCATCTTTTTTAATATATTAAATAAATATATATAATTTTCCTCGCTATTTTCTTTTGCCATTTCTTTAGGAAGTTTATTTATATATTCCTTTAATTCTTTTAGAATTAATTTATTTTTATTATTTTCCTCTTCTTTATTTTCCAAAGAAGAACACCATTTTTTTAACTCTTCCGTTTGTATGGATTTTACATCTTGTGCTGAAAGTTTAGTTAGTATTTCCAAATTTGCATTTATTATCTCTGCTATTTCAGTATTGCATGTACTATCTTTATTTATTGTAAATACCATCTTTGAATTTTCTACTTTTTGTTCTGTAAGAGATTTTATAACCTTGTTTGCATTATCTTCTGAGAAAATTCCTAAAAACACTCTTGTCTTATCTGCTTCTGACGTGCAAAATGGAAGTCCATATTTAGCTAAAAGTTTTTTTTCCTCATCTGCGTTATTTTTATCCTTATACATGCCACCTTGAACAGCTATAAATTTTATATAATTATTTTTTAAAGCTGAATCACCCTGAGATGCATCTGCTGTTTTATTTTGAGAGTTACTACTGCTGGAACCATAATTTAAATTACTTGAATCCTTTATTATAACCTGAAATATAAAAGTTCCCAATATAAAAGCTGACAAAAGTATTATAAATATTAAAATCATGAAAGTCATAGTGCTTTTATCTCTTTTTAAATCATATCGTGTGTACTTCATTTTTTCACCCCTAATTTATAATGTTTATATATACTATTAGGGTGTAAAAAAAAATATTACTTTTAGTCACCAACTTTTCTCATAATTATCATATCTACATATTTATTATTAATATTGTAAAAATTTTTTACTCTTCTAACCACACTAAATCCCATCTGCTTCCAAAAGTCTAAATTTTGAATTTCATTTTTAATTATTCTTGTAAAAAAAACTGCTGCATCGTATTCCTTTGAAAAATAACTCATCAATTTTTTTATTATGACATTTCCTAAATCCGAATCCTTGTATATTTTATCCAAATAGAAAAACCATATCCACAGCTCATTTTGACTTTTAAACTCAAGTCTTCCCTTTAATATGCCTATCAGTTCTTGACTTTTTTTTATTTTTAAAAAGAACTCACATTCACTTATATAGCTTTCCAAAAACCTCTCTGTCAGCTTATCTAAATTCGTTTCCTCCTCTGCAAAAGTTTTTTTCATCTCCATCCATTTTTTTATACCAATTAAGTCTTGCTGATATACATTAGAAATTTCTACATCTCTAAGTTTTATTTCAACATCCAGCATAACTTCACCTCTTTTGTATATTAAAATTACTAATTTTAGAATTCTATACAAGCACCTAAAATTCCTTTATTTAATCTCATGTTTGGCACTATTTCTTCCATAAGACCAGTATAAATAATATACAAAAAGGTAATTTGTCCATTTGATTTTCAGTGAAATCATCAGCTGGCAATTTTAACTCCTTCCAAATCCGGTTCAAGCAATATTATATTCCAATTGTCTTCAAGTTTATCTAAAAACTTTTTCATTGATTTCATAAACTCATCTGCATTTTTATCCAGTACAGCCATAAGTGTAGAGCCAGAACCACTTATAAATTCACCTATTGATCCAAGTTCTCTTGATTCTTTAAATACAGCATCAGAATTCTTTATCAAATTTTTTCTATATGGCTGGTGGACCTTATCTCCAAAACATATCCTTAATTTATCAAATTCACCGTTATAAAGGGCACTTATAAGCATGGCCGACCTTGATATATTAAATATACAGTCCTCCTTTAAATAGGTATCCGGTAAAACTTTTCTGGAAAGAGCCGTATTCACCTGAAAAGATGGTATCATGGCGACAAATTTTAATTTGTTGGGAACAGTTACTTTAGAGTATTTTATTTCTTCCCCTACTTTCAAAGATATTACCATTCCCCCCAGTGTGGCCGGTACTACATTGTCTGGATGTCCCTCTATTTTTGTGGCTAGATCAATTATATCTTCCAAATTCATCTTGCTTCCCATAATTTCATTTGCCGCTGCTATTCCTCCAACTATACAGGCCGAACTGCTTCCAAGCCCTCTGGAAATAGGTATATCACATTTAATTACATTTATTTTGAACCCTCTATGGGGATATTTTTGTTTATCCATGGTCTCAGTTATGCTTTTATATATAAGATTGTCTTTAAAATTCTCTTCTGATTTCAAATTATTGTTGTATATTTCTGTCTGTGTATCTATCTCCTCAACTTCAATTTCATTATATAATTTTAGAGCCATACCTAAAGTATCAAATCCAGGTCCCATATTTGCAGTAGTTGCAGGTATTCTAACTTTTACCTTAGCCATCTCTAATATCCCTCCCATTATACAAATTTTATCCTTTTTAATAAAAAAATAATTTTTTATTTATCTAAGACCAATAATTTTTTTACTGACTCAGCATATTTTTTTTGCTTTATTTTCTCAATATAATCATTCACAGCATTTTCATTATCTGAACTTACGAAAGCTGCCACTTCATTTTTATTGCCTGAAAAATCATTTGATAAAATATAGCAACTTTTGAAGTTAAGAGGTATGCTTTCTATAACTTTTATCCTGTCATCTGTTTTTATTCTCATAAACCACTTGCTTTTTAAGCTCCAGTTTCCATTTATCCTTGCTTTTTCCTTACTAAAAACAATAGATTTTTCTTTTTTGTGTTCAATTATATCTGCTATGTCTCCAAAAACTGCACTGGCTGTTGGAAACATTCCTGCTCCTTTTCCTGAAAACATCACATCTCCTACAGCGTCACCTTCTACTAAAATTGCATTGTACTCATTTTCAATTTTTCCAAGCACCGAATCCTCTTTCACCATAACCGGCATAACAGATGCATATATATCATCATTACAAATCTTGCTCATGCCCAAAAGCTTTATATTGCATTTTTTAAGCTTTGCATATCTAAAATCATCACTATCGATTTCCATAATTCCCTCAATGTTTATATCCTTCCAATTTACTCTTCTGTTATAGGCTATAGTAGATAAAATAGAAAGTTTTCTAGCTGCGTCATACCCCTTAACATCTGAATCAGGGTTTGCTTCTGCAAAGCCTAAGTCTTGTGCAAGCTTTAATGCATTTCCATAACTCATTCCATTACGGTTCATTTTGGACAATATAAAATTTGTAGTTCCGTTTAATATTGATTTTATACTTTTTATTTGATTTCCTACAAGGCATTCATTTATCGATTTTAATATGGGTATTCCTCCTCCCACACTTGCCTCAAAATGAATAGTAACTCCATTTTTTCTGGCCAGCCGCAGGAGTTCATATCCATATTCTGCAATTAAATCCTTATTGGCAGTAACTACATGCTTCTTCATATTTAAAGCCATTTTCACATATTCATAGGATGGATCAAGTCCTCCCATGGCTTCTACTATAATATCCACTCTTTCCTCGAAAATATCATCTATATCTTCTGTTAAAAGTCCACTGTTTTTATTATTTGCATGTCTTCCAATGTTTTTCACCAAAATTTTTGACAATACAAGCTCCTCATTTAATTCATCTTTAAACCTATATTTATTTCTCAATATCAATTCAGCTACACCACTGCCCACTACTCCATATCCTAACATTGCTATATTTACCATTTAATAGCCCTCCTTTTTATTTAATGTTCTAAATTGCTAAAGTGTAAAATTTTGAATTGATGCTAACAAAAAAACTCATCCCTCATATGGGACGAGTTTTATCGCGTTTCCACCCAAATTAACAGTAATATTAAAATAACATTGAACATATATTACCCCATATATGTCACAATAACAGCTGCAAATATAATTAATACATCAACTTAATTTATACCGCACTGTTAAATTACTGTCATCTTCATGTCCTTAACGCAGACCTGCGGAAATACCTACTAAACTTCAATATACAACTCAAAGGTGGTTTTCAACAATTCTTGCCTGGGAAATATTTCAGCCTGTGAATTCCCCTCTCTAAAAGCAGTTTATTATCTACTCTTCCCTATCATAGTTTTTTATCTGAACCCAGAATAACTTTCGCTATCCCGATATATATGTGAAACAGTAAAACACTTTTATTCCACTGTCACCAAATTGACTTTTATAACATTTTTTAAATTCCTTATGCCTTCCAATAATTCATTAACTTCTACTTCTAATTTGGAGGCATCGAAAGTTATGGATACAGTAGCAGCATTATTTATAGGTATATCTTGATTTATAGTAAGTATATTACCTTTTTTTTGAGCTATTGTATCAAGTATCTTGGACAAAGTGCCTGCCCTATGGGCTAAAACCAATCCCATAGTTATTTTATGACCAATTATACCTTCAGATAGTGTAAAAACCGAATCCTTATATTTATAATAAGTGCTTCTACTTATACCAACCTGTTTTACTCCTTCTGATATATCTTTTACTTCTTTAGTTCTGAGAAGCTCTTTTACCTTTACAACCTTGGTAAACACATCAGGAAGTATTCTAGTATCAATTATAAGAAACTTAGTGTTCATAAAATCCCGTCCTTGTTCGCATATAGAATACACATGTATTTCATTTGAATATACCAATTATATTATCACAATTAATATAAATAATCAACAACTTTTATAAAAATTTTTTATAAAATATAAAAGTGACAAATTGTCACTTTTGTGTTTAATCTTCAAATATTATATATGGAACTGTAACTATAGCTATATTTCTCCTTCTAAGCAGCATGGTCTTAATAAATAAGGCAGTTTGATTGTGAAGTATATTTCCCCACCATTTTGTAACTACAAGTTGAGCCAAAACCACAGTCACGCTATCCTTAGGCCCTGCAGCATATTCCTCTGATTCTATAAATTTAACCAGTGGTCCTAATATACTTCTATAAGGAGATTTTTTTACCACTATGGGTATGTCAACTTTATATTCATGCCATTTTTTTAAAAGTTTTTTCGTAGCTTCATCGTCCACTGAAACATGAAAAATTATTATATTGTCTGATATTGTCCTGGCATAATTTAGTGCCTTCAGGAAAGATTTGTTCAAGGTATCTATAGGTACTATTACATATCTTTTCTGTATTGAAAAATCCACTTCCTTTGGTCTTTCATTCACTGTAAGCTTCAATTGTTTAGCTACCTCGCAATAATGGCTCTTAATCCTCACCATGACACACACAATGGCAGGTATAAGTATAAATACAATCCATGCTCCACTTAAGAATTTGGTGATTCCCAATATAACAGCTGTAGCAAAAGTAACCAGTGCACCTATGCCATTTACAAAGGCTTTATGTCTCCAACCTTTATTTTTAAGCTTTATCCATCTTATAAGCATTCCTGATTGAGATAATGTAAAGGATATAAACACTCCCACTGCATATAAGGGCATTAGATAGTGAGTATCTCCTTCAAATATAATAACAAGTAAAGCTGATACCAATCCTAAAGTTATTATTCCATTTGAATATCCAAGCCTTTTTCCTCTCTTTGAAAACTGCCTTGGGGCAAATCCGTCTTTAGCTATGAAAGCCAATAATAACGGCAATCCTGCAAAGGCAGTATTACTAGCCATTATAAGTATAATAGCAGTAGTTATTTGAACCAAATAAAACATAATATTCTTGCCAAACACCTGATAGGCAATTTGAGCAACTACAGTTACTTCCGGATTGGGTACTGCATGATAGAGAGTCGCAAGATAAGACACTCCTCCAAATATTATGAGCACTACCAGTGCCAGAAGTTCCAAAACTATCTTGGCATTTTTTTGTGAGGGTTCCTTAAAACTGGGAATACCATTGCTTACTGCTTCTATGCCGGTTAATGCCGTACACCCTGAAGAAAAAGCTCTGAGAAATAAAAATATAGTTATATCAGAAACAGCTGTTGGTATTTTATACATTGGCCTAGGTACATATCCCAGCACCTTTACTTTAAATATTCCAAAAAAAATCATAGTCAATATGATAATCATGAATAAATAAGTAGGCGTACCAAACACCTTGGATGACTCTCTTAACCCCCTTAGATTGCCTATGGTGATAATAAATATAAACAATAAGGTTATAACCACCCTATAGGATAATAATGCAGGTATTGCAGAAATTATAGCTGCAGTACCTGCAGATGTACTTACCGCTACAGTCAGCACATAACCAATAGTTAAAGATGCTCCTGCCACAAGGCCAGGGATTGTCCCTAAATTATCTTTTGCAACAATATAGGAACCCCCTCCTTGAGGATAAGCATCTATAGTTTGTCTATATGAAAGGGTAACTAAAATCATTAAAAATACAATGCATAGAGCTGAATAGAACATATATTTATATGACATAACACCTAAAACAGGTATGAGCACCCAAAGTATCTCCTCACCTGCATAGGCCACTGATGATATTGCATCACTGGATAGTACTGGTAGCCCCCAAAACACATTGAATTTTTCTGACTTCAATTCATTTGTTTTTAAGCTTTTACCAATTAGTAATCTTCCTAATTTAGATACCATTTTTTGCACCTCTAAAAGTAAATTTTCTTTTAACTTTAGTATGGAATGATTATATATTATTATCCACTTTTATGACAGCTTTCTTTTTAATATTTTAAGACTATTTTAAATGAAATCGGACAGTTTAGCTGTGAATATTTCATGTGTTATCTGTTTTTTTAATACATACTTCATCTTATTTAGTTATACGAATATTTAAATAATTCAGATTAATATATACGTAAAAAAACATCTTTATATGCCTGAATACCTATATTAGATAATTAAATTCCAGTAAAACAAAGCACACTTTGTTTTACTGGAATTTACAGTATACTAAATCATTATATTTTATAACAAATATTGCAGCAGTTCTTTACTTGGTCCTGATATAACCGCCTTATTTACCAACATACCACTTTTAAGGGCAGTGTTGGTGCCAACTGTAACAGCATTTTTAACTGCACTTACATCTCCTGTTAAAGTGACAAAGGATTTTCCTCCTATTCCCATTCCAAGCCTGACTTCTATAAGTTGTACATCTGCAGATTTAGCAGCTGCATCTGCTGCAACAACAGCTGCCGTTACGCTAAAAAATTCCATGACTCCAAGATCCTTTAATTTTGTAATGCCCGAAGATTGATTTATTGCAGGAATTACCTGCTCCTCAACATTAGGTAATAACAATGTATCTACAACATATTCTTCTCCAATCTGTCTGCCACTTTCAACCGCAGCCTTTACTGCCCCTACATTACCTGTAATTAAGACAATATATTTACCGGGACAAATAGTTTTTGCTAAAATCAAATCAACTTCCGCAGCTTTTATCATTACATCCGCGGTCTGAATTCCTCTAGCTATACTATTCAACTCTATCATTCCTATAGTTCTTATCATGGTATCACCTCGACTTGTATAGCCCTTATGACTATATTTTGGTTTATTTCAACAACTTCGCCGTTGATACTAGCATGTATATTTGAGCCCATTTTCCCCTCTTCTATTTGAGCAATCATCTGTCCCTTTTCAATTTTATCTCCTACTTTTACAATGGGGTCAGCCGGTGCTCCTATTCCCTGCCTTAAGGGAATACTTATTTTTTGGGGATTTATTTCCTGTCCCTCCTCAAATTTCTGTGACATATACTTGTTTAATGCCAATCTAGATATTAATCTGCCTGTAGGAATTTTTCTGTAATCCCTCAGAACGTGGCCTTGAAATATATCAGCAGTGTTGTTCCACTTTACACCTTTTTGTCTCAACTTTCCCTTTAGATATACATTTATACGCTTAGGTGATAATCCCATAGGGCAGGCATATAATTCACATATACCGCACTCACAGCATATAAGTGCCTCTTTAAATACTTCATCATTGTCTTCGCTCAAAGCAATGCCCCTCATTATTTTATGGGGATGCAGCGGGTGTCCAATCAAAAACCTGGGACACATATCAGTACAGTAATGACATTGGATACAAGCCGATTTAGCTTGATTTTTCATATGCTGTACAGTCATTTTTTCTTTTTGCGCTAAATAGTGATCCGCTGGAAGTACAAGAATCGCACCATCTGTTTTAGTAATAACCCTATCCACTGCCATTTCTTTTGAAATTAATTTTCCCATCATAGGGCCGCCCATTATCACAACATAATCCTCTACATTGGTTCCACCGCACTTTTCAATGCACTCTTCCACTGAAGTACCTATAGGCACTTTAATAATTGAAGGTTTAGCTATTTCTCCTATAACAGTTACAAATTTATATATAACGGGTTTATCCTGTATAGCCTCGAATATATTAAATACCGTACCCACATTTGATACCACTGCACCTACATTTAAGGGAATACCTCCAGGAGGTATTGTGCGGCCTGTTATTTCATAAACAAGTATCTGCTCATCTCCTGCCGGGTAAAAGGTCTTGCTCAAATGAAGTTCCACTTTAGAATTCAGCTTTTTTATGGATTCTTTAAGAGCAAGTACTTCATCGTAGTACTCCTCTTTCAAGCCTATTACAATATGTTCAGCCTCAATTGCATTGCCTATTTTCTCTGCTGTACTCACTATCTCATCACTTTTATTTCTCATTAAATATTTATCAGATTGCAATAATGGCTCGCATTCCAAACCATTTATTATAAAATATTCAACTTTACAATTTAGTTTTATATGAGCTGGAAATCCTGCTCCTCCAGCTCCTATAACACCTGCTTCTTTAATCTTATTTAATAAATCCAACATTACACCTCTCTTCCCCCAAAGATTGTAATATTACCTCTCTAAACTATTCTAAATGAATCAACCATAGTACATCTTCTAATTCTGGTAAAGGAAACAGCATTTGTAAGACCTTCTCCGGTAGGCCCTGCTATGGTATATGTGGTATAACCTTCTCCTCCAAAACCTATACCTGCATAAGAAGGCGCATTTTTAACGAATATAGTAGTATCTATTTTTCTTGCCATTTCAGTTAAGTTATCTATATTTTTTGAATGCATTATAGCCGTATGCCTATTACCGTGTTCATCTTCTACGGCTAACTTTAAAGCTTCCTTAAAGTTCTTGGTTTTAACTATTGGCAGTATAGGCATCATTAATTCCAGCTGTACAAATGGATGGCAATTTTCAGTCCTGTAAATTAAACATTCTATTTCATCAGGGGCACTTTCACCTATACTTTCAAGCAAGCTCTTGGCATTTTTGCCTACAAATGTCTTGTTTATGGAATACTTTCCGGATTTATTATCCTGGTTTAAAACTGTTTTAACCAATTTATCTGCTTGATCATCATTTATTTCATAAACCGCCCTGTTTTCCTTCATATATTTAATCAGTTCTTCATATACATCTCCAACTACCAGTGCCTCTTTTTCAGCTATACAAGGTAAGTTGTTATCAAAGCTGCATCCAAGTATTATATCCCTGGCTGCCTTTTTAATATCTGCAGTTTCATCAACTACAACAGGAGGATTTCCTGCACCAGCACCTATAGCCTTTTTACCTGAGGATAATACCATTTTTACTATTCCAGGGCCGCCTGTAGCGACCAGCATCCTGATTCTGCCATCATTCAAAAGCATACTGGTGTTTTCCAAAGAAGGTTTTGCAACTGCTGTCAGCAGATTGTCTGGGCCTCCTGCTTCTCTTATGGCCTTATTTAAAACTTTCATAGTGGTTATGGATGAATTAAATGCACCTGGATGAGGTGAAAATACCACTGTATTTCCTCCTGCCAGCATGCATATTGCATTGCAGGCAACTGTAGCAGCCGGGTTAGTGGATGGTGTTATGGAGCCTATTACACCAAAAGCACCGCGCTCAACCAATGTGAGTCCCTTGTCACCCGTATAGGCTTCAGTTCTTAATATTTCTGTTCCCTGGGTTTTTTCAGCTACCAATTTTAATTTTAAATACTTATGATCAACCCTGCCCATTCCTGATTCTTTTACACAAAGATTAGCTATACTCATGGCATTTTCCATCAATGCTTTTTTCATAGAACTTATTAACTTTTCACGCTGTTCAAGAGTGTACTCTTGATATACCTTTTGAGCCTCATAAGCTGCTGCTATGGCTTCATCCATAGTATCAAATACTCCATCACTGACTTCTTTTTTTGTATCTCTCTCATTCAATTCTTTTAAGACTCTTTCTATTATTAAAGATAAATCATTACCTTTTAGTTCCATATTTTACTACCTCCTCAAAAACTTCTACTCCATAATGTGAAACACTGGTATCTTCATCTATAGTGCCTCCACTTACTCCTATGGCACCTACTATGTCATCTCCTATTTTTAAAGGAAATCCTCCTGAGAAAGTCACTATATCTTTTTCATGGTTAAGTCCATAAAATTCCCCTCCTGGAAGGGATGATTCATATAGATCTCCTGTAGGACTTTTAAGAGCTGCAGCGGTATATGCTTTTTTCAAGGCAACTTTTATACTTATTAGAAGAGAGTTATCCATCCGTTCCAACAATATGATGTTGCCATCAAAATCTACAACACAAATCACCATGGGCACTCCTATTTCACGAGATTTTTCTATGCATTTTCCAGTTATATATTCAGCAGTTTCTCTGTTAAGTACTGCTTTTGTCAGTAAGCTTTTCTTTAAATTACCCTTTGCATTGATTTTCCCATCACCCTTTAGCTCCGTTAACTTTTCTTCTGCTTTTTTTAAAATATCCTTATAATCAAAATACCTGGCTATAGCATAAACAGCATCGGATAATCTGTTTACATATTTCTGTAAACTATTATTTACTTCATAATAATTTTTCAGTTCGGATATATACCTTTCTGCCCTTCTTACATCTGTCCTGGCAACATCAAGGTGAGCAGATTCCATAGTACCGCCTGGTACTATAAATCCATTTTGTACCGGTCTCATTTTGTCCAGTTCATCTATGGTGTCCTCTAAAAATATGACCTCATCATCTTCTATTCTCGGCTTATAATCCTTAGTTCCAAGTGAGGCAAGTTCTGCTGCAACTTCAAAGAGAGTTTTTTGTATTTTTAAAAGTTTATCTTCTAATTTCTTATCTTCAATGCATGCCCTTGCCAGACCAATTGATGAATTTGCCTCATCTATACTTCCATAAGCCCATACCCTCAGGTCATATTTATTTGTCCTCTCACCACCCACCAAACTAGTATTTCCCTTATCACCAGTCCTAGTGTATATTTTCATAAATTTATCACCACCTAAAATGCCAATTTAAAAAAGGCAAGCAATTAGTGTTTGTTCCATTCCACCTCATCTACGATTCCTACAATAGATGCATCCGCCGGTATATTACTGCCTGACTCATTTGCGTTTCTCGCTCCACTTCCTGTAACTACAATCACAATTTCATTAAC
The DNA here is from genome assembly GCF_041205085.1 of Clostridium moutaii. NCBI lineage: Bacteria > Bacillati > Bacillota > Clostridia > Eubacteriales > Clostridiaceae > Clostridium > Clostridium moutaii. The sequence continues at coordinate 462,142 of NZ_JBGEWD010000001.1, forward strand.
TCCAGCACCTACTGTATCTATAGCAACCAAAGGTTCACCTATTATGTTTTCATCCTCATCTATCTTTTTAATTATAAGCAGCTTACTTCCAATTAATTTTTCATTTTTTTGAGTAGAAACAACATTTCCAACTACCTTAGCCAAAAACATACTTATTCTCCTTTTCTTATAATTTAAGTGATCAGTAGTATTTTACAATTATATTATTATTATCCATATAATCTTTTGCCAAAGGAGTTATCAACGCACCTTGCTTTATATAAATTTCCTTTGATTTTCCCATATTAGCCAGAATGTCCTTTGCAGTTATAACACCAGATAATATCTTACTTTTGTCCTTATTCTCTACCTCCACTACTTCTTTCTTTTCTTCTTTTATCATGGATAAGTCATCATTATAGTTATTTAAAAGGACAAATTTACTTTTCAGGGTTTTTTTCAGTTCATCTCCTTGAATAAAATCAACCCCCAAGCTGCATAAATTATCTTTGTAATTCAATATAAATCTATTGTATGCCACATTTTTGCTAAATCCCAGACATATATTCCTAGGGTTCTCAGGATCAAAACTATCTGATACGGCCATAACCTTTTTATTCATCATAAGAGCTTCTGCTATTCCTGTAGTCACTAAATTATCTTCTATGCCAACTGCACATTTTGACAATGTATTTCTAGTCATCACCGGTATTAAAACCAGGTCATCTTCCCGCACTGCCTTAGTCAGTTCCTCCTTGCACTCTATCAACTTGCCATTGAGACTATTGATATATTTTTCAGGTATGACCTTTTTTGCAGATTCTGTCATAACTACATCATATTGTAAAATATTCATGGAGGCCAGTGTTTCAAATATATCCTTTAGGTTTACCGCTCCTCCTGATATAAATAAAAGTACTCTTTTATTTATCATACTTACAATTTGAGCAACTATAGGTCTTAATAAATCTTTTATATCCATTTATTTACCTCACTTATCTTGATTCTCATGTAATCCTTATTTTTTAATGTCATTCATAGCTATTCCCATAGGTGTTACAAGGAGAGGATTATAAGGCTTAATAGTTTTTATACCTATATATTTTTCAAATATACTCTCTATATTTTTTAAACAACAAGTTCCTCCTACTAGATAGATAGTATTTACATCATACCCCTTAACATTCTTTTTCACTATATCTGCCATTTTTTCAATTACGGGTCTCACTAGTGGAAATACTGTGTTATAATTTTTTTCATCAATTTTATATTTTTCTGCTTTTTCATAATCCATTTGAAGTGCTCCGGATACAACTAAACTTAAATGATGACCTCCTGTAGGCTCATCTGCCGAATATACCACCTTTCCATCTTTTAATATGGATATTCCAGTGGTTCCTCCGCCTACATCCACTACTGCACCTTCATTTATTTTTAGAACATTAGAAGCTGCAGTTGGCTCATCTATTATATTAGTAACCATAAAATCAGCAGCCTCAACTACATTTGCAATTACCTTTGTATTTCCTGAACTTATTCCCGGTGGTATGGCCGTAGCTGCATATTCCAGCTTTCTCTTTAAAGTGTCCTCCAGTTTTTCTTTTAAATTTCTAAGTATATTTACCGCATTTAAATATTCAACGACTATACCGTCCCTAACCACATTAGCAGAATATAATTCTCCAGCCACAGGTTTATTGTCTTTATCCAGTACTGTTATTACAATGTTAGAAGTTCCTAAATCCACCCCAACTTTTAAATCCTGATTTTTATTAATCTTATTGGGATTTTTAAATGATTTCTCCATTTCCATAATAAATGAATTAGCTGTCTCTAGTGTATTCTTCAAAGGTTTTTTTACCATTTATATCACCTGCTCAAGCCTAATATTCTAATTAAAGCGCTGCCCTTCATTTCTGATGCATTGGCTTCATCTGTATCCATATGAAATTCCAGTGCAGATGCATTACTTACACGTATAAGTACATTTTTGAATATAACACCCTTGACTCCCATAGTTTCCACATCTACTAAATCTCCATTTTTTACGCCATAGGATTCAGCCTGCTGTGGAAGCATATGAATGTGTCTGCTGGCACATATAACTTTATTTTTCAGCACCAAACTTCCTTTAGGTCCTATAACAGAAAGGGTTTCTGAATCTTCCAAATTTCCTGAGCTTCTAACCGGTGCTTTTATACCTAAAGCATAAGAATCTGTTCTGGATATTTCAATCTGGCTGTATTTTCTCACGGGACCCAGAATTCTTACCCTGGGGAAAAATGATTTAGGACCTGCGATAGCCACAGTTTCATTTGCTGCAAATTGGCCCGGCTGTTTTACCTGACTTTTAACTGTAAGTTCATACCCTTTACCAAATAAATATTCCAGATCCTGCTCAGTAAGATGAATATGTCTATTTGATATACCTATTGGGATAGAAAATTCTTTATTTTTAATTTTGCTTTCTCTTACAATATGTGATACTAAATCTTCTACGAATTTTTCATTAATCTCCATTATTCTCTATCGCCTTCCCATGCTTTTTTGTAATGAATGCATAAATTTCTCGGCTGTCCTTTTCTTCTAGGACACTGAGGATCATGACATATATTACATACTTCCTTATTATCTTCTGTGTTTTCTTCGGAAGGATCCATATCTTCAACCTTAATTACATGTTTTTTTTCAGGTACAGTTTCTTCAACTGCATCAAAAGATTTGTCCTTCTCAATTTCTTCATCTGAATTAGTTTCTTCCTGTTCATCCCTATTTTTTTCTTTCAACTCAGGCTCTTCCAAATCAGAATCTTTGTTCTCAGAATCTGCCAATTTCTCATTGTATTCCAACTTTTCATGAGAAACTATACTTTCATCTTTAACTTTATCATCAGTTTTTTCAAGTCCTACTGTTTCTTTTGACTCTATAATATTGTCTAAATCTTTAGCAGGTCTTGGTATAATAAGGGTAGCATATACCTTGTTAACCCTGCCTGCACTTACTTTTGCTGCACTGATTGCGGCTTTAACTGCTCCTACGTTTCCTTCTATTTTAATTGTTACAAGGCCGCTCCCTCTGGTAAGTTCGTAACCTATAAGGGTTACATTTGCTGATTTTACACAACTATCTGCGGCTTCTATTGCTGCAGCCATTCCAATAGTCTCAATAACACCAAGGGCCTCTCCATTCATAAAAATCCCTCCCCTGTTACATATGGAGTACATACATAAAATTTTAAGAAATATTTAAATTAAAGTTCTTTAAAACAGAAATAACTGCTGATTTAACCTGCTGCCTCAGCTCATTCTCACTGGTATCTTCAAAAGATTTCAACGGCATGATTTTATAAAGTCTGGCAGCATTACAACCAATTACCCTTGCCTTGTCTTTTTCATAATAATCAAGTCTGATATTTATAAGAGGATGATTTTCTTTAAGTTTACTATAATGGAGCACCACTTTATCATTTTTCATTGCAATAGCTATTCCCATCCTAGACTCTTCAGAAGCTTCATATGCAATTTTAATTATCTTATCATGGGTAAAATTTATATTTTTTAACTGGTATGGAATTCCTTCCTCTTCTAATCCGGCGAGAATCTCTTTTAAAAGAGATTCTACAGGATTATCCAAGCATATATTCACATGTGGTTTATCTATATTTGCATTATCAATCATATTAAACTACCTCTTTTATAAGTTATCTTGATGTAAACTCTGATAATACGCAATTACCAGACCTGTAGCTACTGCATTTCTAGGGCCCATAAATCCTCGTATATTACCACTTCCACATATAACTCCATAATGGGATAATTCATCAGATATCATTTCAGGTATTTCAAAATCCAGTGCGGATCCTCCTACAAGCACTACAAAATCCACAGATCTTATGTCATTGTTCGGAGCTATGTCCTTCAACGCCCTTTTAATATTGGTTACAAAGACCTTTTCCTTGGATTCCCTTCTGACCATTCTTATTTTCTCTATAGAATGTTTAGTTGGAATTGGAATCATTTCATCTTCATTTTTCACAATAACATTTCTTGCAAATAAAGAAGCATCCAGTTGATTTTGATAAAAGCAAACATTTCCGCCCTCATACCTTATATTAAACAGGCTTTCAACTTTAGCCAGTGGATATCTTTTTATATCTTCCGCAAGGCTTAAATCATTCAATCCCAACTCTGAATTTATAAGCATTGTAACCATTTGTCCTGCTCCTGCATGGTGAATGGATCTTATATCTCCATTCCTGCTTATATAGGCTGAATCCGTTGAACCTCCTCCTATATCAAGTATTACCAGCGGCTTATCTGTTCCTGGAGTAGTAAGTGCTCCCCTAACTGCTACATTTGCTTCAACGCCGCCTATTATAACTTTTACTTTTGTTTCATCTTCCAGCCTTTTGGCAATACTCTCCATTGGAAGTTTGCTGGTCTTTACCATAGCTGCCAATGCCACTGCATTTTCAAGAGAAAATTCACCAGCTACTCCCCCTTGAACTTTTTGAGGTATAAATGTATCTACAGCCAGAATGTCTTGAATTTTTACTTCATCTATATTTTGATTAGTAAGTTCCCCCATTACCTGCCTTACTCTCTCTAACATTCCGCCTACATTGGTTCCAGCTTCTCCTGTTACATCTTTAAGCGGCCATACTTTATCCAATTCCTTCATTATAGCTTCCGAACCGCTTTCTATTGGAAGTTCACCCTTTTGTTTTTCTCCCATAAGTATCAGATTTCCTGCAGGTATAACCCTCTCCTTTACGTCTCCTTCAGGAGTTCTTATAACAACGGCAGATCTATTTCCAATCAAGGCTCTTGCTATTGGAATTACATGTTTAGTTTCTTCTGGCGAAAGTTTAAAAACAGTAGCCAGCCCATAGGGATTGGATAATGCCTTTATGGTTTTACCGGGTGTTGCCACTTCCACTGCTGCCAACATACCCATAGGTACTTTATCAATATAGGACACTTCATCTACAATGGGAATCTTTCTTTTCAACCTGTTGCTTATTATCACACCATCATCACCCTGCACTATGGCAGCAGTTATATTAATATGATTATCAAAGGCTTCATTCAATCTTTTTGCAGCAGTTTCAAAATCAACTTTTCTAGGGACTACACAAATTACAGCTTCATTGCTTGACATATTCTCCAATTCATCCAAATATATGGTTTTTCCCACTCCTATCCCCATACCTCCGGGAGTATCTGGATTATGTCCTATCATAGTGGACTCTGTAATAACCGTTTCAGTTATGGTTTCCATAGCTACATCTCCAATAACTGGAGTTGCCTCATTTATACATATAACATTCAGATCCTCTACATTTATATGTATATTGTCACAAGCATCTCCTATAGCTTTTACTACTCCCACAACATTATCCAAAGTCCCTTTAATTCCTGTAGTCTTAACTATGCTACTTGTTTTAAATTCTAATTTGTTCTCTACATCCGCAATTGCAACTTCAGTAGTGGAATTTCCTATATCAACTCCTGCTACAAATTTCACTTATATCACCTGCCTAAGATCTAAACATATCTCTTTTTTCATATACTTCAGCTGCTTCTCTTACAAGTGAAGCATTAATATTTGCATTATATTTATTTTGCAGTTCATCTGCTATGTCCAGTAATTCCTGTTTTGTAGATCTGTGTGGTCTTAGAGCTCCGTAAATTTCAAGCACTCTAGCATCTGGTACTTTAGTGAGCTCAGCTGCTCTCTTAAGATTCGTTGCAAACTGATCTCTGCCAACTGACTCTGCTATTTGAGCTTGATATAAAAGTACTTCTGGAGTTATCTTTATATCATCTGGAGTTATTTTTCCATTCAAAACATCTTCAATTTTTATATCCTTTATATTTTTACCTGTATTCGTTTTTACAAGATCAGGTCTTTTTTGAATTAAAGGATAGTCCTCTTTAGTTAGTCTTTCTCCGCTACAGCTGTTTACTGCTGTCTTTGCTGTACTGCTACTTTTATTGGGATCTATGTTCTTTAAAACTTCACTAACTATCTGTTGTATTAAATCATTATTATCCATAATTTCACCCCTATTCAAAAATTACTTTTAGTGCTATAGGCTTAGCAGCTCTATTTACATGCTGAGTTTCTTTTATATGAAGAATTGCTGCTTTTGCTTGATATTTCGGTCTTGCCATTTGGTCATTTACAACTGGAACTGGATCTGGCGATTCACCTTTAGCATATTTAGCCGCATTTTTTCCTATTGCTCTGAAAGTCTTTTTATCTATTAGAGGTGCCTGTGAAAACAATTCAAGGTTATTCAATGGTTCCAAATCTTTTTGATGAATAACTGTAGTTCCCTTTGATTGTATTCCTATTCCAACACCTGAACCGCTTAATTTTGCTGCTGCATGAGCTATAAAAGCTACATCTGAAGTATTTAAGACTCTAATAAATCTTACGGCAATGCCTTCTTCTTCTATTCCTGCCATGATTTCTCTTAAAACCTCATTATGAGGTATTCCAATTATTGTTTCTGTTTGATATAATCCAAAAGCCGGCGCCAATGCTATTACAACTTCGTCGCTTCTCTTGCCCTTTTCTGCCGGTCCTACTTCCTCAATTTTCATATTTCCTACTTTCGCAGCAGGTGAATCACTGTTTGAAGAAGCACTGCTGTTATTAGTATTAGCTGGCAGCTGACTTAAAACCTTCTGCACTATAGATTCTATTAATTCTTCGTTGGATACTGAATTTACCATAACTAATCCCTCTTTCCTTTACATTTTTTCAGGATCTAGAGCAAATGTTATATCTTTTAATTGATTCCATCTTTCTCCTTCTACTCTATATCCAGTTCCAGGTCCCATATAATCATTTTTATCATTTACAGCACTTATAACATTGAACTTGTCATCAAATATTGAAGATGGATGTAAATAATCGCCAGCTATTCTCTGCCTAAGTATGCTGAGAACTCTTTCTGCTACATCAGTAAATCCGCCCTTATAAAGTCCTTTTACTATATCCAGTCCTGTCATGCCTCTTGTAAGCAATTCCTGAGCTGCCTTCAAATCCTCTACTACGTTTCTAGCCGGCATATCTTTACTTCCATGAGCATAAGTTGCTGCTTCAACTTCCTCGTCAGTTACAGCTGGTAATCCCAGTTCTCTAAACAGTGCCTGCATTGCTTTAGCCGCTTTATTTCTAACTGCTATAACATCTTCTTCTTTTACTGGTTGAAGACCGCCATCGACTTTTAAATCTCTTTGAAGAACTAGCCAATCATCATAATCTTCTGCATCCCAGTTTGAACCTGCAAACATATTGTCATAATTTGGAGTTGAACTATAACCTGAACATATGAAATCAGTTCCTGGTAAAAATTGCATCATAGTTCTGGCAGTTTTTCTTATCTGTGAATGTGTAAAGGTCTGGTCATTACTTGAAGCAACTTCAAGATCAAGCATTTCAGTTATAAGGTTTTCTCCAAGTACTGCCCTGATACCTCCCGGTACTGCTGCCGGCACACCTATACAACTAACTGATCCATTTTGAAGTCCCTGAACCCCAGCACCTTTTGTCATCATTACGCACCTGGCTTCCAGATAAAGCATGGATTTTCCTTCTGCATATCCCATTTGAACCTCAGAACCAGTACCTGAAGTAAATCTCATTTTAAGTCCTCTTGATGCATAAGCTGATGCAAGGAAGGTCTTGGAATATGGAGTATCATCACCATCTACAAATACATTTTCTGTACCGTATACAGATATTGTCTCCGCATAAGCTGTAAATCCAAGCATACCTAATTTAAGTTCTGTAGCTTCTTCCAGCGAACACTGTGTTAAAATTCCCGGTCTTCCTGTCTGGGATCCTACTAAAATTGAGATTGCATTAAATGGAGCATATCTTACTATACCTACAGTTGTTTCCATCTCTGCAAATCCTCTTATTGCAGCTTCTGCTGCATCTGCTGCAATCTGAACTGGATTATCTCTCAGATTGGTTACATGTGCTTGATTGGCAGGTGTTCTTCTTGCTCTCATCTTTTGAATAGCCATCATCATTTCAACTACATTTAATTTGTCAACTACTTCTACTAATTTTGCTGCAGTAAGAGCAGTTGTTACTTTTATTATTTCATCTCTTGAAACATTTATATCAACAAGCATTCTTGCGATATCAGTTGAATCCAATGCCATGGCTTTCTCAGTGTTTTTTAAATTTATTGAGTGATCTGCCAGAAAAGTATCTATAAAATCAAAATCTTCTCTCTTCTTTCCATCCATCTCAACTATTTTTCCATCTTCCAGCTTTATGCTTGGCTTTGGATCATTTGGACTTCCTATTGCTATAAGTCCAACTTCTGGCCATTCTTTAACATAACCATCTTGATGAACTGGTCTTTTCTCTAATACTTCAAACCTCTTAGATCTTTTCATTAATTGAAATCCTCCTTAAACATATTTAATCCCTTTAAATTTTTAAATATTAAACATAAGGGGTACCCGTAGTAGACACAGGGTTTTGACCCATTGATCTCGCAATGGACAATCCTACTTCCCTAGCAGCAATTACCGACTGCCTTACAGCACCTGAATCTCCAGTTACAGTTATGATAACTTCGTTTGTATATGAAGTTCCTCCGTTTCCAGGACTTGCATAAGTTACCAGATCAACATTTGCGGTCTTAAGTGCTGTATCTGCCATTACCACTCCCAGTCCTGCCGGCGCACCTACTATTATTCCAAATGACTTTCCTATTGGAGCACCGAAGGCCTTATTCAATGCCAGGCTTGCTCTTGCAGTATAATGTAATTCTACATGTCCTGCATCAAATCCATAAACATCTCCAAAAGTTCTGTCAGTATCTTTAAGGGCCACTTCTACTGCCCTTCTTGAATCAGATACATCTTCTGAAGCCAATATTATTAAGCAGCCGTGCCCTGCTCCACCTTTTGTATCTCTTGGAAGTTCAATACTTACAACCTCTGTATTGGTAGCCTTTACAGCTTCATCAGCAGCCATTATCTGAGGACCCGCCCCTGTTCTGTCACTTATGATTCCTATAGAACGATATTTCTTGTCAATACCCATTTTTTCATGCAATAGGCTATCAACATTTGCAATTACTAACCCAACTGTATCTCCATAATTTGCTGTTCCAACAAATTCAGTTATTGGTGATGGTGCACTCATTACATCTACCTCCCTCTTATTATCTATCTTGTTCTCTTTTTGAATATTATTTTGTGTTTGTATTAAATTTTCGGATGATGACTTTATAATTTTGTTTAATTGTTCCTGATCAAAATCTTTCAAATTTACTTTTTTCCTGATTTCCTCTAAAACCTTTTCTATTAACTCATTATCCATCATATCTACCTCTAATCAATTATTCTGAAATTTTAGGTAATATTTTCTCTACATCTGTATGCGGTCTTGGAATAACATGTATTGATATAACTTCCCCTACTCTCTTGGCTGAAGCTGCACCAGCATCTGTAGCAGCCTTTACTGCTCCCACATCACCTCTTACCATAACGGTTACAAGGCCCGATCCAATTTTTTCATATCCAATAAGTACTACATTTGCTGCCTTTACCATTGAATCAGCGGCTTCTATTGCTCCCACCAATCCTCTTGTTTCTATCATTCCCAATGCTTCCTGTCCCATAGGAACACCTCCATTAAATAATATTAATTCTTAATTTAATTGTATATTACTTTCACCTACTTATTTTGCAAATTATTGCTTAATTTAATACCTATATTAACTATTTTAATTTGTATTTTTTATATCTATTTATGTACTTTTTTTACATTTGAACTCGAATTTTATTTGATAAATTTATATTTCAGGTTATAATTATATATAAGTAATAAGTTAGCATGATTTAAATATTCCAAATTATCAAATAAAATTAATTTTTTGCATTAGATATGATTCCTAATGAGGTGTTAATATGTATGATTTAGAGCAATACACATTGGATAAAATTATAGATGTAGGTTCTCTTCAAGACATACAAGACAAGTACTCTAAATTAACTAACCTGTCTACAATAACCGTGGATAGAGCAGGTGTTCCTGTTATAAAGCCCAGTAACTTTTCAAAATACTGTAATCTTATACGAACTTCTAAGGAAGGTTATAGACGATGTATAGATTGCGATGCTGTCGGAGGCCTGAAATCTTCTAAATTAAAGAAACCCATAATCTATCGCTGCCATGCTGGACTTACAGATTTTTCTGCTCCTATAATTGTGAATAATGTTCATCTTGGATCGATGCTTTGTGGACAAGTTTCTATAAAAGAAGATAACACAAAAAATTCAATTGATTTAAAAAAACTCTCTAAAGAATTGTATTTACCACTGGATAAGTTAAAATATACTTTAAAAGAGGTAAATATTGTGGAATATGAGAAGGTAAAAAATGCTGCTGATTTTCTCTATATGTTTGCCAACCTTATTGCTAAAATGGGAATTGCCAATATTACACACTCTGAACTATTGCAGGAGACAAAAGAAAAAATGAAATTTCAGCAATTAGCCAGAGATATTCAAATAAAATCTATTCAAGCACAGATCAATCCTCATTTTTTGTTTAACACTTTAAATACCATGGCCAGCATGTCACTTTTAGAAAGTTCTAACAATACTGTAGAACTCATATATGCACTGTCGGATATATTGAGATACAGCTTAAGAAATTCTGATAAAATGGTGAATATATCTACTGAGATAGATAATATAAAGAAATATTTATTCATTCAGTCCGTACGATTTAAGGACAAGCTAGATTATGAGATAAATATATCAAGCAATGTATTGGATTGTAAAATCCCGGCCATGACTCTGCAGCCTATAATAGAAAATGCAGTCATACACGGCATAGAGCCCAAAAAAGAATTTGGAAAAGTTCGTATAATTTCTAAAATTTTATCTGAAAAATATATAGTTTTTGAAATTCAGGATAATGGAGTTGGAATGGGAGCTAAAGAATTAAAATCACTAAAAAATAAAATGAATTCTTCAAATAAAGATGATTCAAATATCAGTATAGGAATTCAGATAGTACAAGATAGAATAAAATACTATTTTGGTTCCCAGTATGGAATTGACATTAAAAGTTCCATTAATGTGGGAACAACAGTTTATATTAAACTTCCATTAGTTTATTAAAATTTGCTGGAGGTGATTATATTAATGTATAAGTTGTTAATTGCGGATGACGAAACATTAGAACGGCAGGCCATGAGGCTTATACTAAAAAGGACTTTTAAAAACTTGGATATTGTTGAAGATGCTAAAACTGGAAATGAAGCTATATTATTGGCAAAAAAATATAACCCTCATATAATTATAATGGATATTAAAATGCCTGAAAAGAATGGACTTGAAGCTCAAAAGGCAATATCTGAGTTTCTTCCAAATGTAAAAACTATTATTTTGACAGCTTATGATGACTTTAATTTTGCTCAAAATGCCATTAAGCTTGGGGTAAAAGATTATATTCTAAAACCGGCAAAACCTTCAGAATTGAAAGATTCAATAGATAAAATTCTACTTTTACTTAAAGAAAAGGATAAAATTTATTCACATTTAACCAATGGCAAAGAGGAGCCTGATAAGGACATAATCTATACTGCCATAGATTTTATAAATAGAAATTTTAATAAAAACATAAATCTGGAGTCCACTGCTGCGGAAGTTCATCTAAGTCCTCAGTATTTCAGCAGATATTTTAAATATAATACAGGTGTAAATTTTATAGACTATTTATCTAAAATTCGTTTAAAAGAATCAAAGCGCCTTTTAACTACTACAGACAAGAGCATGAGCAGTATAGCTCTTAGTGTGGGATATATAGATCCTGCATATTTCAGCAAGGTTTTTATGAAATATGAAGGGTTATCTCCTAATAAATATAGAACTCTGAAAAAAAGTATATATGTCAATTTAACTTATATGAATTTAGACGACGTACCGGAGAAGACATCCCCTGTATATAAGATTGAAAATATCATAAGGCAGGTAAACGAATTCACCTTGACTTCACCTTATAATAAAATTTCTGAATTAAATAATACAAGAATCTTCGATGCACCCCTAATAGGAGTTGCTCAGGCCGAAGATCCATTATTTTTGAGATTAAAGGATAATAAAATAATAGGTATCCATCATTTAACCCCTAAAGAGTGGATGCCTGAAGCGAAGTCAGTTATATCATATTTTCTGCCTTTTTCATCAAATATCAGAAATCTAATTAGGAATAAAAACTCCACCTCTTCACGAGAATGGATTTATAAAAAAATTGAAAATGTATCTTTTAACAATGCTCTCTGCAAATTCATAGCAAAAAAGATAGATGAAATTGGCGGAATTTCGGTTATTCCTTCCATGAGCTCCAGGTTTACAGTACAAAATTACAAAAGCAATTGGTCCGAAAGACACATAGCGTTTATATCCGGTCTGGGAACCTTAGGCTTGAGCAAGTCTCTTATAACCAAACGGGGATGTGCTGGCAGGCTTGGAAGTATAATTGTAAGTATACCCTATAAAACTACCAAAAGAACTTATGATGGAATTTACGATTATTGCAATTCATGTGGGAATTGTATTCAAATGTGTCCTGTCCACTCTATTAGCAGTCATAATAAAAAGAACACCTCCTGTAACAACTTTTTATGTCAGAAATGCCAGCTGTCAATGCCTTGCGAATGTAAAATTCCATTGGAGACTAGAAAGGGAATAGCAAAGTAATACCATAAGAAGGATTTATTGCTAAAAGTAATTTTTATTCAGTTCACACAAAATTTTATATGATTTCAAAAGATTGTAATGATTTATGCAAGTCATTACAATCTTTTTAATTTAAACTGCATTTTTTCTTTTATACTGCAAAAACGTCACATATAGAGGGTACACTTTTACAGTAGCAAGGTGAACTATGTTCGTCCTGGCAGGCCAGTAAAAACAGCTTTGACCACTCTGTTGTGTTGATTTATTTATTTGAATTTAGGATACCAGCGTCATTTAAAATATCAGTTATATCCTTCCATTTATTTAGAGAATAAATATGAAGTCCATTTATTCCTGCATTTATAAACTTGTAAATTTGTTTTACCGTATACTCTTTACCTGCTTTTTTGAAGTCCTCTGGATTGTCACTATATCTTCCAATTATTTCTGCCAGTTCTCTTGGAATTGCACTGCCGTTAGATACCGTCATACGAATGATAGGATCTTTCGAAAGTACCGGCATTACTCCTACATCTATTGGCAACGAAATGCCTGCTTTTCGAATCTTCTCCGCCCACCATTCATATTGCTCTACATCATGGCATAACTGCGTCATGATATAGTCGGCACCTGAATCTTGTTTTACACGAAGATGGACAATATCTTCTTCAAAAGAGGCAGCTTGAAAATGCTTTTCCGGATTGCCCGCTACAGCAATACAAAATTCAGGGAAATTCTCTTTAATAAATGTAACTAATTCATTCGCATAATTAAAATCGCCTCTTGTCCCTTCCCATCCTTTTGGAAAATCACCACGTAATGCTAAAATGTGGTCAACGCCCATATCTAGATATGTCTGCAAACTTTTTTTTATATTTTCCTTTTTATTGCCGATACAAGTAAAATGGGTTACAGGAGTGGCCTTTCCGCTTTCTTTAATTGCCTTGCAAACTTCGATATTCCGTCCCGCATTCGTTCCTCCAGCACCATAAGTACAGCTAATAAAATCAGGTCTAAAAGTATAAAGATGTTCTAAGGTGTCTAAAAGAGGCTCCATGGGCTGATCCGTTTTAGGCGGGAACACCTCAAAGGAAAAGCTCATTCTTTTTTTCATAATTTCAGATATTTTCATATTCAAACCTCCATCATGATTTTCCGTTTATCCTAACAGGATAATAGGCATTTTACCTATCATCACTCAGTTCGTTGAACACTTTCAAATATATTATTTGTACAAAACATACATATATAACCAATTATATCCTTTAAATTTATTATATCATGTATTCGTATTTTTTATTTGAAAATTTTGTATTGAAATAAGCTCACGCACCTTGTAATATAAAAATTATATATTTTTAGCATCAACTATTTCAAAGGTTTTTCATCATATATACTCAAATCTATACCATATTTGTTTATTTTCCTATATATGGTAGCTTTACCTATTTTCAATAGTTCAGATGCTTTCATGGCATTTCCCTGACAATATCGAAGTGCATCTCTAATACATTGTTCCTCTACAATTTCTAAAGGTAAGATTTTCTTAGGTAAATCACTTTTTATTGTGATTTCACTTTTTAAATTTTTTTCCATAAGATATTGTGAAGTTATCATTGTATCTTCACAAAGATAATAGGATCTCTCCACTATATTTCTAAGCTCCCTTATATTGCCTTCAAAACTATGTTGATTTAATCTTTTAATATATGATGGATCTATATACTTGGGTTCGGAAGGATTTTTAATGTTTAATCTATTTACAAAATGTTGTGCCAAAAGCTCTATATCCTCTTTCCTATCATTTAAAGGTAAAAGATGAATACTCATAACATTCAGTCTATAATATAGATCGCTTCTAAAATTTTTGTTCTCTATTTCATCTGCAAGTACTCTGTTTGTAGCTGCAATTACTCTAACATCAATTGGCTTCTCATAATTCCCGCCTACTCTCACTATTTTAAGGTTATCCAGCACTCTTAAAAGCTTGGATTGAATATCCAGGGGAAGTTCACCTATTTCATCTAAAAATATGGTTCCCCCATCTGCCAATTCAAATTTTCCCGGGTTACCTCCTCTTGCTGCACCTGTAAAAGCTCCTTTTTCATATCCAAATAATTCACTTTCCACCAGTTCCCTTGGTATTGCGGCACAATTCACCGCCACAAAAGGTCCTTTACTCCTACTGCTATAATTATGAACGGATTGTGCAAATACTTCTTTTCCCGTCCCACTCCTACCTTCTATAAGTATATTGCAGTTTGTTCTAGCTGCCCTTTTGGCAAGCTTTATAGTAGTCTTAACGTTTTCACTTCTTGTAATTACATCATCAAAAGTAAAAGATGCCTTGTATCCCACTACATTGTTTACCATTTTATGAAGATTCTTAGTATCCCTAATTGCAAGTACCAAACCTATTATTCTTCCCCTTAATTTTACAGGAACCAAATTTATAATACATCTTATCCTGCTTCCATTTATATAAAAATTGCAATCCTGTGAAAACTTATTTTCTCCCGTAAGCAATATGGATTTAAGCACATCATCTTTTAATATTTCATTTAAATAAGTTGTATATATTTCCTCTTCTTTTACGCCTAATATTTTAACAGCTGTTGTATTCACTTTTTTTATTAAAAGATTTTCATCTGTAATTATAAGTCCATCATAGCAGCAATCAAAAATAGCCTGAAGTATGAAGGACGATATATCATATTCCAATATGCTGTCCATATCAATTCTGCACATATTACTTTCCTCTTGAGCAAAATCCAGATTTTCCACTGCTTTACCCTCCTTTCAGACATAGTGAATATACGTTTAGCTAAAGTATACCATATTTTAGTATTGAATAAAAGAAAAACAGTATCAATATGATAACTATTTTTTATTTTATCATATTGATACTGTTTTTTTATCATTATGATATACTGCTTAAAACTCACTGCATATACGGCTGCCTTATGAGCTGGCACAAAAATTGCTTAATTAATATAATTAAATATACGTTTGAAAAGCATTTTAATAGTTCTAGACTTAAAAAGCCTAAAAATCTAAGATTATTTCTGTGTAAAATATTAAAGTACAGCTTGCCCACTGTACTTTAATATTATTCACCAAATTTTTAACCAGCTTTACATTCATTTTCAGATTTCTTTTTAATAATATTCTGATTATCATCATAAGTTACTAATTGAAGTGCTTTTGTTGGACAAACTTCTATACAGGCCGGCCCGTTCTCTCTATCTTTGCAGAGATCACATTTATTGGCCACTACCTTTTCTTTCTTATCCCCCAATGTTCCCTCATTACTCATTACTTTAAATTTATTTTGAAGTATTTTTTCTCCATTCTTATATTCAGTGATTAGCTCTATAACTCCATAAGGACAAGCTATTAAACAGGTTTTACATCCTATACAGATATTTTGATCCACAAATACATAGCCCTCTTCATTAGTAATAGCATTAACCGGACACACACTTGCACAAGGAGAATCTTCACATTGTCTGCACTGTACTGGTGCACTTATTTTCGCAGTTTTTATTACATTCAAACGGGGATTGAAATTGATTTTCGAAATATTTGCATTAAAAAAATCTTCTCCAGAATGTGCAATAGCACAAGCTGCTTCACAGGTTCTGCATCCTATACACTTGTTGGGATTTGCTACTACGAAGCAATTTTTCATCTCTTAATTCTCCTCTTTTCTGGACTTATATTTTGTATGCAATAACTCATGGGATCTATACCCTAGTGGTTCTTCTAAAAAGTCCTTGTATATTTTCCGTATTTCAGGATTTTCATGAGACTTTCTAAAAACTAGATTGGAATCATGCATGTACAATCCTGCTTTTCTTTTATCATAGGCTGATTCTTTATCCGATTCAAATATAATTTTTGGCTGACCTCCGCCGCTTATACATCCCTGCGGGCATGTCATAACTTCTATAAAATGAATATGACACCTGCCGTTTTTTACACTCTCCATAACTTCTTTTACATGCTGTAATCCTGAAACTACTGCTACTTTTAATTTGAAATCCCCTAAATCCACCTGTGCAACTCTAAATCCTTCTCCACCTCTTACCATAGTAAGATCTATTTTAGGAATGGGTTTTTTAGTATACAATTCATATCCTGTTCTAAGAGCTGCTTCCATAACTCCACCAGTAGAACCAAATATAGTTCCTGCCCCAGTATACATTCCAAGGGGAGTATCAAATTCCTCCTCCTTTAGATCATTAAAATCAATATGAGCATCCTTTATTAAATATACCAATTCTCTTGTAGTTATAGCCGCATCTACATCTCTATATCCACTGTCCTGCATTTCTTCCCTTTCACATTCAAATTCCTTGCATGTACATGGCATGACAGATACTGTATACATTCTAGCTGGATTTACTCTGTCAACCCTGGCCCCATAGGTTTTAAAAATAGCTCCAGCCATCTGCTGCGGTGATTTACAACTCGAAAGATGAGGGAGAAGTTCTGGATAAGTTTGCTCCACATACTTTACCCAGGCAGGACAACAGGAGGTAAACATGGGCAATATTCCTCCTTCTGTTACTCTCTTTAATAATTCACTACCCTCTTCCATTATAGTAAGATCCGCTCCGAAATTAGTATCATATACCCTGTCAAATCCAAGCTTTCTCAGTGCAGCCGCCATTTTTCCCGGACTAAGAGTCCCAAGAGGTAATCCAAAATCTTCTCCTATGGCAACTCTTACAGCAGGAGCACATTGTACTATCTTGAATGTATCTCTATTTTTTAATATATCTTTGATTTTTTTTACCTGACTTACATTATATGCCGCAAAAAGGGGTTCATCTACATCTTCTAATAATCCTCTGTCAAACAATCTTTTACTCATAGGAGTAGGAACTTCATCATATACGGATTCATAACCTTTGCACATTTGAACGCACTGACCGCACATTACACATTTATCTTTATTTATTGACTGAGGTTTGCCCTCTTCTCCTTCTATAGCATCTACCGGACAAACTTCTGCACATCTTCTGCAACCTGTACACAATTCTTTATCTATATTTATAATAGGAGTACCCGTGAGCATATCTAACATTCCCTTCTTTCCCTAATTTTTATAGCATATGAATTAAATATTTCCATTGACTTCAAGTAATTCCAAGGCTGCTTTAACACTGCGATCCTTCTTGTTTTCCCTAGGATCTACCACTCTCAAAGCATCTTCTGGACATTCTTTAACACAAGCAGGAGTTCCTCCTTCTTCTTTGCATAGATCACATTTATAAGCTGCAACTCTAACTTTAACCCCAATTCCACCTGTAATTGTATTGCTTTCAATTTTAGGCAGTAAATCCACCGCGCCTACAGGACATACCAATACACAAGTTTTACATCCTATGCACATTTTCTCATTTACAATTATGCTTCCATTCTTTTCAACTATGGCACTTACAGGACATGAATTTGCACAAGGTGCGTCTTCACAATGCCTGCATTGTATGGGCATAACAGTACCTTTATTCTGCACCAAAAATCTTCTTGGAGTTACAATACCATTCATGGTTCCAATAGTTTGCCCTTGATTATTTTTTTCTCTATGCTTTGCAGCACAGGCAATTTCACAGGCCCTACATCCTATGCATTTATCAGGATCTACTATTACAAACGAATTAAGATCTGGTTTCATTTAACTTACCCGCCTTTCATTTATTTAAAACTTAATTTGTAAAATCCTCTTCATAGTTATGCATTATTATAAAAAACACGTTATTAACAGGATGTTTATAGTATGAACTTAAACATTTTCAAACATATCCTTTATATCCTTAGCTGCAATTTTCTTTTTGCATTTACTGCATAGAAGCTTTTCCGGTTGTTCTATTCCCAATCTGTCATAGGCGTATTTAATATGCTCTTCTGTGGCAAAATATTCTCCACATAAATCACACTTCACCATCTTAAACTTTTTACCCCATATTTCTCTTTCTCCATCCCAGTCCTTTACTTCTATGGCATTTGTAGGGCATACATTGGCACAAGAGCCACAACCTATACATTCAGGTGAGGGTTCATTGTATGGAGTAGATACTTCCTTATATATACCTCTATTAACTGTGGATATAGCTCCAGCCCCAAGTTCCCTGCAGGCACTTGCACAAAGTCCACATAAAATACAGTTTTCTTCTGTATTTAATTTAAACCTTTTCACTCTTTTTTGTTCAACTTCAAAAGCCCTGGCCAATTCTGCCACTTCTTTATTTGCAGGGCATCGTGCCTGCAGCAGCATAATTATATTTTTCCTCATTCTATTTATCTTATGAGAATTAGTTACAACCTGTACTTCTTTACTTATAGGAAATATACACGAGGTTACAATTTTTGAACGTCCTCTATCTATGACCTCCACTATACAGAGCCTGCAGCTGGCAAGCCCTGGAAGTGCATCGCTATGACACAATGTAGGTATATATATATCGTTTCTTCTAGCTACTTCCAATATAAATTCTCCACGTTCAGCTTCACAAATTTTACCATCTATTGTAATTTTCATATTTGCCTTCACCCCCTTATAAAACTTTAACAGCATCAAATCTACATATATTCATGCAATTGCCGCATCTCAAACATTTATCCACATCTATTTCATGAGGTTTTTTGACCTCACCTGTAATACACTCGGCCGGGCAATTTTTCCTGCAAAGATCGCATCCTACACACTTACCTTTATCTATGCCAAATGTTGTAAGTTTTTTACAGACTCCTGCTCTGCATCTCTTATTCCTTATATGTTCCTCAAATTCATCTCTAAAATATCTAATGGAAGCTATTACTGGATTAGGTGCGCTTTTACCAAGACTGCACAAAGATGCCTGGCTGGTCATGGAGCATATTTCGAGGAGTTCTTCTATATCCCCTTCCCTGCCATTTCCATCACATATGTCTGTTAATATCTCCAGCATCCTCTTTACTCCCTCTCTACAAGGTACACATTTCCCACAAGATTCTTCTGCTAGAAAACTTAAATAATATCTGGTTACATCCACCATACAAGTTCTGTCATCCATTACAATCATTCCGCCTGAACCCATCATAGAGTCTGCTTTAACTAAAGTATCATAGTCAACTTGCAGATCCAGATAATTTTCTGGTAGACATCCACCGGAAGGTCCCCCTATTTGAACAGCCTTAAACTTCCTGTCATTTAAAACTCCCCCACCTATATCATATATTATCTCTCTTAAGGTAGTTCCCATTGGAACTTCTACAAGTCCTGTATTTTTAACTTTTCCCACCAATGAAAATACTTTTGTTCCCTTACTCTTTTCCATAGTGCCTATGGAATAATACCAATCTCCACCTTTTTCAACTATTATAGGCACATTAGCCCAGGTCTCCACGTTATTTAAAACAGTTGGCTGTCCCCAAAGCCCCTTTTCGGTAGTATGTATATATTTAGCTCTGGGTTCACCTACCATACCTTCTATAGAAGACATGAGAGCAGTAGACTCACCACATACAAAGGCTCCTCCACCCCTTACTATCTGTATATCAAAGGAAAAGTCACTTCCCAATATATTTTTTCCCAGCAAATTTTCTTTCCTGGCTTCATCTATTGCCTTTTGCATATTTTCTACAGCAAGTCCATATTCATCTCTTATATAAGCAAAACCGTTGGTTCCTCCCACTGCATAGGCACAGAGAGTCATACCTTCTATGACACTGTTGGGATCACCTTCCATTATACTTCTGTCCATAAATGCCCCAGGATCTCCCTCATCACCATTACAGACCACATATATAGGAGTAGTATCGATATCAGCAGCAGTTTTCCATTTACGTCCTGTTGGGAATCCAGCTCCTCCTCTTCCTCTAAGTCCTGATTTTGATATTTCCTCAAGAACCTGTTCAGGTTTCATAGTACCAATAGCTTTCTTTAAGGCTTTGTATCCACCTCTTTCAATGTAATCCTGAAGACTTGTTGGATCTATTTCTCCTACATTTCTAAGAGCAATTTTATTTTGTCTTTTACAGAATTCACTTTCCTTGTGATTTCTCAGCCTCTTTTTAGTAGAAGTTTCAAAGTAGAGCAATTTATCTATTATTTCACCATTAAGCAGGGTTTTTTTAACTACATCTTCTATATCCTCAACTTTAACTTTAAAATATGCAATATCATCTGGATATATTTTAAGTACAGGACCTTTTTCACATAATCCATCGCAACCTGTTGCCTTAAGCACAACATTTACGTCTGAGCCTGCATTTAATTTAGTTATTTGTGATTTCAATTCTTCGTATACTTCCATACTGCCTTTAGCCAAACAGCCCGTACCGCAGCATACATTGACAGTTTTTTTATCACTCATTATTCTCACTCCCATACTCACTAAGAATTTCTTCAACCAGTTTAGGTGTTAAATTTCCATAATATTTTTCATTTATCATCATAACAGGTGCTATAGCGCAACAGCCTATACAATTGACCGTATTTATTGAAAATTTAAAATCCTCAGTAGTTTCTCCCGGTTTAATTCCTATTACCTTTTCAAGCTCATCCATTACAACCATAGAACCTCCAACGTGACAGGCGGTTCCATCACAAACTGTTATTATATTTTCACCTTTTGGAGTAAGACTCAATGCCTTATAAAAAGTAGCCATGCCATATAATCTGCTTATAGGAGTGTCCAAATATCCAGCCAGGTTTTCTAAAGCTTCCCTGGGTATATATTTATATTTTCTCTGTATATCTTGAAGTATAGCAAGAGTAAATCTCTGTTCTTTAGGATATTTTTCAATTACATCCTGTGCAGACAAATTATCATTCTTTACATTTTGTTCCACTACATTTGCCATTGAACATTTCACCTTCCTTTAAATATTAGTTTTGATTTTATGTTAAAATTTAATGTTTAAATTTTTACTGATTCTTTAAACACATTGAGGCATAAAAAACTCACTTGATTCGCTGAGGATTTGTATAGATATTCATTCTCTGGCCTCTTACAAATCCAATTAAGGTAACATTTAGAGCCTCAGCAAATCTTATTGAAAGATCGGTAGGTGCAGATTTAGATATCATTATTGGAACTCCAAATCTGGCAATTTTAAATACCATTTCAAAAGAAACTCTACTGCTTACAAATAATATCTTATCTCTCAAAGGAATTTTTTTTATGAAGGATTCACCTATTAGTTTATCCACGGCATTATGCCTAGCTACATCTTCACAAATGCATATTATATTATTTCCATCACAAAGAGCTGCACAATGTGCTCCTCCAGTAGCCTTAAAAGCTTCGGAATAAGAAAGGTTTCTTCTCATTAAATCATAAATTTTTTCTGATTCTATGTGAACATTGTCCTCTGTTATTGTATTTATCCCCAAGGAATCTATAATATGTGAAAAAAACTCCATATCTTTATTATTATTAAAAGTATCAGGCAGTATCTGTTTTAAATACAGTGAACTGTCAAAAGTATCATCCTTCAATAATACTTTTGATATTCCATTTTCCTTGTCCACTTTTAAGGATTTTATTTCATGAAAGGATTTTATAATGCCTTGAAAAGCCAAAAAACCTACAGTCAATGCTTCTAACTTTTCAGGTGTACATAAAAGCACCGTTAAATGCTGACCATTTACAAATATATTCAGAGGGTATTCGCAAATAGTTGACTCAGTCATTGTTTTTTTACATTTTCCATCATATTTAATCACATTAAATTCTACAATTTTACCCATTATCTGGTCCCTCCATAAAATTGCTTTCAATAAAAGCTGTTATTCCATCTATTTTATTTAAATATAAACTTTCCATTTAAAGTCTCTCCAGCCCTTACAGTCTTAGTTCCTTTTTTTATAATTACAATACCATTGGATTGAGTCAATGTAAAAAGCGCATTAGAACTCTGTGATCCCATACTATAAGCATAATAATTTCCACCATTTTCTTTTATATTTACATAAGTATAATTTTCTCTGTCACCTTTGGATTTAAAGTCATCTTTTAAAATTACAGGAAATTCTTTAGTTATGATATCTTTTCTTCCCATCATCTTCTTTATAGCCGGAGCTACAAAAACTTCAAAAGTATTTACAACCGACAGTGGATTTCCTGGAAGCCCAAAGAATAATTTATCTTTAAAAGTAGCAAATGTAACTGGTTTACCGGGTTTAATTTCTACAGATGTAAATTTTATATCTGCCCCTATTTTCTTCAATACTTCCTCTATAAAATCATAATCTCCTACAGATACTCCACCAGAGCTTATAACTATATCCCCTTCTTCAAAAGCAGTTT
This sequence comes from Clostridium moutaii, assembly GCF_041205085.1. Lineage (NCBI taxonomy): Bacteria > Bacillati > Bacillota > Clostridia > Eubacteriales > Clostridiaceae > Clostridium > Clostridium moutaii. Next base: position 485,153 of record NZ_JBGEWD010000001.1, read on the forward strand.
TAACAGCATTAAAAATTTCATCTCTATTATCTTTAATTATTCCATAGGATTTTACGTGTCCATTTAAATTTTTAACAAGTGCAGTCAATGCGTATTCATTGCAGTTTCTCACTTTGCCCCTGGTTATTTTTTCATCTATGTCTACAAGTTCGTCTCCTGTACTTATAAGTATTATTTTGGGCACTTTATGACAATCCACTTTACCATATCCAAGGGAAGCCAGCATTCCTACTTCTGAAGGTCGCAAAAATTTTCCACTTTCAAAAACCATATCCCCATTTTTTATTTCTTCCCCTTTTTTTAATATGTTAGTTCCACAACAAACTTTTTCGAATACCCGAAGTTCATTTCCCTCCGCTTTTACTTTTTCTATCTGAATAACTGCATCTGCACCTTTTGGAACCGCTGCCCCTGTCATTATCTTTACAGCTTCTCCACTTTTTATTTCTTCATCTAGAAAATCTCCTGCCCTTATTGATCCAACAATTTTAAATCTGAATAATCCATCTGTGGTATCACTGCTTTTCAAAGCATATCCATCCATAGATGACTTGTCAAATGGAGGCAAATCATCTTTTGAACTTATATTTGCTGCTAATACTCTATTGAGAGACTCAATCAGGGAAACCTTTTCACCTTCCAGCACTGTTGTATTATTCAATACTATGTCTAAAGCTCTGCGTATTTCCATCAAAGTCTATTCCTCCTCAAGTTCTGGCTAATATCTTCATCTTATACATTTTTAGGTTCTTATACATTAGCATTCATCTTTTCTCTTATCTTCTCATATTCCTCTTTTATAAATTTTTCTGCTTTTTCTTGATCTATTATGGACTGTATTTTAACTGCACAATATTTTAATTCCGGAGTTTTCGATACAGGATCAAGATTGTTAGAGGTAAGTTCGTTACACGCTCCTACCCACCACTGGTAGGTCATATAAACCGCTCCCTTATTGGCCCTATCCGTTACCAACGCCCTGGCAACCACTGATCCCCTGCGAGAGCTTATTCTCATAATCTGATCATTTTTTATTCCATATTTATCCGCATCTTCCGGATTGATTTGTATATAACCCGGCTCATCCGCCAGCTGCTGAAGCGCCCTGCAGTTTCCCGTCATTGTCCTTACGGAATAATGACCTGCCTCCCTAACTGTACTTAGAACCAGTGGATATTCTTCATCTGTAGTTTCTACAGGTGGCCTCCATTCTACAGCAAATAAATTTCCCTTTCCCGTTGGTGTATTAAATTTATTATCTTTATATAGATAAGATGTTCCTGGATGATCCTCTGAAGGACACGGCCACTGAATTCCTCCTAGCTTATCCAATCTTTCATAAGTTACTCCTTTATAATTCGGGCACAAATTCCTAAGTTCATCCCATATTTCCTCTGTATTGTTATAATGCATAGGATATCCCATAGCAGAGGAGATTTCTGAAATTATCTGCCAATCTGGTTTCACATCTCCCTTAGGTTCTATAGCTTTGCGAAATCTCTGGAATCCTCTATCCGCACAGGTGAAGACTCCTTCATGCTCACCCCATGATGTGGCAGGTAAAATTACATCTGCATAAAGTGCAGTTTTATTCATAAAAATATCCTGAACTATTACAAGCTCCATTTTATCCAGTGTTCTTCTCATCTCTTCAGAATCGGGATCACTTTGAACCGGATCTTCTCCCATTATATAATAGGCCTTTATTTTATCTTCTTTAAGTGTCATACGTGGAACTTCCGTTAAATGACATCCAACTTTATTCGAAAGCTTGACCTTCCAGGCTTTTTCGAATTTGTCTCTAATCTTGTCATCAGTTACACTCTGATATCCTGGATACACATTAGGAAGTACACCCATGTCACAGGCCCCTTGTACATTATTCTGGCCTCTTACAGGACCTATGCCCACATTAGGTCTTCCAAAATTTCCAGTTAAAAGTGCAAGTGAAGCCAACCCTTTGACTACATCCACAGCTTGTGCAAACTGGCATACTCCCATACCATAAAGTATCATGGCGTTTTTAGCGCCAGAATACATTTTCATGGCCTCTATTATATCATTTGCACCTATACCAGTAATTTTTTCTGCATATTCCGGAGTATATTTTTCTACAATAGATCTATATTTTTCAAGACCCTCAGTATGATCTTTTACATAATCTTTATCATAAAGCTCTCTGTTTATAAGTACATTTGCAAAAGCATTTACTAAAACCATATTGGTTCCATTTTTTATAGGCAACCAAAGATCCGATATTCTCCCTGACTCAGTTATACGTGGATCTACAACTATTACCTTGGCACCCTTTTCTTTTGCCCTGACTATCCTCTTTGCAACTATAGGATGTGAAGCAGCTCCATTGTATCCAAAAATAAGCAATAAATCAGTATCATCTATCTCATGTATACCATTTGACATAGCACCATTTCCTAAAACGTAAGCCAGACCGGCTACTGAAGGAGCATGTCAAACCCTTGCACAGTGATCTACATTGTTAGTTCCCACTGCTGCTCTCATAAATTTTTGCATCACATAGTTTGCTTCATTGCCTGAACCTCTTGCACATCCTGTTCCCATTATTGAATCTGGTCCATATTTTTCTTTTATCTCTAACAATTTTGAAGCCGTAAAATCAACAGCTTCCTCCCAACTTACTTCCTCTAATTCATTATTCTTTCTTATCATAGGTTTTGTTAAACGTGATGTTAAGATTTTCGGATTATTCAGAAAATCCCAGCCAAAATACCCCTTTAAACACATAGAGCCCTCATTAGTTCTCCCATCAGCTGGTTCTGCCTTAATTATCTTATTGTCTCTCACATATAAATATAAGTTACACCCAGCACCACAATAAGGACAGACTGTTAAAACCTTCTGATCCATACCTAATCCCCCCTTTATAAAAAATATAAAACTGAAATACCTATAGTTTTACTCGAACATTAATAATTCTGGTATATATGTCCATCTTTTATATAAATTAATTTAGTATATAAATTCATTTTAAAATATTCAGAATTTAAAGTCAAGATCCCTTTCCAGTATAAATAAAACTTTTTAAGAACGCAGAATGTTTTTACCTGTCATATGAATTAAATTACTACTAAAATATAAAAAGAGAGATTAAAAATCTCTCTCACAATTATAATCTTCTAGATTATATTATCCAAAATACCGTTAACTTTATTTTGACACCTATGTCTCCACAGGTGGATGTTCCCACAGATGTTTCCATCCTCCTACAATCAAATTTTCCTAGGATACATGTACTCATCTAAATATCGAACTTCCGTTTAAATAATGTAGGTTCAAAACTAAAGTTTGCGCATATCTCAGAACTTTTATTAACAACATATTTGTTTTATTTATTGATGTAATTATACAACATGTATTTTATTATGTCAATTACCCGAAAACTATTTTTTAGAAATTTTCAGAAAATAGGCTGGTCACTTGTTCTATTATATGATAGTTTGTCAAATCATAATGCAGCGGAGTCAAGGTGACATAACCTTCTTTTACATAATATACATCCGTATGCCTGTAACTGTCTGTCATCCCTGAACATTCTCTATCATATTTAAACCCCATATTGCAGACCTTTATACCCTTTATCTTTTCTATAGGTAAAAGAGGAACATTTAGATTTAAAACAACATCATTTTTTTTATATTTATCTTTAATTATGGAAAATACTTTCAGCGCATATTTTGCCGCTATATTATAATCATAATTATCACCTTTAGTATCCAAAGATACAGCCATAGAAGGGACTTTACATATGGATGCTTCAATAGCTGCTGAAACCGTTCCAGAGTACAATACATCTATTCCCAAATTGTATCCGTTATTTATTCCCGAAATTACCATATCTATTTTTTTATCTTTAAATTTATTCAGCCCCACTCTTACACAATCTGCCGGAGTGCCATTTATCCTATATGCTTTTGAATAAATTTCTGGAATTTTTACTTCCTCAGCAGTTAAATCTCCCCTAGTAGTTATTGAATGTCCGCTGCCGCTTCTTTGCATATTTGGTGCAGCAATTATAACTTCATTGTCTTTTTCAAAATACTTGACTAAGGTGTGCAAGCCCTCTGCATTTATCCCATCGTCATTAGTGAGTAATAATCTCATATTTCATCCTCCTATCATTTATGAACCTCATTTTCAATATCTCTCCATACTTCTTCATCACTTTTATCTCTGACTATTTTATACCTGTTGCCCCTTATGGATGTATCAAACTGACATATTGCTGAATATATACAGTAACTGCATGCACTTCTATTTTTATTTTTATATGGGGTAACTTCTATGTTTCCCTCCAACATCTTTTCGCATAGATTTTCTATGGTGTCCCTCACATATTTTCTAAGAAGTTGAAACTGTTCTACAGTTGCCAAAGATGATTTTGACTTTGAAAGACTGCCGTCTTTTTTTACAGAGGCAGGTATAATATCTGAAGATTTCTCCATGTCTCTATCCATCTTTTTAACTAAATCCGGATCGTTAAGCAAAAGTCCATTCATCTTTAAACTTTTAGTTATCCTCTCCTCTATCTTATCATCCGGTATATCTCCTGATGATTTTATTATAGGATCATCCAGTTTAAAATATAATATACCTGCTGGGATAGCATCTACATTCATTTTTTCATCCAATTCTGTAAGTATTGCATCCAAATATATTAAAAGCTGCATTTGAAAGCCGTAATATATATCTGAAAGTTTAAATTCCTTAGTACCAGACTTGTAATCTATTATTCTAAGATATGTGACGCTGTTCTCTTCCATTGCATCTACTCTGTCAGCTCTTCCCACAAGACTAACTTCTTCACCGGAATGAAGTTTTATTGAAATAGGTGGTAAATCACCTTTATCTCCAAAAGACAGTTCATACGCCTTGGGTTGAAATTCCCCTCTTTTCATGTGTTCTGTTATGAGCCATAGGGATCTTACAAGAGTTTTTTTTATACTGTCCGTAAGATGTCTGTATCTTTTAGAACTGTTTAATATGGAACCTGGCATATTATTCAAAGTTTTACTGACTATATAATTTACATTTTCTTCACACCATTTTTTATCTATGTCTCTCCATGTCAAGTTTTTTTCTTTTAAATCCACAGAAAATTTTTGAAGTATGCTGTGCATAAAACTTCCTAAATCAGGCGGACTCAAATTATACATTTTCCTGTCCTTGGCCCCAAGTCCGTATTGTATAAAATATGCAAAAGGGCACTGGGCAAATTTCTCCAACCTTGAAACACTCACCTTTAAATGGCTTCCATAAAGTTTCCTCACCTTATTGGTATCTAAAATTTCCACTTCATTATTATAGGAAAAACCATTCAGAACAGTTTTTAACCTTGTGTTCCATTGATCATTTTTCCTATACCATCTGTAGACATCTAACCAGAGAGGATTTATACAATCATTGTATCCTATATTTTTTCTTATATTTAAAATCAATTCATTAAAAGTGGATTTGGGCGTATTTACAGCTTCTATATCCTCTTTATCTCCTGCTGCATCCAATACATTGCTTTCTTCCTCCAGCTCAGGAAATAACTTTTTTATCATAGAAATAACAATAGACGGCCTTTTGGTCTTTCCCTCTCCATCGCTCATGGAATAGCTCAACTTCAAATATTTATCCACTGTAGTCAGTGTACTATATACCAGGAATTGTTCCTGTAAAGCTCTACTTCTGGTATTTTCCTTCAGCTCTAATCCTTTTTCCCTAAGAACATCTCTGTCATCATCTGTAAAAACTCCTTCTTCAAGTACAGCCGCAGGGAAAATACCATCATTAACTCCTACAATATAAAGCACCCTTATGTCATGACTTCTGAGCCTAGTTACACTGCTCACTAAAACCTGATCTAGTGAAGGTGGAATCACTCCTATTTCGTATTGAGAAAAACTATTTGTCAACATTTCATTAAAAGTTTCCATTCCAAAGGCTTCATCTCCTCTTGAATCCACAATCTGATCCAATACATCCACCACTATATCCCATATCTGGCCATATTCATTTGCCTTATCCAATTTGGAATCATCTTTGAAATCTTCTATAATCTGTTTTATCTTTTCAGGAATTTGCAGCTCACATAAAAAATTATATAATCCCTCACATATTTGTACTCCCTTTTTCTTTCCTTTTATAGCAGTTGAAAGTTTGAGGATAGGCTCTCTCACCTTATCTCTTATAGAATTTATCTCATTTAAATACTCTGCCTCTTCCTCTGATATTTCTTCCTGGGAAGTATCATAATTCATTCTAAAATTCCAGGGTTCAGCCTGAATCCATCCTTTTCCCCTTATTCCATTTGCAAGTACATAGTTTTCCAGCATATTTATTTCATCAAATTTCAAATTCAAAATTCCTGTTTTTAAATATCTGAATACAGATTCATAAGACCAGTTTTTAGATAATATTTCCACAGCAGAAACTATCAAAATTATAATTGGATTATTGTCGATTTCTCTTTTTTTATCTATGAAATAAGGTATATCATACTCATTAAATACTGCTTTTATCAAACTTTCATATCCATCTAAATCCCCTGTTACAACTGCAATATCTTTAAATCTAAGACCTTTGTCTCTACATGTTTTTACTATTTCCCTGGCAGTATGCTCTATTTCAGTATACTTGTTTAGAGCCTTGTATATTCCTATATTTTTAACTGGCCTTTCATATACTTTATAAGGATATGAAAATAAATAACGTTGAAGATGTTGAAGTTCAGCACTGTCCTTAAATCTATGACATGGACTGCATTGTAAAATAACAGGCTTATCATAAACTATATTGCTGTCTTTAGCTATTTCCAAAAGTTTTTTTTCTGTAGTCCTGGTAGGCAAAAACAAATCCATACTTTCAACAGATGAACTCTTTCCTCCTCCGTCCATACATAATGTTACGTTCATTCTAGATGCCTTATACATAATTTTTTTTAAAATTTCATATTCCTGAGGAGTAAAACTGAAAAATTCATCCACCCATATTTCTGCATTGTCAAACATTCTGGATTTATCCAGATTTTCACTGAGTATATTCAGAGTATCCTCTAAATCCAGATATTTCTCATGAAGTATATTTTCAAATTTCGAAAAAATTATTGTAATATCCTCCAATTTATTTTTTAAATTGATACTTTCTATTCTATCCGCACTGTCTTTTAAAAGAAGAGGAGAGATATTATATTTTTTTAATTCAGTTATGGAATCCGATATGAAATTTATAAATCCCTGCTTTTTAGCAGCTCTGCCAAATACTTTTAATTTATTTCTATTTTCCTCTATTATCTTATATAAAAGTACACTTTTACCTGCATCATTTATACTTTTTCTAGTTCCTCCTCCTACTTCGTCAAGTACCTTTTCTGCCATTCTTCTAAAACTCAATACCTGTGCCCTTGACATTCCCCTTTCCCCAATTGTCTTTATTAAATTTTTTTCTGCCTGAAAGGAGAATTGTTCAGGAACTAAAATTATAAGACTTCTATCATTTCCCTGCTTTATTTCATTTTTTACGTTGTTAAGACAGTAATGGCTTTTTCCGCTGCCTGCCCTTCCATATATAAATCTTATGCTCATAAAACTAACACCTGCCTACACTCAAACTTAATTTTCAACTTAAACAATTGAAAGATTTCCGATTTACATCGAAAATCTTCATTAATTGCCAATTGTGAACTGTGCACTGTGAATTGTTAATTGTGAACTGTCAATTGTGCATTGTTTAAACTATTTTCTTTGAAGCATATCGGCTATTGCTGCCATATTTCCCAGGGAAGATACTGCCTCATTGGGAAGTATAAGTTTATTTGCAGGATTTTTTGCCATTTCCTTTAAAGCCTCTACCTGCTTCAAGGCTATTACCTTTTCATCAGTACCGGAATCTATTATAGCCCTGTTCACCATTTCAATGGCTTTTGATTCTGCCGCTGCCACGGACTCTATGGCCTTTGCCTTACCTTCTGCTTCCAGCATCTGAGACTGTCTAAGGCCTTCTGCCCTTCTGATATTTGCTTCTTTTTCAGCTTCAGCCTGCAGTATCTTGGCTTGTTTTTCCCCTTCCGCCCTAGCTATATCACCTTGCTTCTGACCTTCTGCCTGAAGTATTACCGCTCTCTTGTCTCTTTCAGCCCTCATCTGTTTTTCCATAGCCTGTTGAATTTCAGCAGGCGGCATAATATTTTTGATTTCTACAGATAATAATTTTATTCCATATGCATCTGTTATATCATCCACCACTTTCAAAAGTTCCCCGTTTATTTTATCCCTTCCAGAAAGAACTTCATCTAAAGTCATGTTACCTACGATATTTCTCATATTGGTGATAGTTGAAAAAATTATACCAGCCCTGTAATCCTCTATATTGTATATTGCATCTTTAGGGCTCAATACTTTATAAAAAATAACGTTGTCTATAGAGATCTTTACATTATCCTGAGTTATAACGCTTTGAGGTTCAATATCCAGTATCTGCTGCTTGGTGGAAACCTTCCTTCGCACAAAATCAGCAAAGGGAATTATAAAATGCCACCCAGGTTCTAGAGCTCTGTGAAACTGCCCAAGTCTTTCCACAATAGTCACATATCCGGTATTTACAATTTTAATAGAAGATATTACAGCTGCTAAAATAACTATCAGGACAATCAAAACAAGAATTTTACCTATCATAATTACATCTCCAATCCATATAATATTAATTTTTAAACTATAATAAATTTACAACTTTTTTATAACCAGTTTATTTCCTTCCATGCCCACTATCTTTATTCTGTCACCTTTTCTAAGCACATATTCCGTATCTTTTATATTCCAATAAACTCCGTCAACCTTAACTCCATTATTTTCCAGCATTTCCTCATCTACCACAACTTCCTTGCCCACATAAGTTTTTTCTCTAAGCAGTGTAGGTTTTACAGATTCTTTTATACTCTTTTTCACTATGGGGTAGCATATAATCATGAGTATAACACTGACAGCTACAAATACTATAAATTGCACTAAAAGTGAATAATTCAGTATCTGTGCTATAATTGCCCCAATGGCTCCAATTGTAAACCATACGAATAAAAACGTACTAGTTGTTATATCAATCAATAGTGCTATTAATCCAATTGCAATCCATAAAATAAGATTAAACATATAATCCCCCCTTTTTATCATTCTATAATATAATGATACACTATATACACCTAATTAACAAAGTTCAAATATCGAAATTCAAAAATGGCTGATTTTCAGTTCCCATCTAAAATCTTCATTATCTGTTATTTGAACTCTGTTCTTTAATCTTCAATTATGGAATCAATCCATAATTGAAAGCTGGCATCTGATGGCATTCTCCAATCTCCCCTTGGAGATAGGCTCACTGTACCTACTTTAGGGCCGTCAGGGATTGCAGATCGCTTAAATTGCTGGGTAAAAAATCTTTTTATAAATACATTAAGCCATTTTTCAATGACGTCGCTGCCATACTCATCTTTAAATGTGTGTTTGGCTAAAAACAATATTTTTTGAGGAGAATAGTTTAATCTTACAAAATAATACAAAAAGAAGTCATGGAGTTCATAAGGTCCTACTATATCTTCCGTCTTCTGGGATATCTCCCCTTTTTTATCTTTAGGTAAAAGCTCCGGACTTACGGGAGTATTTAAAACATCCATTAAAATGTCAGATATGTTTTTTGAGACTTCTTTATCCGCTACATATCTTACTAAATATCTCACCAGGGTTTTAGGTATGGAACAATTCACTCCATACATGGACATATGATCTCCATTATATGTACACCATCCAAGTGCCAACTCCGACAGATCTCCTGTGCCGATTACAAGGCCCCCTTCTTTATTCGCTATGTCCATTATAATTTGAGTTCTCTCTCTTGCCTGAACATTTTCATAAGTTACATCATGTATATCCCTATCGTGGGAAATATCTTTAAAATGCTGAAGGCATGCATTTACTATATTGATTTCTCTAAATTCGGTTCCCAAATTCTTACATAAACTTACTGCGTTGTTGTAGGTTCTATCAGTGGTTCCAAATCCAGGCATAGTTACAGTTATTATATTTTTCCTTGGAATCTTCAGAATATCAAAAGTCTTAACAACAACCAGCATTGCCAGTGTAGAATCAAGTCCTCCTGATATGCCCACAACGGCTTTTTTCAAGTTAGTATGACTTATCCTTTTTCCAAGAGCAGCAGTTTGTATACTGAATATTTCCTTACACCTTGCTTCTCTTTCACTTTTATTATCAGGTACAAAGGGGTGTTTATGAACATTTCTGTCAAACTCACCATAATCCATATCTTCAAATTGGAACTCTATATTTACTGGTTTTTGGGAAAATGTCTTTACATTATCCCTAAAGCTTACATTTTTTAAACGTTGATTATTCAATTTATCCAAATCTATAATAGAAGTGATAATCTCATTTTCCCTTTTAAACCTCTCATTTGAATTTAATAAGGTGCCATTTTCAGAAATACACAGATCACCACTGAATACTAAATCCGTAGAGGATTCAAATACTCCTGAAGAAGCATATATATAAGAGCACATGCATCTGGCACTTTGAGAACATATCAAATTTCTTCTATAAGAAGACTTACTTACAATTTCATTGGAGGCAGATAAATTTCCTAAAATATTTGCACCCATGAGACTTAGATAACTGCTGGGAGGTATTACCGCCCACAAATCTTCACATATCTCAAAAGCAAATTTCATTATTCCGCAGGTAAATATCAGATTTACTCCAAAAGGTATATTTTCCTGGAAATAAAAATCAACTTTTTCATCTATAACATGCAGCCCTTCAGTAAACCATCTTTTTTCATAAAATTCTTCATAATTTGGAATATAGCTTTTAGGAACAATCCCTAAAATATTTCCCTTAAATATTATACATGCACAATTATAGAGACAGTTATTGTATACAATAGGTGCTCCCACTGCTATGAGCACATCTTTGTTTTTTGAGTAATCACATAATTTTTTCAAGGCCTCCACAGTTTTCTTCAACAGCAGCTGCTGTTCAAAAAGATCTCCACAAGTATACGAGGTTATAGAAAGTTCCGGAAATACTACAAGCTTTGATTTTTTCATCAAAGCTTTATCTATGCATATTTCTATATTCTTCAGATTAAACTCTATATCCCCTATATTTGTTAATGGACAAGCCGATGACACCCTTATAAAATCCATTATATTTTACCTCCTAAAAATTTCTCAATTATTTATAATATATATATATTATAAGTAATCTTAATCAAATTGAAAATCATTTTAAGAATTATTGGAGATTTAATAATTACTTATGAGCATTATAATGGTAACCAAAGTTGAAACTAAAGCCAAAAGCCAGACTCCAAAAGCTGCCAATCTATTATTTTCCCTCATCCATATTGAAATTCCATAGCTAAATGTATAATACCCTGAGCATAGTATAAGGAAACATAAAATATATTTCATTTTTTATCCTTTCCACTGGAGTCCCAGATATCTGACGTATAAAAACTTATTCCCATTCTCCTCACATTTACAGTTAAATTCACATTGATCTTTGCCTGGTCGTAATGACTTAACCAGTTATACTTCTCCCATTCCTGAATTGTTTTAAAATTACCGGCTACATAATATCCGAATCCAAAAATATCAGATTTATATTCCTTCTGAGTCTTTTCAATAGTGGCATTTATACCTTTTAACAGAAAGGTCCTTATTTGTTCATTTAAATCCTTTACCATATATAATTTTTCATAGTTGATTTTATTCTGAATGGAACCTATATCTGCTTCTACTCTTAAATTCACATCAATTATAGGTTTTCCATTTCTGAAATGTGCCTTTACCCTAGGATTTCTGGATAATTTAATATACGTTACAATGACAGTATCAGGCTTATACTTGTCATTAATGGTTATAGTAGCACCTTTGAATTTGCCTTTCACAAGAAGAAAATATCTGGTTTCATAGCTATCCAAAGCCCCTACCATTTTATCTCCATTAAACACAGCCGTACCGGAGAGTTCTCTTTTAGCTGACCCTTCTCTTGGAATTTCCCCGGGTAAATACCCTTTCCCTGTAATAGGAGGAGTGTTTTCATTATTGTCCTCATTTCTTATATTTTCATAACTATTTACACCACCATAGGCTGCAACAGGTTGTTCATAATTTGAAAGAATACCCTGATAAAAATTAAAAAGTTGCTCTTGAGTAGAATAGGAATTATGTCTAGATTGAGAAAAAAATAACTCCACCATCTTCGGCAGGCTCTCTCCTATAATGGATATATTTTCTTTAATGAAATCTTGGGATTTTCCTCTTACCACAGTGATTGCCATAGTACTTCTCACCTCCCTGTATCTTTGAATTCCTAAAATCTGCTGGCCTATGCCCTGTACTGCAATTTCTTCTGAAAATACAATAACTTTTAAATGCTTCAAGGTAACCTGTCTTGATATCTCCTGTCCGAACATTTCCATAGCTTCAATTATACTAGGAGCCTCAACAACAGCTATATTGGATTGTGTCTGTTGAGTACCACTTTGATTTCTGTTTCCTGCACCATATACAGGATATTGTATGGTGATTTTAAATTTATTATTATATCCTTGATCCACTCCCAACATTACAGGATAAACTTCATCGTCAATTTCCACTGCATCATAACAGCCTGTCAGTGCAGTAAGTAATATAAAAAGAATCAGGAACAAACTAATTTTTCTGTACATTTGAACTCTCACCTTTTTTCTTTAATAGGATGGATATGACTAATACAACAGTAGGTATAAAATAATTTATAACCAGACTGTATTGACGGATGAACAATAAATTTATTGACGTCAACTCCAATACATTTTGAGGGATAATTGCCACAATAAAAACTAAAAAGGAAAAAGGCATTAAAAGAGGCCTGTGATTTTTTATATTAAATATTTTACAATAAATGCTTATACATATATAAAATGCTATAGATGTGGTTATCATAGAAGGTATAATCCATGTCACCAGGAATATTGTCTCTACCCTTTGAATAAATCTGTTAAAATAAATTGTCTTTGACAATTCAAAAATGCCTGATATATTTTCTTTGGCAAAAGCATAATTAAAAGAAGCCAAATAAAACATAAAACAAATTGATAATATAACTCCAGATAATACTATACTTATAGTGCCTACTTTTTTTATTTCCTTTAGATTGGGCAGTGAGTCTATTACAACAAATAAAACAATAAATTCGCTATAAGAAGAACTTCTCAAAAATTCAAAATACAAAGTGTTAAGAATTCCATATCCAAGATAAGGCTTTAAATAATTAAAATTATATGCCTGATATGCCATTGAAAATACTAAAACAAGACCTAGTATAACAGGTAAAAAGCATATTCCGCACAATTGTCCAAGTCCTTTAAATCCAAAATAGGAAATTAAAATTGCCACTAATAAAATACTTCCCATTATGAAACTTGGAGGGGTTTTGGGCAGATTGTATATCTTAATCATATCCACAAATTCTCTTAAATTAGAGCCTGCATAAAAAACACAATATGTGCAGAATATCATTCCTAAAATTTTTCCAAAAAACTTTCCAACCACTTCATCAAATATCTGAATTAAATTCATTCCAGGAAATCTCTCCATAAGCATGCATATAATATAAAAAAATATTATGCTAATAGCGCAGGATCCAATGGTAGAATACCAGGCTGCAGTTCCAACTTTCTGCACTACCAATGCCGCACTGGAGTAAAATATTTTATTTATAATAACTAAAGTGACAAGGCATACAGCTTGAAATACTCCTATATTACCTTCATTCATAAACTTACCCCTACCTTAAATATGCTTATTTTTACTATTTTCTTCAACATTGGCGTCTTCATTAATCCAGCCTCTAGAAACTTCGGGCTGCCTTTTTGAATCCATGGTATTCAACTCATCAGGCCTGAAATCTTGTTTCCAAACAGGGTAGTTTACAACGGTGTCCTTGCTTTTCCTTGTCTTAGGAGGAAAATTGGAAAGAAAAGGAACTCCAAAGGATTTCAAATTGATAAGTATGGTAATATAACTGACTATTCCTATACATATACCCAAAAGTCCCAATACATAACCAAGTAAAATAAAGGACAATCTAATTATTCTAGTACCGTAAGTTAAACTGAAATCAGGTATGGAGTAATTTCCCAGCACTGTAAAGGAAATAACTATAATTAAGATAGGGCTTATTATACTTGCCTGTACAGCAGCCTGACCGATTATCAGTGCTCCAACTATTCCTATGGTATTTCCTAAAATACCCGGTATCCTTATACCGGCTTCCCTTATAAGTTCAAAAGAAATTTCCATAAATATAACTTCTACAATAGTGGGAAAAGGTACTTCTTCCCTGGATCTGGCAATGGAGATTAAAAGAGAGGAGGGAATCATCTCCTGATGATAATTTATAAGGGCCACATACACTCCCGGAAGCAATAAGGATATAATTATTCCAAATACCCTCACAGTTCTCAGTAAAAATCCAAATTGCCATTTTAAAATATAATCCTCTGAGGTATGAAATAAAGTGAAAAATGTAATTGGCAGAATGATAACATAAGGAGTTCCATTGCAAATTAGCGCCACCCTTCCTTCCATAATGTAGTAGCACGTCCTGTCACTTCTTTCCGTTGACAGCACAGTTGGAATCAAAGACCAGGTATTATCTGCAATATACTCTCCTAACATTCCTGTTCCGGATATAAAATCTGTTTTTATACTGTTAATTCTCCTCTTTACCTCCTGTACTATTGCAGGATTTGTTATACCCTCTATGTACATAATTGCACATTCGTTGTTATTGCTGTCCCCGACCCTTAATTTCTCTGTAATAAGATCCTTGTTTTTTACAAGTTTCCTTATAAGTCCTACATTAGTTGATAGATTTTCTGTAAAAGCTTCATAAGAACCTTTTACAGAGCCCTCCGTTTGGGGTGTATTCACTAATCTTTTTTCAAAACCCTTAGTACCATATGCCCCATAATAATTACACCCATCTATATACATTGCTGTATTTCCTGAAATTATTTGATATATAACATCTTTAAATTTATTCACAACTTTCATGTCATTGATTTCAACTACATTATTTAAAATGAAATTTATCTTTTCCTGTTTTTTACCTGTATTTAAATTGTTCTCCTCTTGATCTTTACTTTCATTTTCAATTTTATAATTTAAAAGAGGTCTTAATATAAAGTTATTTACAAGATTATTGTCCACAGCACCATTTAAATAAGCTATAAATGCATTGTATTTTCCTGCAATTTTAATTTTTCTTATTACAATATCTTTATTAACAGGATAGTGGAACTCCTGTTGAATAAATTTTATATTGGAATCAATATCCGCTTGAATTTTGTCTCCATTATTCTGCTTGGAACCATTTTTTATACTTAAGGAATCATAATTATAACCTGTATTTTCAGAATTTTTATTCACTTCAGGTATATAAAATTTCTGTACCTCTTTTTTATGTTTATAGGTAATCAGAGACGTTAAATTTTTAAATATATTGCCCATTATCACACCTGCCATATATAATCTATTTTTGCATTTGTCATATTATCTGCAATTTGTACTTTTTTATCCCATGGGTAACATTGCTAATATCCCTATATACTTCACTTATAATATCTGTTTAATTACTATTTACTTTTTTACCTGATCTCATATTGAATACTGTAAAAGTAACCAAAGGCAGCAAAAACAGTGCCACAACACATGCATACACATATATATCCAAAAATCTGAAAAGCGTAAATAAATTTTTTGCAATCATATAGGATGATACATAGACCACACCTGTAAATGCAATTAAAAATATATTGGGGTTTATGACTTTATCAAATTTAACCTCTCTAAGCATTAAAATAAGTGCAAAAAATGTAGTTATATATTTTGAAAACCAACCGGATATTACCTGAAATATTACATAAAATTCACCGCTTGCTATAAATCCAAAATATGATATGAGCTGGGTCTGCACCAGCTTAGGATAAACAATGGTATTGGCTCTCTCCACGTTGAAAGTGGCAAGTACCCCCACTATGGCAATAATTATCATTTGTGCTACAAATAAGTTACCAAGAAAAGAATATTTTCTAACGCCCTTTTTAATATCCAACTGGCTTAAATAAGGTAGTGCAATGACAATGGATGAATACATGCCTATGGATTTTACAATAGACAAAAAAAAGTTGGCATTTATTCCATGCTCAAATAACGGAAACAGCCTACCATAATCTTTAAACTTTGATGTTAACACAGCTAAATTAATTCCATTAAATATAGAGATCACTATACATATCATAATAACTGCCATTACGGAATACCTACCCTTTTTTACCGTATAAAACCCTGGCATTACTACAAACAACAGTATGTACCATACGGGACTCTCTATAAAAAAATTAGTATGTATTACATTTGACTCTACAGAAGCACTTTCTATCAAAGATAAAAAAACCCCCACCGCAAATATAATTAAAAATACATTTCCAAACAGATTTCCAAAAGCAGCAGTAAATATTTCATGTACACTGTAACAATTGTTTTTCACACATATATTTATCAGATAGTCAAAATACCACAGCATTATTATGCAGGTTATTATAACAGCAACCCAGCTGTCCCTGCCTGACATATTCATAAATATTTGAGGATAAGTTTTCAAGCTGGCTATTGACAGGGCAGATATTATGAAAAATATATGTTTAAAACTGAACTTGCCCATAAATAATCTCCATTTCACACTAAATTTTACATACAAATATTATCTGCTAAACCATGAATGTTATTCAAGAAAATACAGATAATATACTTGGTGATGAAAATATGAATGATTATTTAAATTATATAAATGATAAACTAAAAGGCAACTCGGATTTAAAACATCGTGAAATAAAATGTGCTAAGGGAACTATATCTTTGCTGTTCATAGATGATCTATGTGATTCAAAATTTATAAGCCAATATATAATAGCCCCTTTAATAAAAAGCAGTAATTTAATTAGGGATACAGAAATAATAAAAAACAGGGTTCTCTACAGCAATTCCTTAGGGGATATAACCTCCAAGGAGGATGCACTGCTGCATATTCTATCCGGTGATGTAATAATTCTATCTGACTTTTATGACAATGCTATATACTGTGAGGCTAAAGGATTCAGCAAAAGGCCAGTATCCTCCCCTTTAACTGAGACAGTGGTAAAAGGCCCTAGAGAAGGTTTTAATGAAGCTATAATGGATAATATAGCCCTTATAAGAAGAAGGATAAAAAGCCCCCAGTTAAAAATAGAATATAAAATTATGGGCAGGATTTCCAATACAACTGTGGCTCTTTTATATATACAGGATTTAGTTCCACAGAAAGTATTAAAATACATCAATGATAGATTGGAGAAAACTGATATAGACTTTCTTCTGGATACAAATTATATAGAAGAGCAATTAAAAGATTCCGGAACTCTTTTTGACACTATAGGTTACACTGAAAAGGCCGACACTGCAGCATCCAAAATATTACAGGGACGGGTAGCCATTCTGGTGGATGGAACTCCCTTTGCCTTAAGTGCCCCCTATTTTTTTATAGAAAATTTTCAGATGGCAGATGACTATTATTTAAATATGTATTACACGAGTATAGTCAGAATAGTCAGGCTCATTGCTTTTGTCATTTCAGTATTTTTGCCGGGATTATATATAGCCCTTACCACCTATCATTTTTCACTAATACCTCTTATATTTGTTTTTAGGCTTTCATCCTCCAGGGCAGACGTACCCATCCCCACTATACTGGAAGTTTATTTGATGTTGTTCTTTTTCCAGCTTTTAAGGGAAGCTGGAATACGCCTTCCTCAACCTATAGGGCAGTCCATGAGCATAGTAGGTGCCCTTATACTGGGTCAGGCAGCAGTAAGTGCTGGATTGAGTTCTCAAAGTACAGTAATAATAGTGGCTGTTTCCGCTATATCTTCTTTTTTGACGCCTAAATTATATGGTTCTATACTTATTTGGAATTTTATAATACTTCTTTTATGTTCTTTAATTGGCATGTTGGGATTCTTTATGGGTTTATTCATCTTGATATCAGATATAGCTTCTCTGAACAGCTGTGGTTATCCCTATATTACTCCTATATTAACTAAAGATAATTTAAAATACAGGGATATTTTCTACAGGGGAAAATTAACCAATATATCTAACAATACTTTCAATAAGGGTGATAAGAGATGAAAAGATTTCTTTGTTGTTTTCTAATAATATGCACATCTTTCCTCACCGGATGTTTTAATTACAATGACATAGATAAAGTTATATTTGCAACAGCCTGTATTGTGGATATAGACAGCCATGGTAATCCTATAATTTATGTAGAGGCCTTCAAACCTCAGAGATCTGTCACCGGTTCTTCCAGCAGTGACCAGCGAATTCTTTTTAGAAGCTCAAGGAAAACCATGTTTGAAACCATAAGGGATATAAACTTATCCTCCAACTATAAATTAAATTACACTCAGAATATGGGAATTATATTTACTGAAAAAGCAGCTGGACAGAATATGCAGGATTTTATAGATTTTTTTGAAAGGGATCAGGAATTTGTCCTCAGGGCCAATATAGCTGTTTTAAAAGGATGTCCTGACAATTTTATCAATGTAAAATTAAAGGGACAGGAATATGTGGGGGTTTTTGTTCATGACTTAATAGAAAACATACCTGCATCCTCCAGAGAGGTCATAACCAGTTTAAATGATTTTTTAAATGGAATGCATACCAAAAGCCGTACGTCTGTAATCCCCATGATACAGATAAAACATGATCAGCCGGAAGATAAAATAGAAATCGGCGATGGAGCCATAATTAGCAATTATAAAATGGTGGACACATTGAGAAGGGAAAATGGGCAGGGTTATAATTTTCTGCTGGACAATATAAGAACAGGTTCTCTGGAGGTAACCAACCCAAATGCTCCCTCTAAATTTGTGGGACTTGAAATAATAAAAAATAATACAAAAACAAAAATGTACTATAACGGTAAAAAATTAATAGTAAAAAAAATAATCAATACAAAAGTAAGCATATCCGAAACACAGAGTAAGAGCAATTTAAACAGCAGCTCAATAAAGGCAATACAGACAAATGCAGAAAGGAACATAAATTATGCCTGTAAGAATATATTTGAAGAATATAAGGGGAAAGGATTGGACATATTTCATTTAGTAGAAGATTTTCAGAGGAGGTACCCTAGAGAGGACTCAGACAATATACTGCAAAAAAGTGAACTTCAGCTGGATATACATGTTTCAGTAGAAGGCTCTTCCACTAAAACAAATTTTAGGGATTAATTCACTGGTATCATTGATAATAATGGTATATAATAGGCGTTGAAACAAAATTTAAAAAAATTAGGAGTGAAATAGGTGATATTATTAGGAAAATTTAATCTCTTAAAAATAGTTCGAAAAACAAAATTTGGATATTACTTGGACGCTAAAACAGGCATTACCATGGACGATATACTTCTTCCAAACAAAAATACCATGGGAAATCAACTTTCCATAGGAGATGAGGTCAATGCCTTTATATACAAAGATTCGGAAGACAGAATAATTGCTACTCTCAAATCACCACTGGCCACAGTTGGTGAAATTACATTGTTAAAAACAGTATCCAACGTCAGCTTTGGCTGCTTCATAGATATCGGTTTGGAAAGAGATGTCCTTGTTCCAATATCAGAGCAAAAATACAAACTGATTTTGGGAAAATACTATCTGTTTTACCTGTATTTAGATAAAACAAACAGAATAGCGGCAACTACGGATATAGACAAATATCTTATGGAACTGGAAAAAGAAAATGAAAAATATAGCCTAGGCACAGAAGTAAAGGGTACGGTCTATGGTTTTCAAACAAACAACAGCGCTATGGTAGCAGTAGACAATATGTATAAGGGTGTTATATTGAATAATGAGTATTTTACAAAACTGGAGATTGGTGATGAACTCAATTTAAGAATAAAAAGAGTTTATGATGATGGTAAATTAGGCCTTACGCCTAGAAAAACTCCAAAATATGAACGGTTGTCCATGGAAGATATCATACTTGAGTATTTGAAGTCTCATGATGGATTTATGCCTTATAATGATAAAAGCTCTCCTGAAGACATAAAAAACACTTTTCATGAAAGTAAAAATTACTTTAAAAATGCCCTAGGTGGGCTTATGAGGCGAAATCTGGTTTCCCAGGATAAGGATGGAACAAAACTCATAAAAAAATAGAAACTGTATGCAGTTCATTTAGAATTGCATACAGTTTTTTTCTTTAAAACTATGTCATTGTTCACATGACAGCGACCCACGGCTTAACAAATAATTTATAATAATTTCAAGAATATACCTGCTATAACTACCGACGCAATAGATACTGTTACAAAACCACCTACCAGCATCCTTGGAAGCAATATATCCACAAGATAATTTCTCTCTTCCACTGTGGTGCCTACGGATTTACAAACTTCTGTAGTTATAATATAATCTGCCGGAAAACCAAAAAGTGCTGTAAGTGCACAGGCAAAAGCCATTTCCTTTGAGAATCCAAGAGGCCTTCCCACAATCATTGACATTACGAACATACCTATGATTCCCAATATTATAAGTACGATTATTGGCCCTAACATTCTTAGAAGCTGTATTGGTGTAACACTGGATAGTTGTGAAAATACATATGCCAAAAGTCCAACTATAAGCCAGTTAAAGACACCTGCTTTAACAAGAGATTGTTCTTCCAAAAATCCCAATTCACAAAAAACAACTCCAAGCACAAGACATATTACATACTGGTTCACAGCTCCACCAGTTAAATTAGACAACCACCCTGCAATCATTGATACAAAAATTACTTTTAAAAGTATCATAGGAGCAGTTTGATAAGCCTTTGGAAGTGCCGGTATAAGTTTTTTTCTTCCACCTTCTTCAGCTTGGAACATACTTCCTTCCTTTAACACCTTAGGATCAGGACCATTTTTTCTAAAATCTTTTATAACTCTTTTTCCTTCTTTCTTTAAGCACCATGAAGTAATAGGATACCCAAAGAAACTATGAGTTATAAACATTGCTATAGGAAGTACCGCAAGTGTAGTAATACCTTGAGCTTTTAACCCTTCCGACATAAGCAGTGCTGCCACTATTCCACCTGTAAGCGGTGGTGTTGCAGCTACAACTGTGTGCCAGTCAAACAATAATAATCCTATGGTCATAGTTAAGGCCATGATTCCACATACTCCACAGATTGCAACTACTACTGCCTTCCACTGATCTATTAATTTTCTCAGACTCATAAGAGTACCTAAATGTACAAGAAGCAGCCCCATTGCAATTTGTATAAATTCTTTACCAAAAGATGCCTGTGAAACTACGTCTTTTGGCACAAATGTCCAGAATCCTATTAAAAATAAAACAGCAGAAATAAATACTGAAGGAACATAAGCCTTCGTCTTTTGTGATACAATTTCCCCTATTAGTAAAAACAACATTACTAGTAGGAAACACTCCACAGATGTAAATTTCATTAAACTTCACCCCTTTTTAAATTACGAAAAAATCATTTCAGTAATCTTATTGTAAGAGCATTTATCATGCCAAGAAGTTTAATAAAATTTATTATAAAATTTATTATTCATATAAATAAGATATTGAATAGTAAATTTCATATATATTTTTTATCAAGCATTTTTATTTAATAAAATCACTACAATAATTCTCATTTGTCAAACATATTTTCTTCACAAAACCATTACATTAAATTTCAATTTTCAATCTTTTAATTTTTTTACTGTACAATAATAAAATATAGCTATTACATATTCATATATAATAGTTCTTGAATTTTAATAAGTCAAAAGCTTATATCAATAATATCTTTTCCCTGTTATTATTTTTTTTTAGATTGCAACTAAATGCATCAATATGTTACAATTTAAATGTAACATATTGATCCATTTAGTAATTATGATGTAGTATTTATTTTATACTTAAGAAAGGTGATATTAAAACATGAATGATAAAATCTCAAAATCAGAATTGGAACAGTATATATGCAGCGTAAATAACATGATATTTCATAATATTTCACTTCCCACTGTATTTGTAGATGTTAAGTGCAATATTTTAAATATAAATCCTGCTTTTGCAAAATATTTTGAAGTTGTATTTAAAGATTTGGAAGGCTGCTGTCTGGAAAACGTCATTCCCAATTCCAAACTTCCAGATGTAATTAAAACAAGAACTCCTGAAATAGAAAAAATATATAAATCCGATGATAAAGAAAATATTATTATTCACAGCATACCTCTTTTTTACAGAGACGAATTAGTAGGTGGTATGAGTTTATTGACATCTGAATCACTTGAAAATGCAGGTACATTCAATAAATTTGCCAATTCAAATACATCATTTCGTTCAAAATATACTTTTAATGACATCTTAGTAAATTCTGATGCAGGAAAACTATGCAAAAAAAGAGCGGAAAAATTTGCAGATACAAATTTCACTGTACTTATAACCGGAGAAAGTGGCGTTGGTAAGGAAATGTTCGCCCATGCCATTCATAACAAAAGCAAAAGACGACTTAAACCATTCGTAAAAGTAAATTGTGCCGCAATACCAGAAAATCTTGCAGAATCTGAATTATTCGGATATAATAGCGGCTCTTTTACTGGAGCTTCTAAAGAAGGCAGATGTGGAAAATTTGAACTGGCAAATGGCGGAACTATATTTTTGGATGAAATAGGAGATATTCCACTTTGCCTTCAGGCAAAGTTGCTTAGAGTTTTACAGGAAAATGAGATAGAACGTATAGGCAGCAATAAAATATTAACTATAGATGTAAGGGTGATAGCTGCAACCAACTGTAATTTAAAAGAAAAAGTGCTCCAAGGCACTTTTAGGGAAGATCTGTTTTACAGACTGAATTTTTTAAATCTTGAAATTCCTCCTCTTAGAACCAGGAAGGGAGATATAGCTGTTTTAGTAAAGTCTATACAAAATAATTTCTATAAAAAATATAATATAAAGAGGTTTTTTCCCGATGATATACTAAAGGCTTTATACTCCTATGATTGGCCGGGAAACATAAGGGAATTGACAAATATATTGGGGAGAATAATGGTAACTTCTAAAAACGAAATTATAACTATGGATGATTTACCTGATTTTATATTAAAAAACTGTCATCCAAATGATCCCAATAAAAATGTACATGATAAACTTTTAAAAGATTCCATATATAAAACTG
This sequence comes from Clostridium moutaii, assembly GCF_041205085.1. Classification (NCBI taxonomy): domain Bacteria; kingdom Bacillati; phylum Bacillota; class Clostridia; order Eubacteriales; family Clostridiaceae; genus Clostridium; species Clostridium moutaii. The sequence continues at coordinate 508,512 of NZ_JBGEWD010000001.1, forward strand.
AAAGTAAATTAATAATGGATACATTGATAAAAAATAATTTTAACAAATCAAAGACAGCAAGAACTTTAGGAATTCCAAGAATGACCCTTTATAGAAAACTAAAAAAATTATTTCCCGGTGAAAACAACTGATATTTTATTTTTTCTCCAGCTTTCTATAAATAAGTTTTCCAAGCTCATTTAAAATGAAAGGTATTATAGATAATAGGAATACAAATAACCAGTCATTTAATGTAAGTCTAAATGCTTTAAATACAGATGCCAGAAATGGTATCATAATTACCATATTTACCATAACTATCCCAAGGACTATTGCTCCGACTAAATATTTATTAGTAAATATCCCAATTTCAAATATGGACTTTTCACTATGCCTGATACTTAAAGTATAAAACAATTGAGATACGCTGAGCACTACAAATGCCATAGTCTGTGCATGCATCAGTGAATTTGGATATATCGTATTTCCTATATAAAAAGCAGCCAGAGTAATTACTCCTATCAAAATACCGTTGCCTATTAAGAATACTCCACTTTTTCCTGAAAATAATCCTTTTTTTGCATCACGTGGCTTTTCTTTCATTATATCCGGATCATCAGGCTCCACACCAAGTGCCAGTGCCGGGAGACTATCCGTTATTAAATTTACCCACAGAAGATGAATTGGTCTCAATACTGCCGGCCAGCCAAGCACTATGCCAATAAATAGAGCTATTATTTCTCCTATATTACAGGAAAGGAGAAATACTATGGACTTTCTTATATTATTATATATATTTCTTCCCTCTTTTACTGCTTCTACAATGGTTGAAAAATTGTCATCGGTCAATATCATATCTGAAGCACCTTTAGCTACATCAGTTCCTGTAATTCCCATAGCCACACCTATGTCTGCAGCCTTTAGAGAAGGTGCATCATTTACACCATCTCCAGTCATAGAAACTATATTTCCCCTTTTTTTCAATGCCCTTACTATATTTACCTTATGCTCAGGGGATACTCTGGCAAAAACTCTTAAATTATCAATTTTATCTTCTATTTCACTTCCAGATAATTTATTGAATTCATATCCCGACACAACTTGAGATGAATCTTCTGCTATACCAAGCTCTTTTGCTATAGCAAAAGCTGTATTTTTATGATCTCCGGTAATCATAACTGTTCTTATACCGGATTTTCTGCACTCTTCTATGGACTTCTCCACATTTTCCCTTGGTGGATCTATCATCCCCACCAGACCCACAAACGTCAAATCACTTTCCATGGAATCAATTTCAATTTCAGTTGAATCCACTACTCTAAAAGCTGTGCCCAGTACCCTAAGAGCATCATTTGACATTGAATCAGATGCAGCAGTAACTTTTGACTTTAATTCCTCTGTAAAAGGAACCATATTGCCATTTGCATATATGGACTTACAAATTTTAATTAAATTATCCACAGCCCCTTTTGTAATTATATTATATTTATCTCCAAATTTATTTAAAGTGGTCATAAGCTTTCTATCTGAATCAAAAGGTATTTCATCAACTCTGGAATGTAATTCATTTTCATTATCTTTGTATATATTAAATTTAACTCCTAATTCGAGTAGTGCAATTTCTGTTGGATCTCCAGTTCGAGAATCTTCAGAATAGGTGGCATCACTGCAGAGAACCATATCCTTTACAAGGGCAGAATGTACCCTGTTATTCATATCCAAATATGAGATGTCATTTAAAACACCATCCGCATAAAACCTTGTAACTGTCATCTTATTTTGAGTTAAAGTTCCCGTCTTGTCAGAACATATTATATTTACGGAACCCAATGTCTCTATGGCAGGCAGTTTCCTTATTATAGCATTCTTTTTTATCATTCTCTGGACTCCCACTGCAAGCACTATAGTGACCATGGCCGGAAGACCTTCTGGAATAGCAGCCACAGCTAAACTTATAGCTGTTAAAAACATTTCAAATAAATCTCTTTTTTGAATTACTGCAACAACAAACATAAGAAGACATATTATAAGAACTACAAATCCCAACATCTTACCAAGCTGTGCCAGCTTTATCTGAAGAGGTGTTGAATTTTTTTTATTTTCCTCAAGCATTTTGGCTATTTTCCCTATTTCAGTATCCATGCCAACAGCTACGGCAACACCTACGCCCCTTCCATAGGTAACCATGGTAGACATGAATGCCATATTTCGTTGATCTCCAAGAGCTATGTTTTCACTTTTCAGTATATTCTCCGCATATTTTTGTGACGGTACGGACTCCCCAGTCAGAGCTGATTCCTCTATTTTTAAATTTGCAGTCTCAATTAATCTTAAATCACAGGGTATATATTTACCTGCTTCCAAAATTACTATATCTCCTACTACTACATCCTCAGAAGATATTTCCATAATTTGTCCATTCCTTTTAACCAGTGCTTTCGGGAAAGAAAGCTTTTTTAAAGCTTCCAATGCCTTTTCAGCCTTTGATTCCTGAATTAGCCCTATTATTGCATTTAATACAACTATAATCACTATAATAACCGCATCACTTATTTCCTTAAGTAAGGCGGAAATTACAGCTGCTCCCAATAATATATATATCAATACGTCATTTATCTGTTCAAATAGGAGTTTTAAAATTGACTGCTCCTTTTTTTCAGCTAATTTATTTGGTCCATATTTCTCCCTTCTGATTAAAGCTTCTTCAGAACTTAACCCATTTACAACATCTGTATTAAACTCTTTTATTATCTCCTGGCTGCTTTTTTCAAACCACATAAAATCACCTACCTATGTTTTATTTTTTGAAAATACTATAATCTTATACATATTAAATAATTTATTATCACTGTTGCATAACAATTTTCGCAATATTTTATAATTTATCCTATAAATGCCATTGCCAAGAATCACTTTATTAGATATATATTACATATATGGTTATTGCTTATGATAAAATTATACTATATAGGATGAAAAAGCTCAATATATAATCACTTGTTTTATATAATGTGGTATTATTAACTGTATTATATTATTAAACTCAGTACCTTTTATTTATTTTTAATACAAATTTTAATACAATTCACTATGTTTTTATTAAAATATTATATATAATGAATATAATATATAATATTTAATCATCGATATTTTAAATAAAAATTCGGAGGTATATTATGGAAATTTCTAGAATTGGTGGAACCTCTCCTCATTCTTCAAGTAATAAAAATATAAAAGTAAAAAAAGATTTTTCCCAGAGTTTTAACTCTCAAATGGAAAAAAAATCAGAAGATCAACTTAAAAATATGTTTGATAATATTAAAAAGAAAGGGAATAGATTATCTGTAACCAAATGTTACACAGATGTTAAACTTTATAAAAAGATGATAAAAGAATATCTGGAATCGGTTTTAAAATACATGTACAATGTGAAAAAAGATATAAGTTTCTGGCAGACACAATATTTTATAACAGTGGACACTATAGATAAAAAGCTGGAGGATCTTACTGAGATGCTTATGAACGATCAGAAGAAAAACTTGGATGTGGCCGCTACCATAGATGATATAAGTGGTCTTCTAGTGGATATATATAAATAAAGTTTAGGGTCAAGAGTTTTAGATGATTTCTTCCATTAAAACTATATAACATCAAAAATTATCCATAACTCTTAACCTTTCATTTTTACTTTCTAACTTAAATAAATTGTTATATGACTGAGGCCAGCAGAAGGAGTTCTTCATTTTCATTATATATTTCATCAAATTGACTTATAGGAAGAGGATTAGTTCCCCTGCCTACTTCTATAGTAAATCCGGGTTTCCCATGATATTCTATAAACCAGTCCTTGTATCCTGAATAAGATGTTATACCAGTAGTCTCCTCCATAGTATACCCGCTTACACTGGAAAACATTTCCGCTATTCTCCTTGATTCTGGAGGAGTCAATGCATTATACTGCCAATAAATAACCCGTCCCTGACTATGATAAGCCAATACCAGTCTAAAATTATGGCTATTTGTAAATCTTACCATTGTCCTGGTTTCCGGTTCTGATTCAACATAAGGTCCTGAATATCTGGTAGGTCCCGGACCATACACACCATAAGAAGGTTCTGCCTCCTTTGAAAGCTGCCAGTTTGCATTATAATTATGATTAATATCAACCCCTCTGTTATTTGCTTCCCAATCTTTAGAGAAATCAGTACTACCACTATTCCATCTTATAAGATCCCTGTAAAAAGGATTGTCACTGGTTAATCCATTCAAAACAAGCTCTACTCCATCAGGGTTTACCATAGGTACTATATATATGCTGCTCCTGCTCCATATATCCCCTATATTGTATCCTCTTATATTTCTACCTTCAGAATAGGCTCTTGCAAAATTTTCTATAAATTTCATCAAAAGTGGAGTTGTTATCCACTCTAAAGCATGATGGGAACCATTATAGGATACCTGATTGTCCCCTACTCCAAGCCTCACATAATATAACTGTCTTCCAAGTACACTTTGTCCGGCACTTCCTACAGTCATAAATGGATATCTGGCTTCCAGTCCCATCAAATCCGTTTCCAGTACATTGTAAGTATAATTTATATTTGTATTCACTACATCCATGCTATAGGGTACTTTAATTGTGCTTCCTGGAATCAGACCCAAAGGTTCTATCAGCGGATTAGCTGTTATTATTTTATAAACTTGAGTCCCATATTTTTTACTTATGCTGTATAATGTATCTCCCGTTCTAATGATGTAATTATCATACCCCAGCATGAAACTTCTAAGTATCCTATAAGTATCCGGTCCTATTATTCCATCTGGCAGCAGACCATTGTTTCTCTGAAAGTCTTTAACTGCACCTTCAGTTTGTATGCCATACATTCCATCTATGGGTCCCGGATTGTATCCTGCCTTTTCTAAAGTAGCTTGTATCTGCATCACCTGATTATTTTTGGAACCTAATTTAAAATTGGGCATATTCAATCTCCAAATATTATTAACACTATATTTTATACTTAACTTATAAAATAAGTGATTAAATATTATCTGTGGACTCTATCCTTTAATAGCACACTACTTGTAGTTTTCAGCCTTTTTAATATACCCCTCTGCTGAATTCCTTAGAAAATTTTTTTCCTCTTCCGTAAGCTCTCTCACAACCTTTGCCGGTGATCCCATACACATCACTCCAGATGGTATCTTTTTATTCTTAGTTACAAGGCTCCCAGCTCCTATAATGGTCAATTCCCCAATTTCGGCATTATCTAAAATTATGGATCCCATACCAATTAAAGAATACTTTCCGACTTTACCTCCATGTATTATTGCATTATGTCCCACAGTGACATATTCTCCTATTTCTACGGGATTCATTCCTCCGCTGGTGTGAAGGGTACAATTATCCTGTACATTACTTCCTTTTCCCACATATATATAATTCACATCACCCCTGAGTACGGCTCCAAACCATATACTGGCTTTTTCATGAATTTTTACTTTTCCTATAATTTCTGCATTATCTGCTATAAAACAATCTTTATCTATTTCCGGCATGTAATTTTGAAATTTTCTTATCATATGACTTAATCTCCTTCGTATTGATATTTATTTATATTTTAACACTAATTATAAACTACTTGGAGTTGAATGAGGAAGTATTTTATAAGTTTATCTATCATAAAGTATAAATAAACTTATAAAAAGCATTCTATTTAAAAATCAGGGTGAAATATGCCATATATATAAATTGAACTTTTATGAAATATATAATATAATAAATAAGCACTATATGTAGTACTTATTTATTTAAATAAGTACTACATATAGTATTTGCTCTTTGAATATACATACAAAATATATAATTTCGATACAATAACTTATACAAGGAGGTAAATTATAATTGGATAGTATAAAGGACTTGTTCAAAAGATATTATACAAAATCCCTTGAAAAAAACAATAATAAAACAGTATATGATTTATTTAAATGGAAAAAAACAGATGTGTTTTTAAAAGATCATAAAACCCATAAAGTTCTGGTAGATATGAAAGATCTAGAATTTCCAGAGCAATATTCTCAAAATGCCTGTGACATAATAGCCTCTAAATACTTTAGAAAAGCTGGTGTTCCAGGAAAGCTCGGCTATGAAAACAGTATGAAATCAGTAGCCCACAGAATGGTAAATTTTTGGCGTGAATCTTTAAAAGATGAAGGATTGATAAAAACAGAAGAAGAAAGTTCTATTTTTTATGATGAATGTGTGTATGGACTTTTAAATCAAATGTATGCTCCTAATTCTCCTCAATGGTTCAATACAGGTCTTAAATTATCCTATGGCATAAAAGGTGTAAAACAGGGAAATTACTATTTTGATGATACCCTTAATAAAGTAATGGAATGTGAGGATAGTTATACCAGGACTCAGGCCTCTGCCTGTTTTATATTATCTATTGAAGATAAACTTTTAGGCCGCCATTCCATATCCGATCAATTTGTAACAGAAACAAAGTTATTTAAAGGTGGATCCGGAACCGGTACTAATTTTTCCACCATAAGAGCAAAAGGTGAAAAATTATCTGGAGGCGGCTCATCCTCAGGACTTATGAGTTTTTTAAAAGCATTGGACAGAAATGCAGGTGCCATTAAATCCGGGGGCACTACAAGAAGAGCTGCCAAAATGGTGTGTCTGGATGTAAATCATCCTGAAATCATGGATTTCATAAGCTGGAAATCAAAAGAAGAGGATAAGGTAAGGGCTCTTGGCAAAATGGGATACGATATGGATATTGATGGTGAGGCTTACGAAACTGTTTCGGGTCAAAACAGCAATAATTCAGTAAGATTTTCCAACGGCTTTATGGGTAAAGTAGACAGGTTAAAGGCAAATCCCGATGAGACCATTAATCTTACAGGGAGAGTTGACTCCAAAGTGGCAAAAACAGAAAAAGTAAAAAAAATTTGGGATATCTTTAATACATCTGCCTGGAAATGTGCAGATCCTGCCCCTCAATTTAGTGATACTTTTAATGCCTGGCACACATGCCCTGCTGGAGAAGACGGAAAAGTAAATGCTTCTTATAACAGTATTAATTCTACAAACCCCTGCGGTGAGTACGCTTTTTTAGATAATACTTCCTGTAATCTTGCTTCTATAAATATATATAAATTTTATGATACAGATAAAGATATTTTTGATATAAAAGGATATTTGCATATAATTAGCCTGGTTCAGTTAATTCTTGAATCCTCTATACATTGGGGACAGTTTCCTACTGAAGACATAGCAAGAAAAACTCATCTTTTTAGAACCACAGGACTTGGTATATCCAATATAGCATCATTATTTATGGTTATGGGCTATCCTTATGACTCAAATGAAGCCAGAACGCTGGCAGCTTCACTGGTGGGAATACTCACGGGTCAGTCCTACTATGTATCCTCTCTTATGGCAAAAGAGGTAGGATCTTTTGAAAAGTTTCAAATAAATAAGCCTTATATGATGAAAGTGCTTAGAAATCATGCTAGAGCAGCTTCTGTAGATATGGAATCATTTTCAAAAACCATAGGCTCCAGCTTTTCAAATGAATTTGAAGGATTAAATTATACCCCTTTAAAAGTAGATCATGAACTTCTGAAAATACAGAATCTATCCTATATAGGAGATAAATTGAAGAGCTGCTGGATAGATGCACTTAAAAGCGGTGCCAAATTTGGCTATAGAAATGCTCAAGTTACAGTTATAGCACCTACTGGCACTATATCTTTTGCCATGGACTGTGGTGCTACTTCAATAGAACCATTTTTTAGTCATATCGTCTATAAAAAATTATCTGGCGGCGGATTTATGACAATTATAAATCCGGTGATAACTATAGCTTTAAAAAAGCTTGGTTACACCACTGAACAAATAGAAGATATATTATCTTATGTACTTGAAAAAGAAACTGTAACTGAAAATGATTTTACTTACGAAAAAATACTTGATGGCAAAATAGAAGGCGCTCCTCACTTAAAAGATGAACATCTTGATATATTTGACACTTCAAATAAATGCGGCAGCGGTGAAAGGTATATTGATCCTATGGGACACGTAAAAATGGTAGCCTCCATAACCCCCCTTATATCAGGCTCAGTGTCTAAAACTGTAAATTTGCCCAAAAATGCTTCCATACAGGACTTTAAAGATGTAATCTTATCCTCCTGGAAACTTGGAATTAAAGGTATTGCTCTATACAGGGATTCTTCTAAAGCGGCCCAGCCTTTAAATACAAGTTTATCTGCCTCGGACAACATAAGGCTGGAAGACTTAACCTATAATCAACTTTTAAACAAGGCCAGAGATCTGCAAAAGGGGGTAAAATATTCCAAAAGGGATAAACCTGTGGGAATCCGCATGGGAACAACCCATCCTGCGCAAATAGATGATGTGAAAATATATACCACAGTGAACAGATCCTCCAGCGGAGAAATATCTGAAATATATATAACTACAGATAGAGAAGGAACTATAATAATGGGACTTTTGAATTCTCTGTCTAAGGCAATATCCGTAATGCTCCAGTATCACGTTCCAGCACAGGATATATCCAGGATGCTGCGAGGCCAGAAATATGAGCCCTATGGATTTGTTCAAAAACACCCTTATATAAAATACGTATCCTCTATATCAGATCTTGTAAGTAAGATAATAGATATAGAACTTGGAGATTTCTCCAAATGTCAAGTTAAACCTGAAAATTATGACAAAGACAGTTTGATTTTAGGTAATTCTTCCACTGAATTAAATTCTCAAAAAATTAATACTACTGAAATCAGATCAAAAAAAATAGATGGAGAAAGAATATATGGTTCAACCTGTCCTAATTGTTCCAGCACTAGAATGGTGAGAAACGGCACCTGCATGGTTTGCCTTGACTGTGGTTCCACTACAGGCTGCAGCTAAGCAGAGAACCTAAATCTTTGATTTGACGTGAATCGCTTACTCCGCTGACCAAAGGGCGGAGGAGTTTCTCATATTAGAACCTGAATCTTTGATTTGGTGTGAATTACTTACTCATAACAAGCAGTTGACAGCAAATACACTGTCAACTGTTTATATTTTATTATTGATTATGCACTGCTCATTATTTAAAGGCTGCTCATCTGTATCATAAATACGTTCCATTGTAACCGTTTCACCTGGATTTATAATTATAAACTCCTTGTCATTCCAGGGACCTGTCAAAAGCTTTTTAATATATTCAAGTGTTCCAGGCAATACTTCATATTGTAATTTCAATTCTTCTGCTATTTTTTTTGTTTTTTCTAAGTAACTTTCAAGATCATATGCTCCAGTTTCTATAACTCCCAATCTCTTATAATGTTTAAAAATTATACTATAAATTTTTTCCGCTTTTTTCTTTCCATAACGTTTTACCGCATCCTGATATTCAACCCATATATTTCTTTCAGATTCCAGCCATCCTTTAGTTAAAAAATAAGTTCCACTGCCGCCAGCCAATTCATTACGTCTTTTGCAAGATCCTAAAAGCAAAGTAATGCAATCATCCACCCGTGGAAACACCATACGGTAAGTTGGAGGTTTAAGCCCAATTATAGAATTTCCGCAATACCCAAAAGCCAAAATAACTTGATCTACATTTGATATATGGTTTAATTCATGTTGCAAACACTCCTTTAAAGAATCAGGCTGCAGGTGAAGACCAGACTCTATCCACAATACGGGATAATTACATTTGATTTCATTCACTATTTTTTTTAATTCATCTTCAATAGTACGACAAGCTACAATCAAAGTATTCATTTTTAACTTTCATCCCCCTTTTACCTGTATTTTCAATATTATTTGCTAACTCCATGTAATTTAATATAATCTCCACGAAAATAGGTTATCCCAAGTCCAATAGGCCTATCTTCAATATCATATAATTTTTGTTCTACTACAAACAGGGCAATTTCATCATATATATGAAGCAATTTTTTCGTTCTTTCTTCCGGAACCTTTGCATATATGATAAGTTCCTTATTTAAATCATACAGAGAAGTCCTGTTGGATATCATTTCAGGGAAAGTGGCATTTTCAATTTCGTTTTCCACAATAGGAACCCCCCTCTGATATAGCAGGTACTTGATATCATAGGCCATAGGCTCTTCTTCAGTGTAAAACAGCCTTCGAATCATTATAACTTTTTTATTCTTGCTAATTTGAAGGTTGCCGGCTAATTCCTCATCAGGGAAAATAATATCTACAGATAAAAGTTCTATCTTATCCACATTATTAATTAGGTTATTCATTTCATCATAAACAAAAATATATTTATTATAATCTGGCTTTTTTACAAAATAACCTTTTCCAGGAATGGAATATATATACCCCTCATTTGATAAAATGGAAAGTCCCTTCCTTACTGTCATCCTACTGGTGTCATACTCATTACACAAAGTTGTTTCAGAAGGCAAATCATCACCTGGATTTAGTTCGCCGCTGCTAATTTTATTTCGTATATCCTCAACAATTTTAACATATATTGGACTCTTCATCATCTTGCTACTCCTTACTATTCTTCCCTCATCCATTTTAAACATATTTTAGTCCCAGTAGAAGCATCATTGGAAAAATCATCTGTCCCAATATACTTGCTTATATCCGAATTCATGTGATTGGCACCTGCAATAATTTTAACCCTGTTTCTTATTCCTGCTTTCACAAGAGCTCTTATTACATCTCTCATAGTCTCTATGGTATTTGTAAGTGCGGCGCTCATGGCTACAATATCGGGTTTGTTTTCCTTTACAGCTCTCACAAATTCCTCTTTTGGCACATCTACACCTAAATCGATTACTTCAAATCCATTGGCCTCCAGCATACCTTTAAAAATATCTTTTCCAATATCATGAATGTCACCTTTTACTGTTCCCAGAACTACTTTTCCTACACCTTTATCTTTATTCTGGAGAAAGTGTTGTTTCATTTTATCCAATTCTAAAATTCTTCTAAAAATAAGTCCTGAAAGTATTAAATCCGCTATATAATAATTTTTATCTTCGTATAATTTTCCAACCTTCTCCATGCCTATATTGACAGTTTCCAATAGGGCTACCGGATCCATTCCCTTGTTCAAAGCTTCAGCAGCAAGCTTTATTACTGCTTCTTCATCCAATTGTTCTACATGTTTTACAATCAACTTTTTCAATTCCGTGAGGTTATCCATCTTTTCCTCCATTGACACTTAATATAATTAAAAGCAACCTATTTAATTGCCCTTTAAACAATAGCCTTACATCAAAATTAAACATATCTATTCTAATTATAATATTAGAATTGCAAAATGTTTTTGTCAATACTAGTCAGATATTATATGAAGAAATTATGTGAATATTAATGAATTTTCAGGCAATTTTTAAAGCAGATACACTTCTTTTTTTGAGTTCTAACTCAAAGTCCGGAAGTGTATCTCTTTAAATTAGATATAGTATAATTTTTCAAATACTGTTTTATTTCTATATCTACAATAATAGATAAATCAAATACTGGAATATTGCTTCTTCAAATCCCTGAAGTTTTGCCTTTCCAAACTCAGATACCTTAGGGTGCTTTTCCCTATACTGTTCCCAGGTCCTATAATACTTGCTTTCAAGTTTTCTTGAAGGAAGAACTTTATAGTCATTTTTGTTAAATTGCATTCCTGCTGTTTCCCCAGCATCGCTATAAGCTGCATGATCATGAACATATTCTGTAACAGCACAGAAATTTTCCATATTGACATCACTAAGTGATAGTGGTTGTTTATCCATTCCAAAAATATATTTTCCACCAGGAGCTAGTATATCTATTACTTCCTTGGCCTTGTCTACACATTCTTCCTTGGTATGAGTTAAAAGTGTTAACATTGGATACAACCCTGTTATGATGTGTTTCTTCCCGAGTTTTTCTTTGATCTTTTTAATGTCACCATATTCAAACATCATGGTTGTATCCGTAGGTAGTTCATACAGATAATCAAGATACCTGGTCCAGTCATCTTCACAGAATATATTACAATGTATTCCCATTGAAGCATATTCATCAAGTAATCTTTTAAAGCTCGGCCACCACAGTTTTGCAAAATCCTTTTCACGCATGAATGTGGGCATATGAAGAGGTAGAAATACTGAACCATAATTTGATATCTGTGTTGGCATACCTTTTTTAAGCACTATTGGATAAAGTGCTTCGCATGCTTCTGCTACCTTTTCAGGAGTTCTCCTTATATCTACACTTATACCTTTGAAACTTCTGAGCTGGTCTGCAAGAAAATCAAATGGAGCTTCAGTGAACCCGCCTGACATTAGTCCACCTGCATAATATCCATATTTTCTATTCATCTTATCAATAACCATGCCCAATTCCATAAAATCGCCGTTATATCCCATCAGACTCTTGGCAAAACTTATGGCCATGTTCATAGGTTCTGCCTGGAGTGCCTTGTACTGCCTTGGTATTACCCTTTCAATCAGACAGTCATAGGGCTTTTCGATAAGATAATCATAATCCTCAGGAAGCATTCCTGTTACTTCTGGATGCTGTATGAATCCATTTGATCCCATTACAAAGGATTGTGATTCAAGTGCCTGATAGAATGAAGGATATCTAAGTGACCCACCACACGGACATACATCAGAATATAAGGTCTGACAGAGTTTATCTATTGTTTCTTCAACTATAGTGGGTTTCCATTGAGCTTCTACCAGGTCAATTTTGCCAAGTTGTGCTGTTGGCTCAAATGGCAGGGAAATATTAACAGGTACTCTCTTTGGTATTTTATCATCATATACGTCATGAAATAAAGAAGTTCTTTCCTCTTGTATTTTCCTTACATCTTCCATATTAGTTCACCCACCCTTGACAAATTTTTACGCCCTCTGCAGCATTTGTTGTAAAGGCATCTGCTCTTACATGTTCACAAGCTTCTTTTGTAACAGGATTTCCGCCAATTATTATCTTTACCTTGTCCTTTATATTTGCCTTTTCAAATTCATCAATTATATTTTTCATGGAATCGATGGCAAGAGTGAGTACTCCACTCATTCCCACAACCTGTGGCTTAACTTCATTTATTTTATCTATAAAGGATGATGCGGGCTGATCTATTCCTATATCATATACTTCAAACCCTGCCGCCTCTGCCATGCTCTTGAATATATTCTTCCCTATATCATGCAGGTCTCCCTGTACTGTACCTAAGACAATAGTTCCTACTTTCTTGGAGCTTCCGGATCCTATAACAGGCTTTAATATATCAATGGCATTTGTGAGAAGTTCTCCTGCAAAAATAAGATCTCCTACAAAGTATTCATTTTTGTCAAACAAGTCTCCTACTATTCCCATGCCATCCTGACATGCGTTTACCACTTTTTGCGCCTCTTCCTCGCTGGGATTTGACCCCACAAATTCCTTGAGTACTTCAAATACCTTGTCTTCATCCAGATCTCCCACTGCTTGTGTTAACAATTTATAATCCATAACCTTTCCCTCCTAAAATTATACATATATAATATATTAACTCTATAACATATGGATTAGCAATTTTACAGCTGCTTCAATTTCTTCAGTTGTTTTTGCCCCCATATATTCTTTGGCAATTTTTTGCAATATTTCTTTATTGGCCATATTTTACCTCCTTTAATAACTTTCATATTTATTCACAAAATCATTTACTTTCTTGAGATTTTCAGCTTTACCATCAGCCGGACTTATCATTGATTTATCTGTGCCAAATATATATCCTCCATCAACAGCTATTTCATCAATTAGCATTTTAGCGTGATTAATGCACTGTTCTTTAGTTCCAATATAAAGCGTCAAAGTAGGGAACCCCCCCTGTATGCACATCCTGTCTCCCAGCTTTTTTAACAACCCTGATATACCGTTTTGTATAATTCTTTTATACACTCACTCATATAATCTAATCCCCCCAATAGATAAATTTATTTTATGAATTAAAGCAATTCAATCCTTTTCTACAGAACTCATTGAAGAACTGACATCGTTTTCTTTTGGTTTTAATACAGTAATAATAGCATATATTACAGCAAATGAAGCATAACATATCATACCAAAAACAAACGGAAATCTGTCACTGGCAATACTAAATAAAGATTCTATCAGTGAAAAGAAAAATACCGATAAAAAACCGCCTATTACAAATAAAATTATACCTATAACTGCAAGTGTTTTGTATTTTAACTTACTTCCAGCCAATTTGCCTGTTAAAAGTGAAAATGGAACCAAAACCAAGGGAGGAAGTGTAGCAATTAGCATAATCAACGTAGGGCTCACATTTGGAAAAGCCTGTGCAATACTTGCAAGTGCAGGAGAGGTTGCCCCTATCCCCATTATTAACAGTCCTGTAGCCATTATAGCAATTATAGCCTTTGTCTTGTTAATATTATTATCCATTATATCTTCCTATCCTTTCACTTTTATTATAACTTTTTTATTATAACTTTGACTAATAACCCTTTATGATCGCTATTGGTTGTTAAATAATCTCCCATGTCTACATTTTTTATACAATTTTATCAGACTAACAAATACATTAGGTACTGAAATATCATCTCCTCAAATCCTTGAAGTTTTGCTCGTCCAAGCTCAGACACTTGAGGATGTTTTTCTTTGTATTGTTGCCATGTACTATAATACTTGCTCTCAAGTTTTCTAGAAGGCATTGCTTTATAGTCGTTTTTATCAAATTGCATTCCTGCTGTTTCTCCTGCATTGCTGTAATATGCATGGTCACGAACATATTCTGTAACTGCACAGAAATTTTCCATGTTGACATCCTTAAGTGATAGTGGCTGCTTATCTACTCCAAACATATATTTTCCACCAGGAGCTAATATATCTATCATCTCTTTGGCTTTATCTATACATTCTTCTTTCGTATGAGTTAAAAGCATCGACATCGGATACAACCCTGTTATAATGTGTTTCTTCCCAAGTTTTTCTTTGATTTTTTTGATATCACCATATTCAAACATCATGATTGTATCTGTAGGCAGTTCATACAGATAATCAAGATACCTGCTCCAGTCATCTTCACAGAATATAGAGCAGTGGATTCCCATTGATGCATATTCGTCAAGCATCCTTTTAAAACTCGGCCACCATAGTTTTGCGAAATCCTTTTCACGCATGAATGTAGGCATATGAAGAGGCATCCCAACTGATCCATAGTTTGATATCTGTACAGGCATACCCTTTTTCAGCACTATTGGATAAAGGGCCTCACATGCTTCTGCAACTTTTTCAGGTCTTCTCCTTATATCCCCACTTATGCCTTTGAAACCTCTGAGCTGATCTGCCAGGAAATCAAATGGGGCTTCAGTAAAACCACCTCCACCAAAAGGTGCACCTGGATAGTATCCGTATTTTTCATTCATTTCTCCAAGGATACTTCCTAATTCCGTAAAATCGCCGTTATATTCCATCAAACTTTTGGCAAAACTTATGGTCATATTCATAGGTTCTGCCTGGAGAGCCTTATGCTGCCTTGGTATTACCCTTTCAAGAAGGCAGTCATAGGGCTTTTCAATAAGATAATCATAATCTTCAGGAAGCATTCCTGTTACTTCTGGATGCTGTATGAATCCATTTGATCCCATTACAAATGACTGGGATTCAAGTTCCTGATAGAAAGATGGGTATCTCATGCTTCCACAACATGGGCACACATCAGAATACAGGGTTTGACAAAGCTTATCTATAGCCTTTTCAGCTATGGATGCTTTCCATTGGGCTTCTACCAGGTCAATTCTTCCAAATTGTGCTGCGGGTTCAAATGGAATAGAAATATTCATCGGCACTCTTTTAGGTATCTTATTATCACATATATCATGAAATAAATTAATTCTTTCCTCCTGTAATTTTTTAACATCTGTCATGTATTACTCACCTATCCTTTACAAATTTATTTTTAATTTATATTTTTTACACATTAGCATATTTTTTTTTCTTAGATTGGCTTATAACAAAAATTCCATATATCACTGCAAAGATGACAAAACATATCGATCCAAAAACAAAAGGGAATCTATCGGCTGTTATATGAAAC
The DNA here is from genome assembly GCF_041205085.1 of Clostridium moutaii. Classification (NCBI taxonomy): domain Bacteria; kingdom Bacillati; phylum Bacillota; class Clostridia; order Eubacteriales; family Clostridiaceae; genus Clostridium; species Clostridium moutaii. Next base: position 524,585 of record NZ_JBGEWD010000001.1, read on the forward strand.
AAAGACTCCACAAGTGAAAAGAAAAACGCTGATAAAAAACCACCTAAATTCATAAACGCCATTACCAATCCCATAACCATTGCTCTTCCTTCAGGACGCACTGCAAGACCTGCATAATACATAACCCCAGGAGCTATAAGTCCGGCACCAACTCCAAATACAGTTGTACCTATATTAAAGAACATTAAACCGCCGCCTATTCCTATTATTATAAATACGTATCCTATTGCACAAAAAACCAGCGACAAAGTAATTACATACCTCTTAATTTTCTGAACTATTTTTCCAAAAATTGCACCTCCAATCATGCTTCCAACCGTCCACATTGTAAGCGTGACTCCCGCGGTTGCTGCAGTGCCATAATTATTTTTAAGTATCAGCCCAGATATTCCCGTTAACATTGGATAAGTTAGAAGTATGAATATAAGATAAAATATAGCCCACATATAAACTATGATATTCATCTTTACTTTTTCTGGAGTATTACCTGATTCTTTTTCCTGTGATATTGAAGGTTCTGGTAACATCAATACAACTATAATTAAAACCGCAATACCTATGAGATAAATGAGAAATGTATCTCTCCAATTAATGGCACAAAGCAGCCCACCTACTATTTGAAATACTATTCCTCCTACACTAGCAATGACATTTGAAATTCCCATCAGGTTTTCTCTCTCATGGCCACTAAAAAGATTCATAATAAGAGCTCCACTTAAAGGTGTAATAAATCCCAGTCCAACTCCCAATAAAGCTCTCATAAACAAAATAACTATAAAATTACTTAGAAAATATGGTACTGTACCGCCTATTACAAAAAAAATTATACCTATAACTGCAAGTGTCTTATATTTTGCCTTACTCCCGGCTAATCTACCGGTTAAAATTGAAAACGGAACCAAAACTAATGGCGGAAGTGTGGCAATTAACATAATCAGTGTAGAAGTTATATCGGGAAAAGCACCTCCAATACTTGCAAGTGCCGGAGAAGTTGCCCCAACACCCATCATCAAGAATGCTACAGCCATTATGGAAATTATAGCCTTTGTCTTGTTAATGTTAGTATTCATTATATTTTCTCCCTTCCAATGAATTATTATAAAATTATTTAAAATATTCAGCTAATTTAAAAGACAGATACCTCATGCTTCCTTTAAATCCTCCACTGCTTTTGATTTGGAAACAAAAATAGCATATATTACAACAAATGCAACAAAGCATATTATACCGAAAACAAACGGGAATCTATCACTGGTTATACTAAATAAAGATTCAATAAGTGAAAAGAAAAGTGCTAAATGGATACACTCCTGTTGAATTTTAAATTCAGTGCTATAAGTGTATCCATTAGATGAAATAAATTTAGCTTAAACTTAATATTCAATAAGAAAATTATAATCCTGATAAAAATAACTTTTTCTACATCAATAAATTGATAATAAACATAAACATCATTTCTTCATACTGCTGCATTTTAGGAGCCATTTTTTCCCCAAGCTTTTCATCAATTTCAGGATGTTCTGTTTTATATTCTTCCCATGTCTTATAATATTCTGTTTCCATAGCAAATCCCTCCTAATAATCAGTATTCTCAGCTACATATTCTAATACCGCTTGTAGATTTTCAATTTTAACGCTATCTGTAGTTATAATAGCCTTATCAAAACCAAACATATATTTTCCACCTGGTGCAAGAATGTCTATAAGTTCCTTGGCTTTATCTATACACTGTTCCTTTGTTCCTGTTTTCAATATGGAAATCGGATAAAAGCCTGTAAGAATATGTTTTTTCCCTAACTTTTCTTTCATAAGCTTAGGATCTCCATATTCAAACCACATTCTAGTATTTTCAGGCAATTCATACAGATAATCCACATAACGTGTCCAATCATTTTCAACAAACAGCAATGATGGCTGGCCAGCTGCTGCCAACTGTTCAATTTCCTTTTTAAAACTCGGCCAGTATAACTTTTCAAAGTCCTTATCACGAATATATGGTGCCATGTGTAATGGAATAAAAGTACCACCATATTTTGAAGGAGATGCAGGTATTCCCCCCTTTACCATTATTGGAGTTACAGCTTCACAAGCTGCTGCTACTTTGTCGGCACGTCTTCTTATATCACCTGTTATACCTTTGAATCCTCTCAATTGATCAGACAGGAAATCAAAAGGTGCTTCGACAAATCCAGTAAAATATCCTATAGAAGAATAACCATATTTTTGAATCAGCTTTCCATAAAGTACCTCCGCATTTGTAAATTCATCATAAAATGCTTTAAAAGCCTTTGCCATTACAAGGGAACTTTGAATTGGATTGGTGTTCAGTTCAGTATAAATTCTAGGCAATATCTTTTCCATAATACAATTATATGGTGATTTAATAAATTCATCATACTCTTCAGCTTCCAATCCGTTGATCTCTGGATGCTGTAAAAAGCCACTGGAACTCATTACAAAATTTCTAGCCCCTAAAATTCTATAATATGAGGGAAACCTAATGGCCTGTGCAGGAAGTACATCGGAAATAAAATTTTCACATACTTTTTCAAATATTCCTTCAAGCATAGAAGTGTCCCATTGTGCTTCTGCTAAATCCTTACCTGCATACTGTATGCAAAATTCAAGAGGAAAATTTACATTGATTGGTACTCTTTTGGGAACCTTTCTATCAAATAGATCCCTAAATAATTGAGTCCTCTCCTGTGCCAAAGTTTTTATGTCTGTCATATTAGCTCACCCACCCTTGACAAATTTTTACACCTTCTGCAGCATTTGTTGTAAAAGCATCTGCTCGTACATGTTGGCAAGCTTCTTTTGTAACAGGATTTCCGCCAATTATTATCTTCACCTTGTCCTTTATACTTGCTTTTTCAAATTCATCAATTATATTTTTCATGGAATCGATTGCAAGAGTGAGTACTCCGCTCATTCCCACAACCTGTGGTTTAACTTCCTTTATTTTATCTATAAAGGCTGATGCGGGCTGATCTATGCCTATATCGTATACTTCAAAGCCTGCCGCTTCTGCCATGCTCTTGAATATATTTTTACCTATATCATGCAGGTCTCCCTGTACTGTACCTAAGACAATAGTTCCTACTTTCTTGGAGCTTCCGGATCCTATAACAGGCTTTAATATGTCAATGGCATTGGTAAGAAGTTCTCCTGCAAAAATAAGATCTCCTACAAAATATTCATTTTTGTCAAACAAGTCTCCTACTATCCCCATGCCATCCTGNGTCAATGGCATTGGTAAGAAGTTCTCCTGCAAAAATAAGATCTCCTACAAAATATTCATTTTTGTCAAACAAGTCTCCTACTATCCCCATGCCATCCTGACATGCATTCACCACTTTTTGTGCTTCTTCCTCGCTTGGATTTGAACCCACAAATTCTTTAAGTGTTTCAAATACCTTGTCTTCGTCCAAATCCCCTACTGCTTGTGTTAACAATTTATAATCCATAACCTTTCCCTCCTAATAAATTATTTATAATTAAATTTTATTAAAGTACCTGATGAATACTTGCCGAAACTTACTTTTCTTTTAAAGGTCCAATTTTATTTTTTCTATACGCATTAGAAAACTTTCTGCAGTACTTATCTTTTCCCATCAATGCTTCAGTTGCAAGAAGTGCAGTCATTATTCCCCTATTGCAGGGATCCATAATAGCAGAATCCATGCCCATAAAAGTTGCAAGAGTTAAAAAATTTTGATTTACAAATTTTCTAAGGGGCATACCAAAAGAAATATTACTTAAACCTGAGGTAATTTTAATAGTAGGATACATGGACTTTATGGATTTCATCGCTTCAATAAAATCCAACAGGGAAGTACTTTCTGTAGGAAGTGCCATTACAAGCGGATCTATGTGTATTCTGTCAGGTTTTATATCATATTTTTGTGCTTCTTCCACTAAATCCCTAGCTATGTTAATCTTTGTTTTCACATCGGATGGAATACCATTATTGTCACAGGTAAGCGCAATTACCTGCCAATCTGTACCCTTGATTATAGGATATATAATATTACATTTGTCACCTTCTTTTGATACAGAATTTATTAATCCCGACCTTTTTGCATATTTAAAAGCAGCTTCAATGGTTCTTGGATTAGGACTATCTATGGATAGAGGTTTGTCCGTAGCTCCCTGAACAATATCTATAAGCCACTTCAACGTTTCAAGTTCAACTTCGGGAGAAGTACTTGCACATACGTCAATATAATCTGCCCCTGCTTCCGCCTGCTGAACTGCACGATTTCTAATAAACTCTTCATCTTTATTTTCTATAGCTTTTTTCACACTTGGAATTGTTCCATTAATCTTTTCTCCAATGATAATCATTTAAAAACCTCCATTCTATGTTTTTAATAGATAAGTACTTGTATATACTAGTTATTTATATGTTAATTTTATTATATATATGCATCTACAATTTGTCAACGATTTCATAGAAATATTTTAAATGTTCAGAACACTACAGATTGCATATAAAAAAATCATCATATGCAATGATGATTTTTTTATATGGCCTATTAAACTTATATGTAAAATTACTTTTTATTTCTCTTGTTATTGCTTTTTTTATGGTTTGCCCTGCTTGGTTTGGCCTTAGGTCTTATTTTTATATTTTTCTCAACTTTTTTTCCCATATTGTATATAGCCCCGCTTTTCAAATCTATAAACCATAAAAATAAAATCAAAAATGCAGCAGAAGATACATACTGCCATACGGTTCCATTCAAATTATATTTAAAATAAGCAGCTACAGCTGATGGTAAAATAAAAGATGCTATAGATAATATGAGAATCAACCATTTATTAGGATGAAATTTATATAGCACGTGAGATTTCAGGAAATTATATACTACTAAAAATATTACTGCAATAAACAGTATCTGTAATATTACACTTAACCACAAAGGCATTTTATTACCCTCCCTTAAATTTATCTGTCTTTTATATTATCATATACTTTACAATTTATATCAATACCTTTTAATATATAAAATAATAAAAAAGCTGTTGACAATACATGTTTGTCAACAACTCCGGTTATTAAAATAAATAAGTTTGTCCTGGTTTTCTTGTAAATACAGTAACATCATCAATTTCTTTTTGCTGGCATACAAATCTTGTCATTCTCTCAACTCCAAAACCAGCTCCTGCAGTCTTGGGAATTTTTCCATCCTTTGCAAGTTGAATATAATTTCTAAAAGCACCTTCATCTACATCAAGCTCTCTCATTCTAGTTAGTATTCTGTCATACTTGTACTCTCTTTCTCCTCCACTTAGACCTTCTATATATCCTCTTGGCCATATCAAATCATAGTTTCTATATGTGCCTGGTTTTTCCAAATCTTCAGCATCATAAAATTCTCTTTTATGGTTAATAAGCCAGAAAGGTTGAGTTGCTTCTGCTGAAGCCCTTTCTTCAAAATCATCCCCATATTTTGCTTTAAGTTCCTGAGTAGTATATCTTTTAAATGGTATACTTATATCAAGGTGCGAAGTCCCAATACCTAAAGCTTTAAACTCATCTACACATTCCTTTTTTACATAGTCAAACACATATTTCATAAGCCCTTCTTCAAATTCAAATATGTCATCCATATCTGCATTTTTGAATTCAAGGTCAACCTGTGTGAATTCAAACAAATGCCTCTTGTCTCCCTCTTCTTGTTGCTCAAGTCTCACGTTTGGAGACACTATATATATTTTATCAAGATAAGGGCTTGACAACATTATTTGTTTATGAAATATCATTGATTTCGTTATATCAAATTTTTGCCCTTCATATTTTACCTCACATTCTTCCACATCATGATTTAAAGTATCCGTAATAGGTGCTATCATAAGCGGCATTATTCTGGTTATTTCTTTTTTATACATATATTCATCCACTGCCTTCAATATAGCTTGCTGTACACGAAGTATATAAGGCAACTCTTTTCTTCCTATTTTCTCTAATGCTTTATCTAAAACCTCTAATTCCTTTTTTCTCTCATCTTTCAATACATATGTTTTCATACATATATGACCTCCTTCAAATAATTTATATAAATTTAATACTCATTTACTATTTTCTGTTTTTCATTAACAATATAATAATACTTTTTTATATATATTGCAATATTAATAATAAAATTTGTATTTGTTTATTAATTTTATATTTAGATATGTTATTGCTTAATAATTTATAAATTATTAAGCAATGATAACGTTTTAAATTATTAATTTAATAAAAATTTCTGGTATAATATTATGTAGGGGAAGTGAAAATCAAAAAAATATAATAATTTAAGATTATATGAGAAGCAAATAAATTGCAAAGGAGGAATTCAATTGAGCTTAAAAGTTTCCGGTTTGGATGATTTAGACCTTCAAATTATTGATATCCTTTTAAAGGATTCTAGAACTCCTTATCTAGAAGTGGCTAGAAAATGCCATGTAAGTGGCGGGACTATACACGTTAGAATGAAGAAAATGCAGGACATGAATATAATAAAAGGTACTAAACTTTTAATAGATAATTCCAAAATTGGTTATGATGTATGTGGTTTTATTGGCATTTATTTAGATAAGGCCAAGTCATTTAAGAGTACGCTTGAGCAATTGGAGAGTATAAAAGAAATTGTGGAAATTCACTACACTACTGGAGTTTATTCTATTTTTATAAAAGTAATATGCAAAAATATAACAGATTTGCAGAATCTACTTATGAACAAAATTCAATCTGTTGACGGAATACAGAGGACTGATACCATAATATCCCTATTCCAACCTGTAGATAGAAGTGTAAATATAGACATATTAAGTAACGAAAATTAATTTTTCATCTTCTTTTTATTTTACCTTATAAATTTTATAAAATTTGCAAATAATATTCTATATAAAATAGAAAGGAGATGTGAATATGAGGACATTAGATATTATTTCATTAATATTGGTTGTAGTAGGTGCTCTTAATTGGGGTTTAATTGGATTTTTTAGATATGATCTTATAGCATCACTATTTGGTACGATGTCTTCCTTTACGAGAATACTGTATGCACTAGTAGGCTTAGGAGGATTATATGCTCTTACGTTTTTTGGAAAAGAAACGGAGAATAGAGACACAAAAGAAGTTTAGATACCAAAAAGTGGAAAGCTCTTTAAATCAACTTTCCACTTTAAATGCATCTTACTTAATACTACTTAAGATTTTTTTTAATTCCTCTGTTTAATGTATTTTTATAATCTATAAATTCATATATATCTTCCGCAAATAAAGTGCTAAAATTTTTCAGTTCATCTAGTGGAAGATCTTCAATGGATTTATTCTTATCCTCACAATACAGTACAATTTCACCAATGACTTTATGAGCATCCCTAAAGGCCATACCTTTACCTACCAAATAATCTGCTGCTTCTGTAGCATTTAAAAAACCTTTTTTAACAGCATTAAAAGTATTGTCTTTTTTGATTTTTAATGTGGAGAGTATACCATTCATCACTTTCAAACAGCTTAATATAGTATCTAAGGAGTTAAAAAACTGTTCTTTATCTTCCTGCATATCCTTATTATAGGCAAGAGGAATGCCCTTCATAGTGGTAAGCAATGACATCAGTGAGCCGTATACTCTCCCAGTTTTGCCTCTTATGAGTTCGGCAGCGTCGGGATTCTTTTTTTGAGGCATTATGCTGCTTCCTGTGGAAAATTCATCATCTATTTGCACAAAATCAAACTCTTTACTGCTCCACAATATAAGTTCTTCACTAAGACGGCTTAAATGCATAATTATTATGGAAAAATCTGATAGCATTTCTATAACATAATCTCTATCACTTACCCCGTCTAAAAAGTTATCTACTGGCTTTCTAAATCCCAGCTCTTTAGCAGTAAAATATCTATCTATATTATAAGTTGTTCCCGCCAGTGCGCAACATCCGAGAGGACTTTCATCCATAATTTCAACAGCGTTTAAAATTCTGGTCTTATCTCTTGAAAGCATAGAATAATACGCCATTATGTAATGTTTAAAAGTTATTACCTGAGCCCTCTGAAGATGAGTATATCCAGGCATTATCACATTGTTTAGTTCACCTAGATCTTTTATGGTATTTTGAAGTATTTCTATACTCTGAACAACTTCCAGTGCTTCCCTTTTAACATATAATCTAAGATCCACTGCCACCTGATCATTTCTGCTTCTGGCAGTATGCAATTTTTTTGCTACCTGTCCTATTCTATTTAACAAGTTTATCTCCACAAAGCTGTGTATATCTTCATAGTCACCTTCTACTTTCAGGTTTCCATTTTCTATATCCTCTAATATGGATTTTAATCCTTCTAATATATCTTTCCCCTCTTCCTGGGATAAGATCTTGCATTTGGCAAGCATTCTCACATGGGCCATGCTTCCTTCTATATCTTCTTTATAAAGACGATTATCAAAGCCGAGAGAACTATTAAAATCCTCCATAATCTTACTTTCGGATTTTTTGAATCTTCCACCCCAAAGCTTCATAATTAATTTTCCTTCTCTTTATCTACTACAGCCTTAATTTTATATGGAAGGCTGAATAACTTGATAAATCCATCTGCATCCTTTTGATCATAAAAATCACTGGCTCCAAAAGAAGATATACTTTCATTAAATAGAGGATACTTGGCATCTATTGATGTTGCCATTATATTTCCCTTGTATAATTTTAATTTTACTGTTCCAGTTACATTTTCCTGAGTAGCTTCAACAAAAATATCCAATGCCTTTCTCAAGCTTCCAAACCAAAGTCCATCATATACAAGTTCTCCATATTTTTGTGATACTAATTGTTTATAATGGAAAGTATCTTTATCTATGGTCAACCTTTCAAGAGCAGTGTGGGCAGCATACAGTATAGTTCCACCGGGAGTTTCATATACTCCTCTGGATTTCATTCCAACTAACCTGTTCTCTACCATATCCACTATTCCTATTCCGTTTTCTCCACCTATTTTATTAAGCTGCTCCATCATTTCAACAGGAGCTACTTCTTTACCATTTAATTTTTTAGGCTCTCCCTTTTCAAAATAAAGTTCTATATATGTGTCTTCATCTTTTGCTTTTTCAGGTGTATCAGTCATAAAATACATACTTGTTTTATGCTCATTCCTTGGATCTTCCAGATCTCCACCCTCATGACTCACATGCCATATGTTTTTGTCATTTGAATATATTTTTTCTTTAGTTGCAGCTACTTCTACTCCTTTGGAATTTGCATAATCTATAGCATCTTCTCTTGATTTTATATCCCATATTCTCCAAGGTGCTATTATCTTTATTGTTGGATCAAAACTTGCCACTCCCACTTCAAAACGTACCTGATCATTTCCTTTACCAGTACAACCATGAGATATATATTTGGCCCCTTCTTTATGTGCTATTTCCACAAGTCTTTTTGCCATAAGAGGTCTTGCAAGAGATGTCCCAAGTAAATATGCATCTTCATACACTATATTGGCTTTTACTGCCTTAAAAAGATAATCTTTTACAAATTCTTCTTTCAAATCATCAATGTATACTTTGGAAGCTCCTGTTTTAATGGCCTTTTTTCTCACCGCTTCCATATCATCATCTTGTCCTACATTTATACAAGCTGCAATAACTTCCAAATCATAATTTTCTTTTAACCAAGGAATAATAATCGATGTATCTAATCCTCCTGAATATGCCAATACTACTTTGTCTTTCATGAACTTGACCCCCATTATATATTAAATTTTTATTATAATTTACTTTATAACTTTATCTAAAAATACCTTAGTTCTCATTTCCTTTGGATGAGAAAATAATTCTTCCGGAGTACCCTGTTCTACTATTTTCCCTCCATCCATAAATATAACCCTGTCAGCCACTTCTTTTGCAAAACCCATCTCATGAGTTACAACTATCATGGTCATTCCATCCTTTGCCAAATCCTTCATTACATTTAAAACCTCTCCTACAAGCTCCGGATCTAATGCGGATGTAGGTTCATCAAAGAGCATTATATCAGGATTCATTGCAAGAGCTCTTGCAATAGCCACTCTCTGCTGCTGTCCTCCTGAAAGTTTTGAAGGATAAAAGTCTTCTTTGTCTTTCAATCCAACTTTATTTAAAAGTTTTTTAGCTTTATCCCTTACCTGAGATCTTTTTTCTTTTTTAACTACCAGTGGTGCCTCCATAACATTTTCAATAGCTGTCATATGTGGAAACAGATTAAAACTTTGAAAGACCATTCCCATCTTTGTAGTTATTTTTCTCAACATTTTCTTATCCTTAGGATTTAATTCGTCTCCTTCTATAACTACAGTTCCATTATCCAATTCTTCCAGATGATTTAAACATCTTAAAAGAGTGCTCTTTCCTGAGCCAGAAGCCCCTATTACCACTAAAACCTCACCCTTTTTAACTTTTATGCTAAGATCTTTAAAAACCGTTAAACCATTAAAACTTTTAGTTAGATGGGAAGCTTCTATCATATATTTATTTTTATCTAAAACTGTGTTATTATCCAAAACTGCATTTTCCATAGATTACACCTCCAAATTGAATTCAAATGTTGTACCAATTAACTGTAAATGGCCAATCTTCTCTCAAATATTCCAAATACAGTGGTAAACACAGTGGTCATTATAAGATATAACACTGCTGCTGTAAGGAATACCGATATGGGATCAAAACTGCTGGCGTATATCTGCTGAGCTGATCTCATGAGTTCAACCATTGCTATAGTCGACACTAGTGAAGTATCTTTTAATATAGATATAAACTCATTTCCAACAGGTGGTATTATTACTTTCCAGGTTTGAGGCAATATGATCTTTCTCATAGTTTCGCCATAACTAAACCCCAATGCTTTTGCCGCTTCAAATTGTCCTTTATTTATAGATTGAATTCCTCCTCTTATTATCTCTGCCATATAAGCCCCGCAGTTTAATCCCAGACCTAATATTGCCGCTGTAAAAGGTGTAAGTTCTATTCCTATAAAAGGTAATCCATAGTAAAAGAAAAACAATTGCAATAATAGAGGTGTACCTCTAAATATCCATGTATAAAAACCTGATAATGACCTTAATATAATATTTTTAGACAATTTTAAAAGAGCCAAAAATATTCCAAGGAGAGTTCCCAATATTAAAGTAATTACAGTAAGTTCCACTGTCATTACACTACCCTTAAGTAAAATAGGTAATATGTCCTTAATAAATCCTATATTCACTGCTCCTACCCACTTCCTTTTTACATATATTATTTATATATGTCTTTTCCAAACCACTTCATAGAAATTTTAGACATAGTTCCATCTTTCTGCAGCTCATCTACTGCTTTTTGTACTGCAGCTTCTAATTCCTTATCGCCCTTTTTAAATCCTATTCCCATAGGCTCTTTAGTAAGCTTTTCGCTCAGCACAGTATATTTTCCCTTTTTATCAGCAGCTGATATATAATATCTTCCAACTGGCTCGTCTACTATAACTGCATCAAGCCTTCCTATTAGCAAATCCTGAAGTTCTTCTGTAGTTTTATCATATTTTTTAACTTCTTTTATATTTTTAAATTCTTTAACTACATTTTCACTTGTAGTACCAAGAGCTACTCCTACTCTTTTGCCGTCTAAATCCTTAGAAGTTTTAATAGAATTATTTCCAGCTTTAGTAACTATAATTTGTGCGTCCTGTACATATGGCTTTGAAAAATCTATTTGCTTTTTTCTATCATCCGTTATACTCATTCCCGATATTATAACATCAAATTTTCCAGATTTAAGTGCCAAAACTATTCCATTAAATTCAGTACCTACAAATTGAGCTTTTACCCCCAACTTTTTTGCTATGGCATTTGCCATATCTATATCAAAACCCTTAAGCACATTTTGATTATCTCTAAATTCCATTGGTGGAAATGAATCCTCTAGACCTACCTTCAAAACGCCTGCTTTTTTTACTTTTTCCAAAGTGTTTTGTGCATCTTGTCCATTTCCTCCAGTGTTGCTGCTTCCGCATCCTGCAAATAAAACCACTGTGCAAATAGTTGCCAAGGCTATAACCATCAATTTTTTCAATTTCTTCATTTCTCTCTCCTCTTTTCAAATAATTAATACTTTAACTCCTTAGGTTAAGCATATAATAATTATACATATATTATTATAATTATGCAATACTTTTTTTATTTTTTTCGTTGTTTTTTGGACAACTTAAAAGTTGCATTTATATTAAAAAATATTATTTTAATATAAATGCAACTTTTATCAAGCTTCTCTATATCGTTCCATTGTTTCCTTAAACAATTCTGCCGTTGAAGGTGGCGTATATGAAATAGCATTGGCACCTGCCTGTATAGTATCTCTAATACTCTCTTCATTTTTTCCACCTGTAGCTATTATAGGAAATTCACTATACTCTTTTCTTATTTTTCTCACCAAATCGGCACTGTTTTTACCTGCAGACACATTTAATATTGAAGCTCCCGCCTCTATTCTCTTCTCAATATCATCTCTTTCAGACACCACTGTAACTATAATTGGAATATCAATGGCATCTCTCACAGCCCCTATAATCTCATTGGATGTAGGGCTGTTCACCACTACCCCCATGGCTCCGGTAAATTCAGCATTCAACGCCAGATTTATAACCCTTTTCCCCATAGTAAGTCCTCCTCCTACACCACAAAATATGGGTACATCAGAAGCAGTAACCAATGCCTCTGTTATAACTGATTGTGGTGTAAATGGATATACCGCTAAAATTGCATCTGCATTTATATTTTTTATAACTGCTATATCAGTAGTAAACGCCAAGGATTTTATTCTCTTCCCAAAAACCTTTATTCCACTAGCTTCTCTCATTACAAGAGGGAGATTTATCATATGATCTCTAAGTGTCCCTCTTATTTCCGGTACATACTTTACAATTTTTTCATTAATAATTTTCTCGCTCATTTTTTATCTCCTCAAACCAGTTTATTATTTTTCTCACATATATTTTACATTAACTGCAAGAAATATTCTATAAAAATTTTTAGAAATCGCAATTTAATACATATTCTTTCAAACCGAAAATATCTTTTCTGCTATTTTAACAGCTTCTCTTGCATCTCTTGCATAATAATCCGCCCCTATCATATCTGCATAATTTTGATTTAATACTGCTCCTCCTACTACAATTTTACAGGTCAGTTTATTTTCTCGTACAGCTTCTATGGTTTTTTTCATATTGATTACAGTAGTTGTCATAAGCGCACTTAATCCAAGTAATTTTATATTATTTTTCTTTACTACATCTACTATTTTATCTATATCTACATCTCTGCCCAAATCTATAACTTCAAACCCGTAATTTTGCAGCAGCACCTTGACTATATTTTTTCCTATATCATGTATATCTCCCTTTACTGTAGCCAGTGCTATTTTTCCCTTTTCTATATTCTTTTCACCATTTTTCAATATGTTTTTCTTTATTATTTCAAAAGATTTCTTAACAGCTTCTGCAGATTGTATAAGCTGGGGCAGAAATATGTCTCCCTCTTCATACTGCCTGCCTACTTCATCTAATGCAGGGATTATATGGAAATTAACTATGTCCTCTTCCTTTTCACTTTTTAATAGGAGAGATGTTATTTCCACAGCCTCATCTTCCATTCCCTCAATAATTGCAGTATTTAATTTTTTTTCACCCTTTTTATCTTTTTTTTGAACTTCAGGTAAAATATTATCTCCCCATTTCGCCTTTTCACTCTTGGATTTACTCCCATATTTGGTTATATAATTTTTCCCATCCTGGTCTATACTTGTTAAAACTTCAAAAGCTGCTATAATATCCTTCACACCTTGATCCTGCGTATTTATTATAGGCAAATCAAGACCTGCATTAAGTGCCAGTGCGAGAAAAGTTCTATTTAATATGCACCTTCTGGGAAGTCCATAGGATATATTGCTTACTCCCAAAATAGTTTTTACTCCAAATTTTTCTTTCACAAGTTTTACAGCTTTTATAGTCTCCATAACTTCCTTTTGTTGTGCCGATACAGTAAGTGTAAGACAGTCAACTATTATGTCTTTTTTACTGATTCCATAACAGGCCGCAGTTTTAATTATTTTTTCTGCAATTTTAACTCTACCTTCTGCACTATCCGGTATTCCTTCTTCATCTATAGTAAGTGCTACTACACATCCTCCATATTTTTTTACTATGGGAAATACCTCTTCCATTGACTTTTTTCTTCCATTAACCGAATTTATTATGGGTTTTCCATTATATATCCTGGCTCCGGCTTCTAAAACCTTTGAATTAGGACTATCTATATTAACCGGCAATTGTATCACCTGTTGTACTGCCTTTATTGCCTTTTCCATCATCTTAACTTCATCAATTTCAGGAAGTCCTACATTTAACCCCAATATATGAGCTCCTTCACTCTTTTGAGCCATGGCTTCTTTCTTTATATAATTGACCTTACCCTCTCTTAATTCTTTCTTATAGGTCTCCTGGCCTGTAGGGTTTATCCTCTCTCCAATAATTTTTATTTCATTTCCCAGAAAAACAGTATCAGTAGATGAACAAACTGCAGTATAATTTTTCTCTCTTACTTCCCTTGGAAGTACATCTTTCAGTTCACCTATAATTGTCTTTATAAATTCCGGATTTGTACCGCAACATCCTCCAAAAATCCTAACTCCTTTTTTAGCCATAAGCAATATGTTTTTTGAAAACTCTTCAGGGGTTATATCATAAATTGTATTTTTGCCGTCATATCTGGGCAAACCTGCATTAGGCTGTACCATAACAGGTATAGATGCATATTTTAATATTTCATCTACAATACCTTGAAGTTCTCCTGGACCTAGTGAGCAGTTCACTCCAAGAACATCCACTCCTAAAGCTTCAAGTGTAAACACCATGGTTTTAGGATCCGTTCCCATAAGTGTTCTACCATCCTGCTGAAAGGTCATTGTACAAAATATTGGCAGAGAGCTATTTTCTTTTGCTGCAAGAACAGCTGCTTTCGCCTCATATAAATCAGACATAGTTTCTATTAAAATTATATCCGCTCCAGCTTTTTCCCCTATAACGACTTGATTTTTAAACAATTTATATGCACTCTGAAAGCTCAAGCTTCCTGTAGGTTCCATAATTTGTCCGGTAGGCCCTATATCAAGAGCTACCAATTTATCTCCAGCCTCTTCCTTTGCAATTTTTACTCCAGCTGTAATAACATCTTTTATAGTATAACTGGAAAAATTGTATTTAAGTTCATTGGCTCCAAAAGTATTGGCTATTATAATATCCGATCCTGCTTGTAGATATTGTCTATGTATTTTTTTTATTGTTTCAGGATTTGTCACATTAAACACTTCTGGTAGCTGACCCACCTGAAGTCCATATTTTTGAAGCATTGTTCCCATAGCTCCATCAAAAAAAATAAATTTTTTATCAAACTTATTTAATAAACTTTTAAAACTCATTTATTTCACCCTTCCTCAAATACAATTCACATTATCACTATATTTCAACAACTGTTAAAATTGTATAAATATTAGCTAATTTAAGCTTTATATAATATATTTTTAGACTTGAGCCTAATTTATCTCTCTCTTTATATAATATATATAAATTAACATATACACAAATTTTTTTCAGTAAATTCTGACACTCCTTAATCAATTGCACTATTATAAAAATATATAAAAAAAATTGCCCCTCCATAAGAAAAGCAACTTTCAATTTCATAAAAAGTTAATCTTTTCTTATCTTTCAGAATTCACTCTACAACACATTTATTCCAATACTAAAATTTTTCAAAATAACAGTATAAAGAATCTATATTGTAGATAACAAGCTTTAATGTTCAGAAAAAATTTTTCGTATTCAAACATTAGAACCCCATTTATTTTATTCTGCAGGAATTGACACCGATACATAATTGCCGGTTGTCGGATTTCATAGGGCCTGTCCCTCCATCTCTCTTGATAAGAATATTCTAATATTAATACTTTAAATACAAATTGTCAATATTCCTTTGACCTTTATTTTTATTCTTAAAATTTAAAAATTTTTTTCATTTTTCTATTGACAAGTTACCTTGTTATCTGTTATCATTTTCTCAATCGAATACGGAACTTCTTATCCAGAGCGGCTGAGGGACTGGCCCTATGATGCCCGGCAACCTGAATGATCATTTTCATTCAACGGTGCTAATTCCAGCAGGTATATATGTATATATAACCTGAAAGATGAGGAGCATGAAGAAAAGTCTTCTTGTATCTCATCTGCAAGAAGACTTTTTATTTTGCCAAATTATATAGAAGTTTCGTCCAGAATATTTAATATATTAAAAGAAATATGAGGAGGAAGTAAAAAATGAGTGAAGAAAGAAAATTAAGTTTTGAAACATTACAGGTACATGCAGGTCAGGTACCAGATCCAACTACAGGAGCAAGGGCAGTGCCAATTTATCAGACAACATCCTTTGTTTTTAAAGATGCAGATGAAGCTGCTGACTTTTTCCAGCTTAAAAAGCCAGGAAATGTTTATGGCAGAATAATGAATCCTACAGAAGATGTATTTGAGCAGAGGGTGGCAGCTCTTGAAGGAGGCAGTGCAGGACTTGCTACTGCGTCAGGGCTTGCAGCAATATTATATTCTATATTAAACGTAGCAAATGCAGGAGATAATATAGTTTCCGCCAGCACACTTTATGGTGGCACATATGAATTATTTTCAGTAACTTTAAAGAAATTGGGAATTGATGTAACATTTGTGGATCCTGATGATCCTGAAAACATCAGAAAAGCAATTACAGATAAAACAAAAGCAGTTTATGCTGAGACCATAGGAAATCCAAGGATAAATGTTTTGGATATAGAAGCTGTGGCAAACATAGCTCATGAAAATAAAATACCTCTTATTATAGATAATACTTTTGGAACACCATACCTTGTAAGACCTATAGAATATGGAGCAGATGTAGTTGTCCATTCTGCAACTAAATTCATAGGTGGACATGGAACTACAATAGGCGGAATTATAGTAGACGGAGGAAAATTTGACTGGAGGGCGAGTGGTAAATTTCCTGATTTCACCACACCTGATGAGAGCTATAACGGATTGGTATATGCGGATCAAGGCCCTGTAGCATTTGCTATAAAAGCCAGAGTACAGCTTTTGAGAAATACCGGTGCAACACTAAGTCCTCAAAGTGCATTTTATTTCTTACTTGGATTGGAGTCACTTTCACTTAGAGTAGAAAGGCATGTGGAAAATACAAGGAAGGTAGTTGAATTCTTAAGCAAACATCCAAAAGTTTCATGGATAAATTATCCTGAACTAGAAGGAAGTCCATATAAGGAATTATCCAAGAAATACCTTCCAAAGGGAGCGGGTTCTATATTTACCTTTGGAATAAAAGGTGGACTTGAGGCAGGAAAGAAATTTATAAACAGTGTTAAATTATTCTCACTGCTTGCAAATGTAGCAGATGCAAAATCACTTGTAATTCACCCTGCAAGTACAACCCATGCAGAGTTAAATGAAGAACAACAAAAAGCTGCTGGAGTAACTCCGGATCTTATAAGACTTTCAATAGGTGTAGAAAATATTGATGATATCATATACGATTTAGATCAGGCTCTTGCCAAAGCTTAACATTAGATGAAATAAGTTTTTATCATGATATAAGTTTTTCTCCCAAAATTTATATACCCACCAGTTTATCAAGCTGGTGGGTTTCTTTATATAATATATTTCAATTTTGAGATTATGGCCTGTGTGAATTCATCTGTAGTTGAATTTCCACCTAAATCCGGAGTAAAATACTTTCCTTCATTTAATACAATTTCAACTGACCTTTCAATTCTATCTGCCGATTTCCTTTCACCCAGGTATTTCAGCATCATAGCTGACGATAAAATAATAGCTGTAGGGTTGGCTTTATTCTGGCCTGCAATATCAGGTGCCGAGCCATGAGCCGGCTCAAAAATTGCTGCGTCTTCCCCTATATTCGCTCCGGGAACCAATCCGAGTCCCCCTACCAGTCCCGAAGCCATATCCGATAATATGTCTCCATATAAATTAGGCATTACAAGTACATCATATTTTTCAGGATTTAACACCAGCTTCATGCTCATTGCATCTACTATTACGTTTTCAAATTCTATATTATTATAATCTTTCGCAACTTCCTTTGCAGTTCTTAAAAAAAGTCCATCTGACAACTTCATTATATTTGCCTTATGCACGGCAGTGACTTTCTTTCTCCCATTGTTAACTGCATATTCAAAAGCTGCTTTTACTATTTTTCTGCTGGCACTTTTAGATATTACTTTTATACTCTCTGCTATTTCATCATTTATCATATGCTCTATTCCAGCATAAAGATCCTCTGTGTTTTCCCTAAATATAACCAAATCAATATTTTCATATCTGGATTTTACCCCTGCATAACTTTTTATTGGCCTAACATTGGCATATAGATTTAAACTTTTTCTCAAAGTTACATTTACACTTCTGAACCCTTTTCCCACTGGTGTGGTTATTGGTCCTTTTAATGCCACTTTATTTTCTTTTATACTTTCAATAACTGTATGCGGAAGGGGGGTTCCATATTTATTTATAAAGGCCGATCCAGCCTCCACTACGTCCCAATCTATATCTACTCCACTGGCATTTACAATTTTCCTTGCCGCTTCACTTACTTCTGGCCCTATCCCATCCCCTGGAATAAGAGTTACTCTGTGCTTCATAAAATTCCCCTCAAATCTTTTGAATTTTTATTCAGTATCTTTCTTTACCAAATTTAATAGTCCACCATATTTTATCATATTTCTCTGTCTAAGAGTAACATCGAATAACATATTGTACTTTTCATCTTTTGTTTTATTTTTTACAACAATTATGTTGTTCTCAACTTGTCTTAACATATTTTCCATTTTCAATTCATCCATGATTTCTATACTTTCATAATCTTTAGGATTTTCAAATACCAGAGGCAATATTCCATTGTTTATAAGATTTTCCCTGTGAATTCTTGCAAATGACTTGGCAAATACCGCCTTTATACCTAAATAAAGTGGAACAAGTGCTGCATGTTCTCTGCTAGAACCTTGTCCATAATTATCTCCTGCTATTATAAATCCTCCTGAATTTTCCTTTGCCTTCTTAGGAAAATCCTCATCACAAGGAACCAAGCAGTAATCGGATAAATAAGGTATGTTGGATCTATAAGGTAAAAGTTTTGAATTAGAAGGCATTATATGATCCGTTGTTATATTATCCCCAACCTTTGTAAGTGCCTTTCCCTCCACAATATCTACCAGAGGTTTTGCTTTAGGAAAAGATTTTATGTTAGGCCCTCTCACTACCCGAACCTTTTTTTGTGCACTTTCAGATTTTATTATCATATTATCGTCTATTAAAAATTTAGAGGGCATTTCTATTTCTAAAGGTGTTCCTAATTTTCTGGGATCCGTAATATATCCCGTCAGTGCAGAAGCAGCTGCAATTTCAGGACTTGCCAAATATATTTTAGCGGATTTTGTACCGGATCTTCCCTCAAAATTTCTATTAAAGGTTCGAATAGACACAGCATTAGTAGCTGGAGACTGCCCCATGCCTATACATGGTCCACAGGCACTTTCAAGTATTCTGGCACCTGCTTCTATCATAAGAGCCAGTGATCCATTTTTGGATAGCATGGTTAAAACCTGCCTTGATCCTGGAGATATGGTAAGCGATACATTTTCATCTACAATTTTCCCCTTTAGAATATTGGCCACCTTCATCATATCCATATAAGAAGAATTAGTACAGCTTCCTATACACACCTGATTTACTCTTACACCTTCCAGTTCTGAAACAGAAACAACTTTGTCAGGACTATGTGGACATGCCACCATAGGTTCAAGCAGAGATAAGTCTATTTCCATTTCATCATCATAGAGTGCGTCTTCATCAGGTTGAATATAAGAAAAATCTTTCTCTCTTCCCTGGGCCTTCAAAAATTCATGTACTACATCATCACTGGGAAATATGGATGTCGTAGCACCAAGTTCCGCCCCCATATTTGTTATAGTGGCTCTTTCAGGTACGGACAGTGTTTTAACTCCCTCTCCTGTATACTCAAAGATTCTTCCCACTCCACCTTTAACTGTAAGCCTCTTCAGCATTTCCAAAATTATATCTTTTGCACTGACCCATGAGTTCAATCTTCCCTTCAAGTTAACTTTAAATACACGGGGCATATTTATATAATATTCTTTTCCACCCATAGCTACTGCCACATCTAATCCACCTGCACCAATGGCAAGCATACCGATTCCTCCTCCTGTAGGAGTATGGCTGTCAGATCCCAAGAGAGTATCTCCTGGAACCCCAAATCTTTCTAAGTTTACCTGATGGCATATTCCATTTCCCGGTCTTGAAAAATATATTCCATGCTTTTTTGCTACAGTTTGAATATAAAGGTGATCATCTGCATTTTCAGGTCCAGACTGTAATATATTATGATCTATATAAGCTACGGATCTTTTTGTTTTAACCTTGTCTATTCCAAGTGTTTCAAATTGAAGATAAGCCATAGTTCCAGTAGAATCCTGAGTTAGAGTTCTATCTATTCTTATTGCTATTTCTTTTCCTGGTATCATTTCGCCTTTAACCAGATGACTTTTTATTATTTTTTGTGCTACATTCAATCCCAAATCTCTGTCCTCCATTTCTGTACCTATAATTTTCCTGCCTAACTAGCTCTTTCTTCTTTTTTTTTCATAACTTCTGGAATTAATTTGCTGACCAGTAATTCCAACTCATTATTTCCTATGATGGTAGTCCTTCCAATCTTGTACTGCTCATCCACCCATAATTTTATTTCATTGATCCTCTTATCCTTCTTATCAATTTTTTCATCATCTTTCAATCTATAGTAAGTATTGATCCAGGCTGCAATTCCAGCATGTCCTGAATACTGATTTACAGCTATAACAATTGGTTTACCCAAAATTTTATTTGTATCAAAGGCATTATAGATTTCTTCGTCCTTTAATATCCCATCTGCATGTATTCCCGCTCTAGTTGCATTAAACTCTTTTCCCACAAAAGGAGTTCTTGTAGGAACGTCATATTTTATTTCTCTCTTAAAATATTCCGTCAATTCTGTTATGACATGAAGATTCATGTTCTTAGTGTTCCCTTTTAATTGGGCATATTCAAATACCATTGCTTCCAAAGGACAATTACCAGTTCTTTCCCCGATTCCTAAAAATGAAGTATTAACTGAATCTGCTCCATATAACCAGGCTGTTGTAGAATTATTTACTACATTATAAAAATCATTATGGCCATGCCATTCTATACAGTTAGAAGGTACTCCGCAAATATTTCTAAGACCATATATGAGTTTCTGAACACTTCTTGGAAGCTCCACACCGCTGTAAGGTACTCCTAATCCCAAAGTATCACAAACTCTTATCTTTATAGGAATATTTGCCTGATTTGACAATTCCATTAATTTATTTACAAAAGGTACTACAAATCCATAAAAATCAGCCCTTGTAATATCTTCTAAATGACACCTCGGGTGAATTCCATTGTTTAAAACTTCCCTTACTATATCCAAATACATATCCATAGCTTCCTGTCTGGTCATCTTAAGCTTCTTAAATATATGGTAATCCGAACAGGACATAAGCATTCCAGTTTCCTTTATTCCCATTTCTTTCACTAATTTAAAATCTTCCTTATTAGCCCTTATCCATGAAGTAACTTCGGGAAACTCATAACCTCTTTCCATACATATCTGGGCAGCTTTTCTATCCTTTTCTGTATATAAAAAAAATTCTGTTTGTTTTATTATACCAGAATCATTATCTAACTGGTGAAGATAATCAAAAATTTTTATTATCTGTTTAGTGGTATAAGGCGGCATTGATTGTTGTCCATCCCTAAAGGTAGTATCCGTAATGTATATTTTCTCCGGCAAATCCATAGGTAATTGTATTTTATCAAAACTTATTTTTGGGATTTCATCATAAGGAAATATATCCTTATAAAGATTAGGATTGCATACATTATTTAATTTATAATTTGGGGGACATTTTTTCATCTAAATCATCTCCTTGGTTTAAAATATTGGATCTATAATTTTAAATGGACTTTTGAATTATTTCCATTCAATTATTTCATATGTAATTTATATCTTTATATGTTATTTTAAAGATCTATTCAATAATCACAGCTTATTTAGCTTATTCCAGAATAAACATGCTTATATTGTAACACTTTCATTTCTCGTTAGCAAATAGATATTTTTTACTTGCCATAATAGTTGAATTAAAACCTTCATTATATACAATTAGTCCATAAAATAGGATTTTTTATTATGCATATTGGCTTTACAGTTGATTTCACTATTATTGTGCTGCTCGAAAATATAATTTTACATCTTACATGTAAATCTTTTCATTATAAAGTTAAATTGTTTATTCAGTATATATATGATAATTGAATATGATATAATAGATACGGTAATATTTAGAACTCATAAATAAAATTCTATAAGGAGGAATTAGTTCATGTTAAAAACCATTTTGTTTTACCTGATTTTTATTCTTTATATGGTAAATACCTGGGTAAAAAAATTTAAATTGGATAAAATAAAAAAAATAGGCAATAAAGAGGATATTGAAAAATATATATACAATTGTGTAAAAGATTGGGCAATTTTTATTTTAAACCTTGTTAATGCCAGAGTTAAAATAGAGGGAGAAGAAAATCTTCCGCAGGTTCCCTGTCTGTTTATCGCCAATCATCAGGGATTTTTTGATATACCTATAATAATTTCATCACTTAATAGGACAGTCGGGTTTATAGCAAAAAAAGAAATAACCAAATTTAGATTGATTACCTACTGGATGAAACAAATCAATTGCGTTTTTATAGATAGACAGAATATACGTGAATCCATAAAATCCATAAATGAAGGTATCAAAATCTTAAAGAGCGGACACAGTATGGTGATATTCCCTGAAGGTACTAGAAGTAAAGGCCCTAAAATAGGCGAATTTAAAAAGGGAAGTTTAAAATTAGCTTTTAAATCCAAAGTTCCTATTGTTCCTATTGCCATAGATGGAAGTTATAAATTAAGAGAAGGTAATAAACACAATATAATAAAACCAGCAGATGTTAAAATGACCATATGTAAACCCATATATACGGATAATCTTTCAAAAGAAGAGATGTCAAATCTATCCTATATTATAAAACAAAGAATATCTGAAAAAATTTATATTGAAAATTAATATATTAGAGGATCGGGAAAGGAGTTATTCAAATTGTGAATTTCATAAAAAAATATTTAAATATAATCAGCATGTCCCTGTCAATGCTTTTTTTATTTTCTGGATGTGCTGGTGATATCAATGTATTAAACCAAAAAACTCAATCACCTCAACTTAGAGTACATTATATAGACATCGGTCAGGGTGACAGTGAACTCATTCAAGTCAATGGGAAAAACCTTCTAATAGACGCAGGTCCAAATGATAGTAAAGATAAGTTACTGTCCTATTTATCCGGACAAGGTATAAAAAAACTTGATTATGTAATTGCAACTCACCCGGATGAGGACCACATAGGCGGCATGAGTTCAGTTATAAAAAAATATAACATACATAAATTTTACGCTCCAAAGAAAACATCTAATACCAGAACCTTTGAGAGCATGATAACTGCATTAAAAAGAAAAAATATGAAAATAAACGTCCCAAGTCCCCATGCTACTGAATTGAACCTGGGGAAAAATACTACAGCTGAAGTGTTAGCCCCTAATAGCACAGATTATGAAGATACCAATAATTATTCCGTGGTTCTAAAAATCGCTTATGGGAACACCAAATTTTTATTCACAGGAGATGCTGAAAATGAAAGTGAAAGAGAGATGATAGATAAAAATTATGATCTTTCAGCAGATGTATTAAAAGTTGGACATCATGGAAGTTCAGGTTCTACTTCGGAGGAATTTTTAAATGAAGTCAACCCTAAAGTAGCTGTAATAAGCTGTGGCAAGAATAATAAATATGGTCATCCAACTAAAAAAACAATAAATAAACTTAAAAAGAAAGGCATACAAATTTATAGAACCGATATAGATGGGACTATCTTGCTTACAAGTGATGGAAGCAAGATAGCTAAAGAATAGTTTATATTACATTGAGAGGAATGCACATGAATGACAAACTTATACTAGAATTTCATCCCAGAACCAAAGGTATACTACTGGTAGTTATATCTTCAATGTTCTGGGGTATATCGGGTCCAATAGCCCAATATCTTTTTCAATATAAAAATATAAGCCCTGAATGGCTTACAGATATCCGCCTTTTATCATCTGGAATTATTTTTTTAATACTGCTATATTTTAAAAAAGGTAAAAAAATATTTGACATATGGAAATCTAAATACGGTCGAAGACATATTATATTATTTAG
Organism: Clostridium moutaii; assembly: GCF_041205085.1. Lineage (NCBI taxonomy): Bacteria > Bacillati > Bacillota > Clostridia > Eubacteriales > Clostridiaceae > Clostridium > Clostridium moutaii. The sequence continues at coordinate 549,067 of NZ_JBGEWD010000001.1, forward strand.
CACATTTGGTTTAATAGGAACTCAATATGGATATTTCGTCTGCATTAAATATGGAAATGCAGCTACAGCAACTATACTTCAGTATCTAAGTCCGGTAATTATTGTATTTTATCTTGCAATTTATTCTAAAAAGTTGCCAAGTCCAAGAGAATACTTGTCAATTATACTAGCTTTACTAGGTACATTTTTTATTGTTACCAAAGGTAATATTCATTCTCTGGCTATTTCTAACTCAGCTTTATTCTGGGGAATCTTATCAGCTTTTGCTGCAGCATTTTATGTACTGCAACCTTTTTATATAATTAAAAAATGGGGATGTGATATTGTAATTGGATGGGGGATGCTTTTAGGTGGACTAGCTTTTTCTTTTGTACATCCTGCCTGGGAAATCAAAGGCCAATATAATTTCAATTCAATACTGGGTATACTATTTATAATTGTATTTGGAACTCTCTTATCTTTTTATTGGTATTCGGCAAGTACAAAATACATAAAAGCATCAGAAACAAGTTTACTGTCTTGTATTGAACCTTTATCCGCCACCATTGTATCTATAATGTGGTTAAATATACCTTTTGGTGCATCTGACATTATAGGAGGAATATGTATTGTAAGCACTGTAGTAGTTTTATCCTATAAATAAACTTAAAAAGATAATAAAAAAGCAGCCCAAAATTCATCTGGGCTGCAGACTAATATCTCAAAAAAATAAAAATGGCTCCGTGGAGAGGGCTCGAACCTCCAACCCTTCGGTTA